>CAZUMX010000001.1:0-13161 GCA_964622275.1 uncultured Candidatus Saccharibacteria bacterium
CACTTCATATGCAAGGAAGCTATTGAGCTCATTACCACTTGATGCTTCAGAAAGTGTTGATGTCGCAAAGTTATTATCACCTGCTTGTACTGATGCGAGCCAGTTTTGAGCAAAATACGGTGTATCTGTTGCAGTTCCAGTGCCGTCAGTTGATTCGGCCAGATACCAGAGCGGGAATGTACATGTCCAGGCAGCACTTGAGTCATTGACTCCGGTGCATGTACCCGTGTCTTGAGTACAGGAGTACCCAAAGACAGTTGCTCCAACGGCTGATGGATAGCAGCGATTTGCGTTATATTCTCCAGAAGCATCACAGCTCGATGAGCCAACGCCAGAACGATAGACATTGAATATCGCTGATGTGATTTCTGCGCCATTCGATGTTGTTGTACAGCTATTTTGATCGTCGACTGTGTATTTCACCTGGAATCCAGATGTCTGGCCATTTGGATTTGTGAGATTCATTGGCCCCACACCGTCTGTGTCAAGAAGACTGATTGAAGCAGCGGAAATGGTGGGAGTGATATTATTGATCGTCATGATGGAGTTGGCTCCCTGTTGACCACCAGAAGCAGCAAATCCATGACTATCGATAACATATCCGTATGCTGTGTAGTTGCCGTCTGGTTTTGGATTCTCCATTACGTAGTTACAACTTGGATGTGTCGATGACCCAGTGACAGAACACCACGTCCCCCCCGCGCCACACGCAGAACCCGTGAAGTCAGCAGAACGGCACACATAAAGCGAAACGGTATCTGCTGTTCCATCAACATCTGCATCACTGGAAGTCGAGTACCATGTCACAACTGTTCCTGGATCAACTGGAGATGTGTCAATAAATGCCGTAAACGATGGAGCGTGATTTACAGAAAATGGTGAGGATGTCGTGCCGGTTGTTCCTTGAGAATACGCTGGATTACACTGAGGATTTGATCCATTGTTGTCACAAATCCACGCATACCAAGGATTTGATTCAGCATCAGAACTGTATGTTGTGGTCGCTGCCACCGTCGTCGATCCACTGGTTGTCAGCGAAGAGACTGCCCAACGATTCGCAGCGTTTCCACCTCCACAGGTAGGAACCCCACCAATGACAGTCGACGAACCAGATAAGAAATTCTTACAAATAAGAAGGTAGTAAGAATCGTTTGAGGAGTCTGTTGCGGTTGCCCTCCATGTAATCTGGGACCCAACATTTGTAGGAGTTGTTGTTGATGATCCTGGATCTTCGTTTGCGTAGACTGTCCAGTCTGGTGGTGTATTGAGAACGGTAACCGATGTGGTCGCATTCGCCGCAGCAGCACGCTCTATAAGACTTACTTTTGGTAAATCAACCAAGAGTCCACAGAGGATCACACCGACGCCAAGAAAAAGCGCTCCAATACTAGCCTTTCCACTTTCAAAATATTGAAAATGACGGAGATGTTCCTTAATCGTTTTCATGCCTCTTTCCCAAAACATTATACCCTTATAATCCATAGGTTTTATACAAGGTTATACACAGTTATCCACAAATTTCTCCCCTTTTCCATGGAAAAATGCCTATTTTGACTAAAGACTACTTATAACGAATAGCGTCAAGTGGATCAAGTTTCGATGCACGACGTGCTGGAAATACCCCTGTCAAAAAACCCACAACACCGGAAAACACGGTAATGAAGACGAGGAACGGCATTGGGAACCGAAAGAGTGATACGGATTTCCCTCCAAAGTTTGAAGCAGCAACATTCATGAGTCCGTTAAGAGTGAGACCGATCGCAAGCCCAAAAGCAATTCCCATCAACCCCCCAAGGGTACCCACAATCACTGATTCAGAAATAAAAAGAATCTTAATATCTCCAGCAGATGCTCCGAGCGTACGCATGATACCAATTTCTCCAGTACGCTCGAGGAGAGTCACGGTCATCGTATTAAACATTCCAATAGCAGACACAGTAAGTGCGATACCTCCGAACACCGCAAGAACCGCTTGAATACCTTGGAAGATTTTGTTTGCTTGTTCAACAGTTTTTGAGAGCGCAGTCACAACAAATCCTTGTTTGACGATTTCTGCCTGAACGAGATCGAGAAAATCAACTTTAGTCACACGCACTTGAGCTTTGTCGTATGTATTGATTGAAATATTCCCAGACAATTCCGAGAGTTGAATAAATGTGCCGATGAAATTTTCTTCGTTTGTTACTCCCACGACACGGTACTCTTTTGGGATATCGACTTCCGTGACTTCATCAGTTCCTTCAATAGGAATAAATGCCCGAAATGTGACTTTCTTTCCTATCATTTTTTTGGGATCCTCGATAGCAAACAGCTTTAATACCGCCTTTGTGAGGATGACTCCGTCTTTAAGTTTTGCGGCATTTTCATCTGTAAAAATCTCACCTTCGATAACATTCGTACCTGTATAACGAAAGTATGCAGGATCAGCACCCTGAAGAAACGTATTCCCTGTTAAGCTCTCGCCTGACTGCCCTTGTGTCGTAATAAGAGCTGCCACACTAGCCATCGGCGCAACATCCTTAACATTCTCAAGACGTTTCAATTTTTCAACATTATCTTTGGTGAGTGTAATAACTTTTGAAGGAGGGTTGTTGACTGAGAGAGACAGAAGGGTTTCTCCAAGAACAATTTGCTCAAGAATAATTCCTTGTAGGCCAAATCCTAGCGCCACCAAGGTGACGACGGCACCAGTTCCGACACCCATACCGCCGATCGTCAGCCACGTACGAGCGGGGTTCGTCTTAAACATACGTGTCGATAGCATTGCAATGTCTTGTAAACGCATAGATATATTAGTGGTGGGCAGAGCCAATGTGCATCACTCCCTGTGCGATTAATTTCTCAATAAGGCGCGTGGCGTCAGACACTTGTTTATATGAAAGTCCAACACCTCCTTGGTCAGGAGAAAGAGAGAGTTGATTGAAGAAATCTTCTTTTTTTGTGAATCCTCCAATACGATATTCAATGGCTTCGTTCAAATGCTGTCGCTGTGTTTGAGTAAGCTGAAGCTGACTTTCTTCAATAAGAAACTGCTCAAGACGCTCGACATACTGTGTCTTTGGAATTCCTGTGACCCCAGCAACCATCCTACGAAATCGTGCTACATCTCTTCCGTGATCGAGGACTTTTTCAACACGTTCGCTCATTTTTGTTGCTTGAGAGACGTCAATACCAGCTCCACCTTTTTCATACTCCAGCATGAGAAGGCGCAAATATGCATCTTGATTCATCTTTCCATTGATCACCTGCTCAGTCATTTTTTCCAAACGCAAAATTTGATCATATGTAATGTCTTGAGTAATGAAGTTCACGACACTTTTCACCTGAAGTTCTTGTGGAGAGTCATACGGATAGATACGAGAGAGTTGTTCAATCTCTGTAATAATCGTTGACCCTGGAGGCGGCTGAATAATTTGTCGTTTTTCCGGATTTGGGACAATGCGCACAATTTTCCCGTCAGCCATATATACAACACGGTGTGCATATGGGAGGTACTTCGCATCGTGGGTAACAAGAATAACGGTTTTCTTATCTTTGTCGTTAATTTCAGCCAATGTATCCATAACCTGCGCAGCAGTAATGGAGTCGAGGTTTCCAACTGGCTCGTCTGCAATAAGAATCTCGGGATCGTTCACGAGCGACCGAGCAACGGACACACGCTGCTGTTGTCCTCCAGAGAGAAGTGGCGGTCGCTTGTGTGCCACCTGGTCAATCATAAAACGTCGGCACAATTCCCAAGCTTTTTCCTCACGCTCTTTTGCAGCGACACCCGCAAAAATAAGTGGGAGGGCCACATTATCGAGAACAGTAATTGAGGGGATGAGGTTAAATTGCTGATACATAATACCCATGATCTTGCGCTGGTAGAGCACCATCTCCATTGGAGAATAATCATAGATACTTTCCCCTTTGACCCACATTCTTCCTTTCGACGGCTGTAGGACCCCAAACATACTATAGAGGAGTGTCGATTTCCCACATCCTGATGGACCAAAGAGAATGATGTATTCGTGAGGAAAAATCTCTACGGTTGTTCCCTTATTCGCCTTGAATTCATTACTTTTTCCAAGGTTATAGGTAATCTCGATGTTGTCTGCAAAAATAATTGGTTTAGCCATACTAGAGTTTATTTTGCAACACAGCAGCAACGAGAGAATGTTTGAGTTTCATGTTCAAAATATTATGTTCCATACGTATTTTATACCGGACTACTTACCAATGTTTTTGACCCAGCCGAATGTCCCCTCAAAGTTCTCGAGGATGATATCAATAATACTTTTCTCCTTATTCGGAGTGAAGAGGACAAAGTTCTCCGATTTGATCTTGTTTCCAGCCAAGTCTTTACATTCAACCCAATATTGATACACCGTCGAGGGCATGAACTCGACAACAACTTGTACGTGTGCTGACTTTGGCTCCTTATTCTCTCCTAAACCTGTTGGCTCAATACCAGGAGCAATGCCTTCTCGATAGAAAAACTGACAATATGCCGGCTCGTCTGTAGACCAAGATACAATGGTCTGCACTTTTGCTTCTGCAGATGGGTAAAGCGTCGATTCGTTTGCAACTTTTGAAATGAGAGGTGGTGCTTGATCCTTTACTGTCGTGAACTGAATAGGATTTGAAATAACTTTATCTCCTTGAGCATTTTCGACTTTAAGAATTGCTTGGTACTTACTCCCAAGCTTGAGATCGTTCAACTTTACTGTATGTGCAGTTGCGAGATTTGGAGTTCCGGCAGAGCGTGATTCTTTCGTCTTCAAGTTTGTGAACTCAATAACGCCTGAAGATGGGACCGTTGTTGTCCACCCAAGCGTTGCTGAGTATTCTTCTGCCTTTAACACACGAAATGTGCTAATGATTGGGAGAATAGACTTTGTCGTCAGTGTGAAATCTTTGCTTTTGCCAATAAGCCCAAGTGTCGCCTCAGAAGACACACGAAAATGGTAAAGCGTGCCGGGGCGAAGCCCGATCACTCGAATCACGTGATCAGAAACTCGCTCATTTGGCTCACCTTGCTTTGAAACATATGGGTCTGCGGCGTCTGGTTGATACTCATCTTGCGCAGCGATTTCAACAACCGAGTTCGATTCCTGATCAGTCCCCCAAGATATCACAGCATAATCGCTACCCAACTCATCGATGTGCGGAGTCCCGATAATTCTCGGAGCTTCGAGAATGCGTTTTGCTGTATCAGAAACAGCGACAGCAACAGCATTTAATCCTTCAGGGGTTTTGATCTTTTCAATTGCTTCAATTGCTCGCTCGACATTTGCCTGCTCTTCACGGGGGAGCTTCTCAATGCTTTCAATTTTTTTTGTTCCAGATGTAATGATTGTATAGTCGCCAGAGACTGCTTGGTTTCCTCCAACATCCGAGGAGACGGCTCTTAAGTGATACACCGTCGAGGGAAGCAAGTCTTCAAGAATGATACTGTGAGATTTTTTATTCGCGACTGGATCACGCGCTATTCCATAGTTTTTATCAAGGCCGTAGTTGATCAAAGATTCCGCTTCCTCATCTGTCTCCCAAGTGACTGTGGCACTTGTCGCTGTGACTGACTTAATGTTGATATTTGAAAGCTTCGGGGGAGTAAAGTCCGACTGTGCAAGTCCGAAGATCGGAGCAAGAAGATAGAGCAGAAAGGCTCCCCCAGACAAGGATACGGCAAAAGGAGCCCATCGTTTCTCCGGACGGATCATACCTCACTCTATTATATAGAGTATTTACTCCCCTGCCCTGTGGATTCCCTTTTAAGGACTCAATTTGCGGTCAGGGTGTTTGACCCAGTGTGCGTCGTGGCAGCTGTACCCGATGGCACATTGATTCCCCAATACATTACGGTTGTGACAGCGACCGTCGTTGTGGGTTTAGAGAGGTTCAGCGCAAATGACTGCGGCGATGTTGCGAGTGTTTGGCACGACGTACATGAACCATACGAGAAGCTCGATGTTGCATACTTTTGGTTTGCCGCAACAATTGTCGAGGAACCATTTGTCATATCTGTTCCGGATACAAGGAGATTTAATGGTGTATTTCCTGTATTCCGAATCGTTGTCGTTGGATTATATGATCCTGAATTTTGCCCAACAGTGACGGATCCATATGCAATAGTGCTTGATGCTGAGAAGCCACGCAGTGTATACAGCTCTTGTGAAGACGATGCCGAGACTCTTGTGAGTGATGAATCTACAATATCCGTAATGGACTGCCAGTTTTCTGACGCATATGTACTTCCAATATCTGTTGGATCAGCAAAATAGTAAATATCTGCTCCACAAGAGAACTGACAACTATTTCCTGCGCAACTACTGAACGAACACGATGTTGATGCGATCTGGTAACAGTTGTTTTGATCGGCACTACACATGCGCCCCAACGCAAGTCCAGAACGATACATGGTTGTTGTGGCAAACTGCAAATCAGTATATCCATTCAGATCGGTAACGGTCCCCGTAGCATAGACTGTCGTTGTTGCTCCTTCGACGAGGGCAATATTCTGATCGTTATTGAAGTGATATTCCGTAATTGATGGTGGATAGAGCACGGTCATTTCTGCGACCTTTGAGTAATTATCGAGTGCAACACCTGCTTTTGTTGTGCGGAAACAATATGATGGTGCGTTAGCATAACTTGTTATTTGGAAATTATATTCGACTTCCGTGTACTGTCCGTTCGAGACATTCATGCTGTTGGTCTGGTTTGTGGTATCTTCCAACATTTCCCCCGGAGTAAAGGTGCTTCCTGTTGGCACAGAGAGAAGATCAGACGTGGGCGCATGATTGACGAACTGACTGGAAGCAGACATACATGCAACAGCACTACCACAAGAGCCACTTCCAGGCACATCACTATAACTTCCTGATGAAACAGACTGACAGTTTGGTGATGCCCCCTTTGGAGCAACCTGGAGTCGGAATTGTTCTCCAACAAGAGATGTTCCGGAGTTTTTCACCTGGAGACGGAGGCGTACATTTTGATTTGGAAGCTGATTGGAAAGTATTGTATCGAGCAATGCACTCCACGATGCTCCACTATTTGATTGCTCTGGTCCAGTAACAGTTGTCGGTAGAATCGCTGTATAAGGGAATACTCGTGGGATGTCCCATCCTCCGTGCTGGTACCAATAGGTGAAACCAATACCTCCTGATGAATATGTCGAATCTGTTGTGGTTGCTGCAGCAAAGAAATCCCCATTCGCATCATAGACATTCACAGTAATGACTCCGGTTGAGAGCCAGTTCACACGAGACTCGTACCATCCACTTACCCATGTTACCGTCGTGGAAGCAAGCTGTGTTGCTCCACCGTCTTTGTAGTTGTAGGCAACATTCTTCGAAATAGTGAGCTTATCTGTCCCAGGAAGTTCAAAACAAATACCGTAATTCTGGTGAAGTGTTATTGGGGACTGAACTCCAAACAAGAAACATGGCTCGTCACTGAACCCCGTATTAACATATTGATAGTACCGGAACGTTGTATCTCTACTTATGCCAAGTGACGCTTGTCCAATACCGCTTGTATTCTGCGAAGTTTCGTTACCAGCAGAAGCACCGAGACCATAGGTACGCTCGTAATTCATCGTTGCCAATGCTGAGAAAAGCGAGGTGTCTCCGGAGTAATCACTGAGACTTCCATCTTCAAAGTCATCAAAGAACGTGAAGGTACTCGTACCACTTCCTGTCCCAGGGGCCGTGTTATTCCCATAGTACATATAGATGACAGTCTCACCGGCAGCAAGTGATGGGATCTTCACCCAGACAGTTGATGTTGCCCCCGTGTTTACAACTTCAAACCAATACGAAAGTGATGTCGTTCCACTCGAATCAGTAAATCGGATATCATCAAAATCTGCTTGCATATCTGAGTCATATTCAACATCAAACTTCACTGCGGCGTTTGTTACTGCTGTCCCATTTGAGTTTGTGATTGTGACACGCTTTCGCTTTGACCAGTTGACGTCATACCATTCACTTGCAGGGACCCCCTCACCTCCGTCATCGTATCGCCAACGGTAGTGTGGCTGGTCAACAAAGAGACAAGCGCTGTCGTCGAAACGAATCTGCCCACACGCATCACCGCCATCATCGTCGAATCCTTCGCCTGCAAGGTTTCCGGTATGGGTCTGGAACGTAATTGACGCACTTGAGGTTCCGCTACGGACAACGTTATGTCCGGTAATTGAGGTTGATGTTGCAAACCGCATTCTGGAATAAAACGAAGATGCATTTTGATCAATCGCTGTTGATGAGATGGACACAAGGGTTCCACCATTCACCGCAAGCTCAAAGTCACCATTTTGGAACGTTGAAAGAGTTGTTGCTCCGAGAATTTGGAGGCCACTCGTTGCCATATTTCGTACTGAAAAATAGTTTGCAGAGAGTGTCCCCGCTGACATAATCCAATCAAAGACACCACTACCTTGGTTTGTGATAGTTGTTGTTGCTCCAGACGCACCTGTGACCTGAAGTGTTGCACCAGAGAATGAACTTGTCGCTCCGCTTGCATGACGAACAGTGACAACTCGAGAAGATCCCCCGAGGGCTGTCCCGTCAAAGTCTGTTGCGTAGCTCCAGTAATCGGTTCCACTTGTGCGAGAATAATTTCCAAAGATATACACATTCCCATCAACCCCAGCATGATCCTGAGAGTAGAGCGATGCAGTTGGGTTCACTTCATACGTGCTTGCTGATGAATTCCATGAACGAAGCTGCGTTGATGTCCCAATTGCAAGAATGTTGTAGAGATCTCCGCCTTGCGTCTTAGAGTTTATTGTGTAGTTTGCCGATCCATTATTTATTGCGAGTCGTGATCCTGTCCATGTCGTCGCCGCTCCTCCAACGAGATTTGTAAACGTACTTCGAACTTCTAACGTTGTCCCAGAAGTTTGCGTATATGATGTCCCGGCGAAAAGAGAGAAGGTCCCAGATGTTGTCGCATTTCCTGTCATTGTCCATCCACCACCTGCATTGTTGAATTCAAGATTGGCAAACTGTGAATTACCAGCTGTAACAAAATATCCCGTCGTCGTCCCAGTCATCTTTACTGTTCCAGACGCATGGGTAAATGTATCTGAGTTTACAAAAGATTGTCGTACTTCCAGAACACCCGATGGAAGCGTGGTGGTCCCCGAAAGAATTCTGAGTGACCCTGTCGTTGTTGCGTTTGTGTCAGCCATGGTATACGTACCACCCCCAGCAAACAAGAGCTGTCCAAGTGATGAGCCTCCCATGCGTACTGTCGCTGAGGATGTCGCCGTCATCTTGAGCGCAGATGACTGATTTGCAGTAACAATACCTCCAGAATTTTGGAAGTCACCTGCGACAGCAAAGGTTCCTACGGGCATGGTGACGGTCCCAGTTGCGACAGTGATCGATCCTGTTGATGTTGCTTGGCTATCTTGGAATGTCCAAGCTCCACCAGATCCAGCAAAGAGCAGGTTCGCCCACGTTGATGTCCCTGCAGTAATGGTCTTCCCTGTCGCAGTGGACGTAAACTTCACAATACTTCCTGTTGCAGACGAGAAGGATGATGGCGATGTGTTTTCGGTGAAATTCCCTCCAACAGCGAATACTCCTGTGGGAAGGGCGACAGATCCGCCAGAAATAACAACATTGTTTGTCGCTGTCGCAGAGACGGAGCCAAAAGACCATCCTCCTCCTGACCCAGTAAATGAGAGGTCGTAGAATGCTGAGGTGCTTGGTGTAATAGTTTTCCCGGTCGTTGATGCGGTAAATGACACAGATGAGTTCCCTGATGTGAAGGTCCCTCCTCCTGAAATAGTAAACTGCCCGCCGAACACGTGTGACTGTGTTCCCGCCGCTTGGAATGTTGCTCCATTTTCAACAAAAAGTGACCCATCCTTTGATTCTGTTGTTGACGCATTCGCATGAATCGTCACGTTCCCTCCTGGAGCAAACGTCTTCCCTGACCAAACTCGAAGTTCTGTTCCTGGCAAGACAGACAATGTGTTTGGAGCACCCAAGCTCGCCATCACAGGAATGTCCGTGTCATTGTTATAGTCATATTGATCAATGTTTGTTATCGCAAGCGAGGTGAGACCTTCGTGACGGAGAATGACGGTATTTCTATAAATATCCATATTGATAATATTCGTTGCGGGATCCATTGAAATAGTCGCTCCGCGTGCACTACCGCCAGTATCAAGATAGACCGTCAACGTATCTCCGGGATTAAAGATCACGTTCGAGATCGTATACAAACCTGTTCCTGAGTCACAATATGTACTATACGACCCAAGACCTTGGACTTTTAAGCGCACGTTGTGGGTAGAGTTGTCACACACGGGAGTGCCCATTGGGGTTACACCTGAATCAGCATAGACAACACCCGAGATGTATACGTTTGCAGCAGAATCATCCCAAATAAGCATGCCAGGATCTCCTCCGGGGTCGTTATCAAAATATTCTCCTCCAAGATTTCCGTTGATTGTCGTCGACGCCAAATGCGCACTGAATCTCCATGCTGACGTCGAAGACCCTGTTGCGGTCACGTTGTATGCACTGATTGCTGTTGTTGTTGCAAAACGGTTTCTGAAGAAAATTTTCAGTGGGTTCGCATCAATTGCAGACGCAGTAACGCTCATTCCTGTCCCACCGTTTTGAGCAACCTCAAAGTCCCCGTCGGAAAGATTGTTGATTGTGGGAGATCCACTTATATCAAGTCCACGACTATCACTATTTCGGATTTGGAAATATTGTGCTGTCGTTGAACCTCCTGAAATTCTTAACGCATAAGTACCACCGCCACCTTGGCGGCCAATAGATGTTGATGCTGTTGCTGAGCCGTAAGCTTCCCATCCCCCTGCGGTTAATGCGAAAGACGCATTCGACGCAAATCGTACGGTCGCCTGTCGTGGAACCCCAAGAGTTGTCCCGTCAAAGTCTGTGAGGTAGCTCCAGTATTCTGTTCCTGTTGACCGAACATAATCTCCCCAAATATACAAATCACCGTTGACCGCAGCATGATTTTGAGAATACAGCGATCCAGTTCCAAGGGTTGTAACTTGTGTTGAGCTTGAGTTCCACATCTTCACATCCGTTGCAGTCCCTATACGCAACAACTCATACACATCTCCCGCATCTGACTTTGTATTGAGCGTATAGGCAGTCCCTGAATTGAGGTGAAGTACTGTTCCCGACCATGTGGTTGATGCACCACCGACATTGTTAGAAAACGTACCGTCCACTTCAAGGGTTGTCCCTGAACTCTGTGTAAAGCTGTTGGCTTGTGTCAGCGAGAACGAACCAGTTGTCGTTGCGTTTGAAAGCATCGTCCAACCACCCTGAGAACTATTAAAGATCACTGAGCCAAAGGACGAAGACGAAGCATAGATTGTTCTTCCGGTCCCAGCAGCATTAAATGTTACTGTTCCTGATGAGTGCGTGTAAGTGCCATAATTTGCCCATGATCCACCAACATTGAAAGTTCCTGAATTTGAACCAATGAACGTCGTTGAGGTCCCGATGGTAAGGTTTCCAGTGACTGTCAGTGTTGGGTCATTGGTATTTGCTGTCACAGTAACGGGATTAATCCCATCTCCGATAACAAGGTCGTCTGAGACAGAGCAATTGCCGCTAAGCATAGTATACGTTGGTGAGCCACTTCCTGCGGGACGAAGTTCGAGTCGGTAATAGGACAATGCGCGAATATTTTGCGCTGTGGTTGTAGCGTATCTAAATGTACTTGTTTGAGCCGACAGTGACCCAGAGACCGTCATGGGTGTTCCCGCACCAAGAAGAATCCACCGCGAACTTGATGCTTCAAGTGTATGTGAAGAGGATATGGTGAGAACATTTTGTGTCGTGATTGTTGATGAACCAGTTTTTGTTGTTGTTGCAACGGTCACGCCGTTCCCGAATGTAAGATTATAGAAACTCCAATCAGTATTTCCACCAAAGTTTGCTGTTCCTTGAACAGTCACGGTCCCTCCAGTCATTGCAAACGCCCCCGATCCAGAAATTCCTCCACTCTGAACAGTAATATTCCCTGTCCCCGATAGCGTGCCAGCGTTTACCGCCAGAGCATTTTGGAGTGTATATGTTCCAGAGAACGCCCAGCCACCACCAGTGCCGCTTGCGGTCAGTGTTGCGAATGTAATTGATGGGACCGCAGAAATAATTTTCCCAGTGTTTGTTGCTGTCAACAAGAAAGAAGATCCACCTGCAGTAAATGTTGATCCAGAATCAAACGAGATTCCACCACCAATAGTGTGCGTCTCACCACTTGCACCAGTAAATACAGCATTATTATCTAAGTGGAATTTTCCATCGTAACTATTTGTTGATCCAGACTGTAGTGTAATGCTTCCCCCTGGAGCAAATGTCTTCCCTGACCATACCCATAACTCAGTATCACTACGTACAACGAGCGAGTTCGGACCTGATGTCGAAACGGTATATGGAAGATCTGGTTCGTCATCAAAGTCCCACGCATTCATATCAGCAATGGTTATTGGACTCACATCTTCGTGACGAAGAATGACTCGATTTTGATAGATATTTATTCCGGTGAGATCTGTCGTGACAGACTTTGTGATGACCGCTCCTCGTGGACCACCTTCAGAATCAAGGTATATGGTAAAGGTGAGATCGCCACTGAATGTCACGCCAGTCACAGTAAATGTTCCTGTTGCTGTCCCGCTAGAACATGGCGCAGTGAAATCTCCCCCATTTTCAACCTTCACGCGAACAACTGTTGTCGTATCATCACAAACCGGGGCACCCATTGGAGTCACTCCAGCATCTGAATATACTGTTCCAGAAATATTGACGACATAATTTGAATCGTCCCAACGGATATATCCTGGATTTCCTCCTGGATCATTATCAAATGCTTCTCCTCCAAGATTTCCATAATGATTTCTGAATCGGATACTTGATGTTGCTGTACCGAGTGCAGTGACGTTGTATCCAGTTATTGCTGTTGTCGTTGCAAATCGAATGAGGCTTGGCTGAAGCGATTGATTCTTATTTACTGTTGTAGAACTCATGGTAATCGTTGTCCCACCACTGACAGCAAGCTCAAAGTCACCATTATCCATAGTAGTAATCGTTGTTGTCGCAAGAAGCTGGAGTCCTTGTGTATTGAGATTTCTGAATGCGTAGTAGCTTGCGTTCCATGTTCCATTACTGAGCACCA
>CAZUMX010000001.1:13261-55301 GCA_964622275.1 uncultured Candidatus Saccharibacteria bacterium
TTGAGATTTCTGAATGCGTAGTAGCTTGCGTTCCATGTTCCATTACTGAGCACCACGCCGTACGTTCCACTCCCTTGATTCATCACGGTGGTTGAGGCAGTCGACACGCCAAGCATCTGTAGTGTGGTTCCTGTGAATGTTGTGGTTGCACCATTCGCAAACTTCACCGTCACTTGTCGCGATCCCCCTCCGAGTGCGGTTCCATCAAAGTCTGTTGCATAACTCCAATAGTCAGTTCCGCTTGTGCGTGAGTAGTTTCCAAACACATACAGCTCACCATCGACAGCATTGTGATCTTGAGAGTACAGTGACCCGTTTGCATCCATCTCATAACTTGTTGATGTTGAATTCCACATCCGCGCCTGCGTTCCACTACCAGTTCTCATGATCCCATACGCATCACCACCTTGAGTTTTCGAATTGAGGGTGTAATTGGTCTGAGAATTAAGCCAGAGTCTAGACCCCGTCCAAGTTGTCGATGCTCCACCAACAAGATTTTGGAATGTACCGCGTGCTTCAAGCGTTGTCCCTGACGTTTGAGTAAATGCTCCAGCATTAAGGAGAGAGAAGTTCCCACTTGTCGTGGCATTCCCAGTGATTGTCCACCCCCCTGTTGCTGAACTCAATTCCAAATTCCCGAATTGAGAATTCCCTGTCGTCACTGAATTTCCAAGAGTGGTTGCGATCATTTTTACAGTGCCAGATGCGTGTGTAAATTTATCCGCATTGATAAATGACCCGCCAACAGCCAATACCCCCGAAGGAAGCGTTGTGGTTCCAGCAGTAATCTGGAATGATCCCGTTGACGTTGCATTCGTATCTCCCATCGTCCAGGATCCTCCTCCAGCAAACAAAAGGTTTGCAAATGAAGATCCATTTGCTCGAACAGTGAAGGATGATGACGTTGCGGTAAATTTCAGCGTGCTTCCGGAGTTTGCAGTAAACGATCCTCCAAGCGCATCAAATCCCCGAGGAATAGCAAACGTTCCCAATGGAAGCGTGACAGTCCCTGCTGAGATCAAGACTTGTCCGGTGGTTGTCGCATGCGTATCTTGAAATGCCCAGCTCCCTCCACTTCCAGCAAAAAGGAGTTCTGGCCACGTTGATGTTCCAGCTTGTATCTTGTTTCCGCTAGCGGTTGAGGTGAATTTTACCGTTGTCCCCCCCGTGAACGAACCACCAGTATTTTGGAATCCACCCCCAACAGCAAATGTTCCCGTGGGAAGCGTGAGTGTTCCGGTTGCAATCGTCACCGTCCCCGTGGTCGTTGCTCCTGTTGTCGTGAAACTCCATGTTGATGTTCCATTGATATACAGATGGTTAAACGGTGATGTCCCTGGATTGATTGTTCGAAGTGCACCCGCGCCACCAGCAAATGTTGTTGTCCCAGATCGAGCATTAAAGACATTGTTATTCACCCAGTTTCCAAGCACAGTCAGTCCATAGTTCCCTGTTGTCACATCAAGAGTATCATTTGCGCCAATGGTAATGTCAGTCGCGCGAACAGCAGAACCAAGATTGAGGGTTTTTGAAGAACCATCAACCAAAACAAGTCCGAGATCTTGTTTTGCGGAAGTATTGTCTGTCCACGTCTTTGAAACTGATCCTGCAAATGTTGTGGTCGCACTGCCCTTCGTCCAGAATCCACTTGCGCCAATCGTGAGATTTCCGTCCAAAGATATCGCCTGACTCCCCGGGGAAAGAGTCCCGAAGTTTACACTCGTGTCTCCAGATACCACCAGCGGCGATACCAGAGACCATGTCGATGTTCCGCTGGTTTCCCCAAAAGTAATTGCGTTGAATGTCGATGTCCCTGCTCCGGTAGAATCAATTGTTCTCGTTCCACTTGTCGCAGTAAAAATCACGGAACTCGTATTTGCTGTAAAATCGCTATTATTGTCCCAAGAGCCACCAACACGAACGGTATTTCCGTCTGCAGTCAACGTGCTATCAATGCGAAGATTGTATGTATTGATATTCCCACTTGAAGACGAATCCGGTCGATATGTCCCGTAATTCACAAGGAGGCTTGCGCCACCGCAGCCGGAGACTGCTCCAGCACAAACCGTGAGATCATTCCCAGCGTCAACATCAAAGAAGATATCCTCATCACCAGAAACAGAATTATCGTATTTCGAAAGATTAATATTTGTGAGCGGCGAAGTTGTGCCTGTCGATGAAGCAGAGCCGATGGTCAGATACCGCTCATACAGTGGTATTGCAGACATATTTCCTGGGCCTACATACCTCACAACTGTATTTGCCTCATTCTGATCACCCGCTCCATCAATGAAGAACGTCAGTGTGTTCCCAGGGAAGGCCGTAACGTTTGTGATCGTCCACGTTCCAGCAGAGATTGTCCCGGTCTTCCCCGTTTGAAGCGTCCCGTTGACCGCAACCGCAACGGTTCCACTTGTGACATTACTCGTAAGATCAAATTGTTTAGCTGTTCCGCTGAAATCAACACCCGGTGACCATCGAACTTTCCAATCATTGAGTGTGGGGCAGACCCCGAGAACACAGGTAAGAGTCGCCTTCAGTCGAATTTGATTGTATGTATTTGTGTTCAGATTCAAAATCGAAATCGCGCTTGATGTCGAAGTAAATCCTGTGGAATTTCCCGCAAGATCACTGTCAGGAACGAGAGACCACGTACTCGATGCGTCTAAGTACTGTAATTGAATTTTTATAGTTGAGGAGCCCGTTGTCGTTGCAGAAAATGTGACATCTTTCCACGCAGGAGCAATACCGTCGTCAAAATCAATCGACGGAGAAACTACGGTAGCGCGAGTGGTGGGCAATTTAGGTGCCATCATGAAGATTTCACGGAAAGGTGATGCTGTGTCCGAGAGACTAGTCTCAATTGATGTTGTTGCTGCCCACGAGGCACCGTTCCAATATGTTGTTTCAAGTTTTCGATTCGCATCATCAAAGAAGGCGGTCAGAATAAGATCGTCAGTGGTCCGACGTGTCTGAACAATAAATGAGTCTTCATTTACCCCCACGGGAGCTGCGGGTTGCCACGCACCGTTGTAATACACATAAAATGCGTTTGCGGTTGTTGTGTAGACAGTAAGAATATTTCCATCTCGTCCTGTTGTATTTTCAAAGTCACAGTCAACAGAACGACCAAGCTTTGAATTCCCAGTCGTGGTGTGTTCTACGACAGCAGCAGGAACTCTCCAATAATTTCCGTCCCATCGTAATGTTCCAATGTCTGTATCATTGTCAACATAACAAAGTGCCATATTGTCACTACCTTTGTCCCGCTTGAGTGACATCCATTCTGGATGGCGACCGATTGTCGTTGATGATGCTGTGGACCAGACGCTTCCGTTCCAAAACATCGATCGTAGTTGAAGTGTTGCTGCGGTGCCTGGCGTTGAAGCAACAATAATTGCTTGGTTTCCAGATTCTTCGTACTCAACATCACCACCTTCGTTCCCAGTTTCTTCTTGCTGCCCAAGAGTTGTGGTTGATCCCCATGAATTTCCGTTCCACACAGCAGCAAAGAATTTCCCCGATGATGTTCTTTCCAGAAGAATAATCTCGTCACTTGCTGGGTCACTTGCGAGATTAATCCATTCACATGAGGTTGTTGCCCCTAAGCCGACAGTCGATGTACCTGCTGTCCAAACACTTCCATTCCATATACTGTACATTGCATCATTTGCACCATTACATGAGACTGCCATCCCATCTCCTGAAAGCGTCTCCCATGCGACGTCCATTCCCCTTGCCTCAGAGTTTGAAAGGTTGTTTGTTGTCTCAGTGATATTCCCCCACGATCCCCCTGAATACACTTGGAAATTCGTGTCCTTGTCAGCGCCAACAGTACCAAGAAGATACTCACCTCCGACACCGGACGATTTTAGACTCACCCATTTTGTCTGCGAACTGATCGACTGAGCGGAAAGTTCTGTCCCCCACGACGAACCACTCCACAAGCGGTACCGAGGGGTTTGCACTGTTCCTTCTCCGTACACAATCATTGCCTCCGAAGTATTCGTCGCGACGAGGACAGCGTTAAGTGTTCCAGATGTGTATGCTCCCGTCAGTGAATCTGTATCAAACTGTCCAGAGGTGGTCTGAAACCACGTTGGACTTGTCACCGAAAGATCGACAGTGAAACTTCGTATTCCGGAATAGAAAGAATAGGTATTTGCTCCCCCAGGATCTGTTGCACGTACACGCCACCAATATGTGGTCGATGCAGTAAGTGCGTCAGCAGGCTGAATCGTAAAACGGATAAGCTCACCAGAATTAAACGGGCTGGTGTCCGCTGGAGTGGTGAGATTTTGAAATCCCGCATGTGCGAATGATGTACGTGTAGTCGATGACGTAAAACTTGGACTTGTCGACCACTGAAATTCATACATGAGCGCATCCCCTTGCGGGTCTGTTGTATAGAACTCAAACGATGGTGTGGTTGTTCCCACCGCTTCATTATCAATGAGTTTCGATAAGGTTGGGGTATTGACCACAAAACCCCAGTCAACCGTCCAGTCGAGAAGTCTAGGACCAGAACCTGCAAACCCAAAGAAATCTCCCCGTACACGAATAATGTTATATGTGGCAGGATTTACTGTAAGTAAACTTACCGGTCCTGAAGTAAATCCAGCCGCATTCCCTGGAAGATCAGCGTCGGGAATATACGCCCATGATCCAGTCGAAGTGTAGTACTCAACTCGAAGCTGAAGAGCTCCACCTGGGTTATTGAAATTCCAACTCAGCTGGTTCCATGCCGTCCCCGTAGCTGCAGAGGCGAATGAGATTGCTGAGGATGTCGTGGTCCCCGTTGTTGATCCATTTGTCAAAGTGACATAGTTATTTGTTGAAGAAGTCGCATTCGTTCCGTAGTGCGTGTCTGTTTGGAACTGTGCAGCTGTCGTCTGGAACCAACGGGTTACCGTAACAGAAGTATCGATAGTGAAACTCTGCGAAGAACTCCACGAACCGTATGTATTTGCTCCAGAAGAGTCGATGGCTCGCACGCGCCACCAATACGTTGTTCCGTTCATAAGCGCACTGGTGACTTTATAGCTAATGGTATCTCCCGCAGTGAATGGTGCTTTGTTTGTTGGATTTGAAGCATTTGTAAATAATTCAGGATTTGCTGCCGAGGTCACATCAAAAACAGGAGAGCCGAAAGCTGGGTCATCATCGATCACAATCTCATAATCGAGGTCATTTGTTTCTGCATCCGTAGCATCAAATGTAAATGTTGGGCTTGTGGTCCCGGTCGCCTCATTGTCAAACGGAAGGACAAGTATCGCTTGGTCAGGAGCGCTGTTTGTAAGAATCTCTGGGTAATTCACATAGGAATCAAGAAGCGAACCATCGCTTTTGACCATGCGGAAGCAGTAGTTAGTATTTGCGGTTGCGGTATTATTTTGGACAACCCAATCCCACTCGCCGTTTCCATTGAGGTCAATCTGTGTCGGCGTTGTAGGAGAAAGACCATCTTCAACATAACTTTCTGCCGCTGTTGACGTCGACAGCAGAACCGACGCAAGCGTCGCTCCATCAGCAACCCCACTGTTGTTATACCCTCGCCACGCTGCTGTTGATGAAGAACTCGAAGCAACATTAAACCAGTTTAGCGCAGAAGCACAGGTTCCTGCAGATGCAGCAGCATACTGAAGTCTCCACTGCCCTGTTCCTACGGTTGTTGTTGAGTTTGCGGAATTGACATTCATTCTGATGCGTACGACATCTGTAGGCTTAAGCACGTCGCTCGTACTGACGATTTCAGTATTTTCTGATAAATCTGATCCTCCAGATGGCCACGGATCGGTTGGGAGGCTTGCGTTTCGATTCACATAAAATTGATAGTCTTCTTGTGTGTATGCACTGATGCCTGATGATCGTTTGGCGAAGATGGTTTCGGTTGTTGGGGGGAGGTTATCTGTCTCACTAAACGAGACTGAGATCTGGTGAAAGTGCGAAGAACTCAACCCTGCAAGTGGTGCGAGTTGGCGAGCATTAATATTATTCGTAGAAGACGATGTTGTTGCCGAAAGCGTGGGTGGCTGGTGCGTAAGCGAACCCCCCGTTCCTCCGTACGTTGTCGACGCTTTCAAATATTTTCCATAAAATGCACCGTTCGAATTTGAAACACTAATCCATCCTGTTGCTGGAGTATCATTCCACATGGCAATAAGTCCATTGGGAGATCCAGTCGCAGTTGAAAGTTTTGCAAGCACAACTTCAAGATATGGAGGATCGTGTGCTACAAGCGACGTGGTTGCATTGACTGTGTGTTGATGGCTTCCATTAGCAGCGGTAATCTGCGTCCCGGTATTACGCTGGCGATAGAGTGTTCCCGAGCTATTATCTGTGGAAGAGCCGATGGTGTGAGCGTGCGTAGAAGATCCCACAATCGTCCCCACGGTTGTTGATCCATAAATAAAATATCCGTCTTGAGGAGCATAGCGGTACCAATTTGTTGGGAGTGAAGAACTTGCTGAATCAAAGATTCCAATTGCTCCAGATGGGAGTGATACTTCTCCAGCGGTATTAGACCGAATAATCCTTAATGTACGTGAGAGTGGAAGAGATGTGGTTGAAGAAATGACTGGATCATAATTGTGAATATGGTCATTCGCGGTAATGACTTGGTTATTTTGAGTATTTTCTGATGCTGGAGTCGCAGCGCTTCCGTTGAGATTAACCGCTGATCCCACTGATGTTGAGCTCGCAACATGTGTGTGGGTGGTAGAACCATATGTTGTTCCATATGTGTCGGATCCTTTTGTGTATCGCATCGAGTAAGGGTCGGCTCCAGCACATGACACACATGTCCATCCAGCGGGTGTCGATGCCCCATCATCCCAAAAGAGCATCATCTGTCCCGCTGCATCAGATGCAATCTGCCATGGTCGTAATTCGGCGTAGACAGAAACATCATCTTTATGCAGCTCAGCGGGGCCAAGATGGAATCGATACGGGCTGAGATTTGGCGCATCAAATGTGTAAGAAAATTCTTGTGTTTCCCCCGCCTTAAGACCGATACTCCACGTCGCAGAAATATGATCGCCCTGATCTTCAAGAAATGCTCCTCCACGCTCTGTAACCACAAAGTCATGTTCGATGCGCTCGACCAACGTTCCCGCAAAATCTTCACGCGCAGTGACGGCAATATTCATACTGTAGAGCGCAAGTGGGTATATACGTGTGGGACCAGTACGACGAATGGTATATGGGAGATTCTCTGTCACCACAAACGTGTCCTGGGTTTCATTGACAAGCACCCCTTCACGATCAAGTTCAACGAGGCGGAGGAGGTATGTTCCCGTTGATGTCGCGTGGTACTGGACAAAGTAGTCAGGAACAGATGTGACATTGTTTCCGCTACAAAATCCAGATGGCGGAAGATCAAGATCGTCTTTTTCTCCATTTGGTCGTGTGATCTGCGCGTGAAGATTTGCATCACAAATAGTATTCCCAGAATTTGTGAGCGCGCCTGCGGTGATTAACACGTCGCTGTCGGGAGCATATTCACCCTGATCGGTATTCACAGCGAGCATGCCCCAATAAAAATCAAATGCGTCTTCAACAAGCTCACCATTATCGTTCATCACCATTTGCAGGCGGTATTTTCCTGGTCGGATCGCTACTGACTTTGGTTTTACTCGAACAACCCATTCGTCCCCCTCTCGACTGACGACTTCAATATCCGCATCAACTTCTCCGTATGCGGAGTGAACGAGGGTAAGTTTTTCAATAGTGAACGGCACCATCCCAAGTGCATCACGAAGCCCTGAAAGAAGTGCTGATGTTTTTGGAAGGAATTTAAAACGAAACTCAGGTATATCTTTTGCGGAAAAGTCTCGCGCAAGAGACAACAGATCATTGACGTGTTTGATATCGTTCCCGTCGCTATCTTTGTCTTGCGGGCGACGATCGTGCGGGAATACTCTCTCGGTTTGCCCCAAGACAACCTGTACTCCTGCGGCTTCTCCTCGAGAAGATACTTCCCCTCCAAGAATCTGAATGCGATTGGGCGCAGTCACGTCATCCTGCTCTACAGTAGAAGTGAGGACAATGACAGGACTCGAGGTTGTCCCTGTGGTTTGAACAATGAGTCCCGCAGGGAATCCTCCATCTGGAGCAACGAGAACCTCCTTCTCAATCCGTGTCTGACCAGAGAGACAATTTCCTGCGCGAACAAGACTGCCGTCCGGCAGACGCACTGCCCAATGTGACTCCTGTTCCAGAGGACAGGCAATAGCGATTTTATTGGTAGCGAACGGAATGATCGTTTCTTTCCCAAAATGCTCTCCAGGAAGAAATGAGAGGAGTCCATCTTCACCTTCTCCTACAACTCCAACAGGATGATCCCCCACTCGGACTTCAACAATGTCACTTGTATCAAATAGTCCACCGCCACACGACACAGAGCGGAATGTTTCCCCTGCGCGTCGTCCATCTTTTGTTTCTGAAACACCAGACGTACACCCAATGGTATATGAAGATCCGTCATGAACCGTCGAGATCAGGAGACGATCACGCATCATCCCCGCAAACATATCTTTCCCCGCTGGCGAAAGTGGCGATGGAGAAGATTCACCTTCTCCGCGAATCGCCACAACAAAAGGATCATCTGCGCGAAGCACAACCATACCTGGGGCCAACGTACGTTGGCGAGATGGCTCTCCAGGAATCAGCGTAATCTCTTCACCTGTGGTTGATGCGTCACGAAGATCGGAAACTTGGATACGCACAGGGTCGTTCACAGCAGCAAGAAAGATTTCTCTCCCTTTTGTTGTTTCAGGGACAACAAACATTCTCCCTGCTAACGATAACGGTACAACAACGTGTGACTGGTCACCTCCTGAAATGACACTCGAGATGGGCCCTGTCGCATAGATGATTTCTCCTGAACGCACTCGCTCGATGGTCTCGATCTGTCCTCGATCAACACTCGTCAAGCTCCCATCGCCAATTCGCAAGCGCTCGCCGTCACGAAACGAAGACACATCGACACTAATAGCCCCAACATCATTACCCAGCACGATTGAGCGAGGAGACAATTGCTCTGTGGCTAGTACTCCAAGAAGATCTTCTGATGGTTCTGCATTTGCGTTTCCAAAGTACACAGAGAGACTCGAAGAACTTTGAGGACGGAGTGTTGAGAGCCGAGCCCACAGCTCTGCGTGACGCTTCTCGTAATTCCATTCTGTAAATCCGTAAGGAACCTCTATCCCGGCCTCATCATCAACAAGGCGAACATCGCCAGCATTTGGTTGTACTTCATTCCAAAATGTTTCTTGAGAAGCATCGATTGGGATACGCACCACGACTCCAAGCTCTCCGGTATCTCCTTCTTTGTGGACATACACAGGCAAGCGCTTTGTCCACACAGAATCCCATGAGAAGTTTCCTTTTGCGGATGCCCCTGTATCACCAAATGCAAACAAGGAGAATGCACCCGTCGTATTTTCTGGAAAACGAATTTTTACTTTAATGTACGTTGTTTCTCTTGGAGCAAGGATGTGGTCGAGGGCAACAGTTCCTTGTCCTTGGTATTCTTCGGGAATTGATGCTTTTGCGTCGTATTGTCCAAACAATGTCGCTATTCCAGAAACATCAGCATAAGGGCGAGTGACGAGTGGGCTCCATCCTGGCTGCACAACTTCTTGTTCTTCTGAGCGAACCACTTCTCCCTCCACGATGCAGTTTGTTTGTGTCTCATTCAGGGCAGTACAGAGACGTTCCTCGTTTGTTGCTGCGCAAGAAAAAATGTCCGAGGAAGATGCATGCTCCCACCCAAGTTCGCAATAATATCCTGTGACACCATACACGGGAGCAGTCCGTGTCACCGTACGTCGTTTGTCCCAAAACGACGCATCAAGAATCTCTGTGGCCTCTGGAAGCGAAAAGAGGGAGAGCGATGGAGAGATATCTTGATCTGTTGTGTTTGTGAGGCTCAGAATATACTCAGCATTTTGAAGACCAACCCCAAGAACTTGGTGCGCTTTCAATGAGATACCTGACGAAACTTCGTCTGGGACCGTCGAGAACACAATCTGCTCCTTTCCGGTATCCAGAATACTCGCACGAGATTCTTGAAGTGATTCGCTATGCCCCTCTAGCTCCGTGACAACATTTGGTGCTTGAGCAAGGTCTATTTGTTCATCTTGCTCAAAACCAACATCAACCCACAACGCATCGAAAAAGATCTTTGCATCTACGGGTTGAGTTTCTGCATCAGGTGAAAATTCAACAAGGACATTCATATCTCCAAGTGACTCCCAAGTAGCAATGTCGGGGAGTGGAAATCGTAGATATCCTCCACGCATCGTATTCGAAATATCTCCAACAAGGAGCATTTCCCCTGCGAGCTTCCACCCTTCACTTGTTTGATAACTCACAGAAAGTCTTCCTGAAGACTTTACCTCGCCACCAAACGAAGCAACCAATGCAGCCTTAGTAAATGTCGTGTGGTCAAGAGCTCCTCCCAATGAAAATCCAGAAAATTGCATTGTGTAACACTCTGTCCCTCGAACCGAGCACCGAGTCCCCGCATCATTGATGCTGGATGTTGTCGTCGCTTCTTGCGCATGTGCAACAGGAAGAAAGATCTTTGAAAGAGGCGTGCTTGTTCCCTCTTCTGGAGGAAGTGGAACTGATTGTTCTTCTGGGACATCTTCGATCATTGTTTCTTCAAGCGTCTGCGTGTTGGAATCCACGGGGACGTCTTCAACAGGAAGAGAGATCACGGGTTCGGAAGAAGTCGCAGAAGAAATGAAAGCAGAGTTGATACTAGAAAAATCAGCTGTCACTGCATCTTCTGGAAGGTCTTGGGTGAGGGCTTTTTCTGGAGAGACCCATCCTTCTGCTTGAACAGAGAGGGGAAAGATGTACGCATGCTGTTCTTTCACTGCAAATACACTCTGGATAAATACTGTGAGTGAAATGAGAGACACGACACCGGCCACCGACAATATTTTTCGGGTTCGTCCACTTGAAAACAGCGTACGCAAAGTAAGACTTGATAGGGTCTTGGGGAACTGAAATTCCATAACAGAAACACCTCACAGTGTGGAACACCTGCGGCGTACTGTTATTGTACAAAGAAAAAAGCCTTAAAATAAGGCTTTTTCATAAATTTTTCTCTTTTTTTAGATTGCGGTTAAGCCATATTCTGAGACATCATTTTATCCACACCTTCCACGCGAAAATTATTCCGAAAATCTATCTTGCAGAATATTTTTAAGAAAAAATGATTCCAAAAAACGAGAAAACTGGTGTATTTTTCGTTACGCAAGGAGCTTGCGAACATCCTCAACTTCTTTGTCGATAAGCTCCTCTGAAATATCGAGGGCCTCTCTCAAACGCTCCTGAACTTCACGATCAGTCGGGGATGGGTTTGGTTTTTGTGCCAGAATAGAAAGCTGTTCATCAAGCTCTTGTCTCAAGACAGAAAAAATTGTTTCGAGTCGCTCACGAATTTCGTCTGCTTCGCGTTTTGCTTTCCATTTATCCCGTTGACCTACTCGTCGTTCGTAAATCATATACCCAACAACAAAGGCAAGCGCAGCAGCAAGAAGAAGCGAAAGAATATACGAACCAGTAAATACTGAGGGCTTCTCTTCATCTTCTCCTGTCTTTGCTTGAACAACCGGAGGACCGAGAACAGACACGCTCCCTGCCGATTCTTGTTTGTTCCCAGCTTTATCATACGCATACACTTTAAAATTTTGCGCACCAGCAGAAAGGCCCGTGAGCATGTATCCGGTAGAAGGAATGTCGGTAGGTTTGAGTTTTTTTGTATCACCACCCTGAAGCACGATTTCATACCGATCGATCCCAGAAAGACTGTCTGTTGCTGAAAAACTTACGATCGCTGCATCTGGTGCAGTCGCATCTGGTGTAGCTGTTACAGAAAAAGGCTCGGGAGGAGTCGTGTCGATGAGAATTCTCCGGTGTGTCGTTCCTCCCCACCCAGCTTCGTTTTTGAGTCGAAGGTGAAACCAGTTTTCTCCTTGCGGCACATTGAGATATTCTTTATCTGAGACAGCGGGTTCGACAGTGGTGTTTGGTGTTGTTGTAGGGTTTTTGTCGAGTTCCATCCTCACAGCAGTGACGTCTATGGCGTTTTCCCAAGTGAGTTCCACGGTCGTAGTGGCATACCATTGATCTGGATTCGCATGAGTCCCGGACAGAATTTCAGGAGCATCTGGTTTTAAGCCTTCTCCTGTACTTGATGGTGGTGGAGGTGGTGGTGCCGACGCTGCGGTTATTGTAAATGTTGACGGGAGTTTATCGCCAAGGACATTTGTCCCTTTTCCATCTGCGGCAAGCACCGTACCATCTTTGAATGAAAGCGTGAGGCTCCCCTCTTTAAGGGGTTTGAAGCTGATAGAGAGCAACTGTTTTTTCCCAGAAATTGGTGAGGTGTTTCCTCCCTCGAAACTAATGGTTCCCGCAGAGTTCGAGAAGGTTGGTTCTACTGCCCAAAGCCCGAACGCTGAACTACTCTTTGAAACAGAGTCGACCATGACAAGACTCGTATCAAATTCGAGTGTGGCATTTGCAGAATTAATTGCGGTACTTCCTGAGTCAACAGAGACATTCACGGTAAACGTCTTCCCCATCGGGAACGATCCCGTCGAGGGAGAAAAAGATAACGTCGCCGTTTGAGCAGACGCCAGAAACGGTGCGATCCAAATCGCAAAGAGTGGAATGGATACTCTGAGGAATCGCGACACCATGAAGGGGGTAGGATTAGGACTCCGCGACCTTTGAGATTTGCATTCGGAATTTATTCGACGCTTGACCTTTCAGAGGAAGGCGGAGAATCAGAACACCGTCTTTTGCTTTTGCTTCTGCTCTCTCGGCATCAACCTCTTCTGGTAAAATAATTTGCCGATAGAACTTCCCCCACTGGCACTCCTCAAGAGAAAATCCAGCTTTATCATCATGGCTCGTATCCTGAGAAAGACCTAAGGCATCGGGGCGGTGCGCCTGTCCTTGGATGGTGATGATGTCGTTGTCCCCTTCAATGGAAACATCAAGATCTTTAATCTCTGCTCCAGAAATTTGAGCAAAGATCACAATCTCTCGATCACTCTGATACACATCGACTGCAAGCTGTGTCACTCCAGATGGAGTAGAAGCATGCGCAGTGTTCTGTGTCGGATGAAGCGAAGCATCATCTTTATCTTCGATGACACCTTTTCCTTTCAGTTTTTGTAAAAAAGAACTCATGAGAAATAAAAATGTTAACGAACACGTAAACTCCTAAAGCGCACAAAAATACCCAGGAATAATCGCAAACGGCTTATGGAAGTATTATACCTAACCAATATTTTTCTGCATAGCAGTACGTGGATAACTCGTGGATAGCAGGGTCAGACTTCGGTCTTCAATCATTAGTCACTAGCTCTTAGGATTTAGAAATCATTTACTTTTTCCAAAGATTGGATATGGCATCAGCGATTTTATCCGAAAATTTTTCTACTATTTGATTTGTGAGTCGAAGTGTATAGTGGCCCTCTCTTATTGAGTAATAGTCTCTCTGGAAGTCAGTTAATATTTGCTCCGAATTTGTATAGTGCTGCATGCCGTCGATCTCTATGTAAATATTGAGGTCAGGTAAAAAAATATCAATATGTTTGTGTCCATCAAAATACTCTGTATTTGTTTTTAAGCCAAGCTTCTGGAGTGCTCTAACAAGCTGTGCGGTTTGCTTAGAGGGTGTTGGTTGATTATTTTGGTCCATATTTTTATTTCATGTCTACTCGAAGGGACGGGAGTGGTGCGGGATTTTTGATGCAGTCCGAGGCGTCAAGTGAGAATGTCCCTGAGTCGTACTCATGTACGATGAGGGGACTTCGAAACGAAGACAACGACGGAATGCGCAAAAATCACCCATCGCTCCTTCCCCAGCTAACCAGTCCATTGGAAGAGCATGATGGAAAAGTCTTGCAAGTTCACATCCCCATCCTGATTAATATCCGCAACCGTATCTCCTGTTTTCCAGTTAAAAAGAAGGATGGAGAAGTCGACGAGATTTACTTTTTTGTCTTTGTTAAGGTCTGCACGTAATCCAAAATCAGGAGTTGGTGATTCTCCAACTCCAACATACGCAAGTGGACTATAGATAGATTGATCATGTGCAGAAATAATGGAGCGAGCTTTCACTTGATACGTTCCGCGAGAAAGACCGCTGGTAGGAAGATTCACCGACCACACACCAGTCGCTGTACTAGTTGCGGTTGCTCGTACGATGTTACTTTCTCCTTTCCCTCCCTGTTTTTCCATGAAAACTTCAACAAGATAATTCGGAATTGACATTCCTTCTACGCGGACCGCTCCTCCGATATCAACTGTTGTTGATGCGACACTGATCGTGGGAGAAAGATAGATTGGCCCAACATAATTTGTTGTATTTGCAATAAGATACATCGTACCCGTGTATGTGCTTGTTTTTCTCCCATTTCCATCAACAGCATACATGCTAAAACTTTGAGGACCTCGTTCATATCCGTAGCGTGTTGTTGAGAATGCGCCAGATACATCAGAAGTAAATTCAAACTCAACCTTTCCGTCTTTTAGTAACGTAATCGCTCCTATCGGGAAAATATTTCCTCCAAACATGACATCTGCTTTTCCAAGGAAGTTCCCACCTCCGCCACCGCCACCACTTCCACCACCACTTGGCGTAGGTGGTGGAGGAGGAGGTGTGGGTGTTGATGAAGCCGAACTTGATGCCGTTGTGCCTATGCTAAAAGAAATGAGATAATCGTCGGTATTTGTTGCTGATCCAAGCGCGACCCCACCACAACGGACGTAATATTCATAGCTCGCCCCCTGCACAAGCCCAGTAATAAGTTGCCTGTGAAGAGTATTGTTCGTTTTTGAAAAGAGACTGGCAATTGACTCATATGGAGTTCCAGAGGCTGTCCCATACCGACAAAATGCATATTTATCAGTATTCAAAGAAATCTCTAGTGCGAGAGTGGATGCGGGTAGTGCCCCTGAAGGAAGCCCGTTGGATCGTGTAGGAGGCACAACATCAGTAGTATCTCCTGGTCCCGCTTGAACTGGCTGAACGATGGCATACATCATCGAACCATAATCAATATCGGTGTTCCCGGGCGTTCGAGTCAATACTCGAATACGGTAGGATCCTTGAACGCTCGGGTTTTGAAGGTGGTCATCTCCTGTTCCTCCGTTGGTCGCATTACTCCCGATTTCGATTTCCATGAATTCTCCTGCTGCAATTCCGGTTGTCGAGTTGAGTGTGATAAGAATTTGACTCACTCCCCCAACACCCCCAGAAACAATCGCAATACCGTCTGTAACCGCATCTGCAGATGCTCCAATCGTCCTATCGACAAATGGTCCTGTGGATGAAGCACCGACAGCAAAATCAATATCCGTAAAATCAAGTCCGGCTGGGATATTCAGTGCTCCGTCGTCATGGTAAAGCAAGATCGTCCCTGAGGGTGGTATGGCATTTACAGCACCAAAACGAATACGGTGTGTGCTTGTCGCACTAGGAACTGACCAAGAAATTTGATCAGAAAGCGCAGACAAAAAAGATGCCTCCGCGATAAATGGGATGAAACTCAAACAGAGAAAAAAGAGCGCAGCGACAGCACGTAACATCCCTTTCATTCTACCCTAAAAAGAGAGGTGTTTTCTTACCTTATGTACACGCCTTATTTCACACAACGAAATCCAACGCCAACACCAACGAAAGAGGTTTCGACAGTAGCATTCACAGCATACAAACCAACCTTGTCTCCCAACCCCCAAAAACCACCGCGGAACATCCCTCGCACACCTGTCTTTTCTACCCAAAAATAATCCCCGTTAAAACTTGGGTCGGAATCAGCACTGGTTCCCGCGGGGACACCAGACTGGTCTACGCTTGTCACGTAACCCTGATCAGGAAGCGTTCGGTCATGGTAAGAACCGTCTGAAATACTTTCATCTACCCACTCCCACACATTTCCAACCATATCAGATGCTCCTGCAGATGACACACATTGAGAAAATGTTCCTGTGTTTTCTGGACTTGTTTTCCCTACTGCATCGATATTGCATACGGGTTTCCCATCGGCACGCCCATCGGGTGTTCCGAGCGCAGCACGATACCACTCTAGTGCAGACGGGAGTCGCTTCCCCGCACGCGCACACATTGTTGCAGCTTCATGAAGAGCAATATTGGTCCATGGTTTCTTCCCAGCTGCTGAGGTTGGCTTACATTCGGGCCACGAAACATTCTCTCGGGTTTCTTGCTCATTTGTTGGGTTCGCATGAGGACAAGACTTCCCAGTTGTATTCTCATATCGATCCACACACAGGACCCCTTCTGGGGTATTTACCGCAATCATGTCAGGTGGGCACAGGCTTCCCCCTTTTTCAGATGATTTCCCTATCGCAGAAAGGAGAGAGTCCTTTCCTGTTTTGATTTCATCGGTCGCAAAAATAACAAGCGCGGCAAGAATGCCAGCCAAAGCCAAAACAAATGCTTGGCGCACCAGGGTCATTACTCACTATCCTACTCTGGTTTGTCTATGATAATCAAGGTAATAGTTCACAATGACGAGAGCAAGGAGGACGATCGTAAACCCAAAAAGATATGCATACACCATACGCATGCGATCTTTCTGACGGCTATCGAGCTCTGACAAGAGCGATTGCTCTCTTGCTGAGAGAGCCTGTGCGCGTGCGTCAAGTTGTTGTTCTTTTTCTGTTAGCTGTCGAGCAAGACTGTTGAATTCATTATCAGGAATTGAAGCAGAGATGCCAATGACATTTCCAAGCAACGCAACATTATGTCGCGCTCCAGTAAAGATATCTCCTCCGGCAAGGAAAATAACCGAGAACACCCAGAGCATGGTGACATATCCCAAGATCACTGACCGCACGTGTGGATGTTGTGTTTTTCCCTTATGCGCCATGGTGATATTTCATGACGGAATCATTCCTCTCATCTAAAAGAAAAGGAAAAGAGCTCCGAGCATAATAACAACAGAGAGAAGGAGTGCGATGGTGACCGCTGAAAGTCGTGACATCCCTGGAGCAGAAGCTGACCCACCTCGAGGAGAATAAGCCGAGAGTTCTCGCAAACGCTTTGCAACATAGACTCTCATCAAAATCCACGTCAACAGAATAAAGAAGATCAGGAAGATCGCGACAGGAATAATAATATTTGTTGGTAGGATCCAGAATCTGGTGATAACAGGAGTGGTATTTTGTTTTCCCTCTTCTCCATACGCAAGAACAAGTGTTGCAGTGTACCGCCCAAAGTGCAGATCGGCACTCTCCCACTCAACCTCGAATGGTCGTGTCACACCAGGAAACACAGCAGCAGCAGCATCATTCATTCGAACAGTATCCACCCGCTTTCCAAACATATTCACAATATCAACAGGTCCCCGTGGACGAACAATGACGTTCCCAGGGTTCTCGACTTTCGTTTGGAACAATACAGGGGTCTTCCCGTACACCATTTTATCGGTATGAAAATCTCGAACCTGCGCTTCTTCCCTGATCTCCCCTGAGACACGAAGAGAGAGGAGCATCGCTACTTGATACCCGACTCCAGTACCAGAGTTCTGGATTTCTGGGGGGTTTTGGGTGAAAATAATTCCACCATAGTGCCCTCCTGGACTTACCTCTGACGGAACCGTCACCTTAAATGGCACGCGTCGAGTTTCTCCCGGAGCAAGATCAAAAGATGTCATTGAAAAAGTTACCCATTTTGAAACATCATAGGGAGTTTTCTCGCCTTCTCCGGCAAATTTTGGCTGGCCGTCATCAGTAACACTACTAATGTCTCGCACCGAGAGATAGAGTGTTTGGGGCTCAGAACTAAAATTTGTTACATCGACTGTTCGTTCAATGTTTTGTCCGGGGTCAATACGCTCTTCGATAAGCGAAGGCTGAACCTTGATGCTCACTTTTGCCTGACCAAAAGCAACTGTTGGGACAAGTATCGCAAACACAAGCGCAGCGAGAACGGCACGGGGAGTAAATGAAGAAAGAGTCATAGAGATAGTAACGCGTGGGAAGACGCAAGTGGCCAATAAAGAGACCTAACAATATGGTATCACGTATGACCTTCACCACAAGCCTGTCATCCCCAACAACAAACACACCATGGAAGTTCCATGGTGTGTTTGTTGTTGTTTGGCTCCTACTGAACGAGATAGGATTCCTTCTTCTTGGCTAGAAGGTTGGAGTACACACGTAGATGAGTTCGTTCGTATAGTCATTACCAGCTTCTTGAAGTGCTGATACTTGAATTTTCAACCCCACGCGAGTTCTTCCGATATTTGCCGTTGTCCCATCTGAAGGACCATTGTGCGAGAACACTTCACGTGTTGTGGTTGCGAAGTTTCCTGCATAGAGGGCAACTCCGAACTCATCACTGTTAAGGTCTGCATCTTCTGAGGTAATACCGTAGTGTCCATACGTATTCTCTGTACCGAGTGTTGCTAGAGGCGCGGTCCATGCTGTAGGCGATGAATTTCCGTTTCCATCTTTGAACACATCAATATCAGCTCCTGTTGACGAGAGAAGATTCTGATTCTGAATCACTGTCACCACGAATCCATTGCGAGCATTCGTTGTGACTGAAAGATCCTGTGCAAGAACTCTTGCTGATCCTGAGGCAAGTACGCCGAATGGCATAAGCGTTGCTGTTGTCGTAGTAGCTGTTGTGGTTGCGTCACCATTAAGTGATGACCCCGCTGCGACACCAGTAATTGTGAATGTGAGTGTCGTATCTACAGCTGCAGTAACTGTGACGTGGTTGATAATGGCCACACGTGTATCTCCAGAATCTGTTGTTCCCCAGGTTACACGAATGATGTATGAAGCCTCACCTGCTGGGTTCTCAATATGAGAGTTCCCAAAAGTAATGGTTTTTACACCCGTTGGAACAGTATCACCAGCGCACACAGTGAAGGTGACTTTTTCGCTTGGAGCTGTACTGTCGATGGTTGGATATGCCTCATCTGTGCCACCACCACACGCACCAACGTTTGCAACAACAGTAAACCCTGATGCTGAGATGTCTCCTGCGACAAGGTTGGTGAGATCGAATCCATCAGTTTCAGGATCAAACTCAACAATAATCGTCTGACCTGCGGTCACCGTTGTTGATGCTTGAAAATTAATCACATGATTCGTGCTCACAGAAGGACCAGAATCAGTGATTGTATCTTTTAATATTCCAAGATTTGCTGCGTGAGCAACTGGAAAGAGAGAGAACGGAAGCCCTAAAGACCAGATGAGTGTCGCAACTGCGACGATTGCCACAACCGGCTTCTGACGAGCGATCTGCCAGAGCGGATATGCGTAAGCTTTCATAATGTTAGGAGATATTCCCTAAAGAACTTAATAAAGAGCACAAAAGCCACGACGATGGTTGTGGGAACCAGAAACTTCCGTTTCTAACTTCGTCCTTAGGTGCCAAACAGAATTGCCAAGACACCTCACATAATTATACAGAACTGTTGATTTCTTTGTATAAAAGCACTGTGGATAAGTCGGATAACACGGAAAATTGGTAGCACTTCTTGTGAGAAACTTGAGGAATTTCTGTGGGTTTTATGTGGAAAAACAAAAAATCACCTTATTTTAAGCCGCATTTTCAGGCCCCACCATTCGATCACTCTACAACACTTACACCGCTCTGGTTTTGATCTGGTTTAACAATTTCAGCATGGAAATCTCGTGTTGGAGTAAGAACACTCGAAAAATAGATGAAGATTCCGTAGCCAAGAAGAAGGAAAATACACAGTCCTAGAAACATGTATCGATATCTCCACACATACTCACCGGCTCCCATCGGCCTCTCCCCTCGCTCAAGCGCTCTTTTTGTCCCAATGCGCCCAAAATCTTGGACACTTTTTTGGATTGGCGCACTCATAACACGAACACTTGTTGTGACACGCTCTGGAGGTAAACCAAAACGTCTTCTCTCGAGATCTAATGCTTGATGAATATATCTTCGAATAGACCACACAACGAGAGTAATCAAGAGGATAAATCCTCCGAGCACAGCAGATACTGGCTTCCATGGAATCACCCAAAAACTTGTTTTTCGAAACAAACTTTGTTTTCCTTCCTCTCCATAAGAAATAGACACCTCTGCTGTATATCGACCTATTTCAAAAACATTTTCTTCACCATCCCATCGAAATTCAAACCGTCGAGAGGAATTTGGGAGAACATTCCCAAAATTACTTTCTTTGTTTATTTCCACCTTCCCACGAACCTTTCCCCACATGTTCTTGATAGTGATTTCCCCCTGTGGCTGCACGTGAACGTTCCCTGTGTTTTCTACGGAAAGAATGAATGTTTGATCTGACTTGTTCGCAAGTGTGGATACGGGATAAAAATCACGAATCATTGCCTGTTCTGTCACAGGACCCGATACTCGAATAAAGAAGAGTGTTGCAACCTGACTTCCCACGGCAACACTGCTCTCTTTTTTTTGAGCCACAGGAACTGTCCCAACCTGAATAGCGCCATAGTGACCCCCCGGCTCTGCCCCATCGGGGATATGAATTGAAAATGGTATAGGCTTTGTGGACCCACGAGGAATGACAATTGGCCCCTCGGGGACTGTGATCCACGACCCTAAAGAATGCGTGTTATTCGGATCTTTAGACGGTGGGAAAAATTCTGGTGTTCCTTTCCCTTCATTGTCTGTAAAATCCATTGTTGACGCATAGACGGTAAGATCATAATCATTAATATTCACCAGTTTCACTGAACTCGGCCAAGACTCCCCAGGCGCAAGAGTAAGACGAAAGAGTGGAGGGGTGAGCGTAAGTGCAAGCCTCTCTTGGGCAATAGCACGCCCAGAGATCGCGACAAGAACAATAATAATAAAGATTCGAATCTTCATGTTACCGAGAAAGCCTAACAACGTTCCCAACGTCTTTGGGACGCTCGTGCTTTTGTAGACGCGTCGGCTCCAGCCGTGGAGGCTGTGCCGCCCCATTGACCGCGAGATGGACAGGACTGTGGCTGTGCATTTCTTGGCGTGATCGTGTTGGCAATATCGCCGCTTCTCGTTGCTGCGATTCCTGCTTTGCGCGAAACTTCTCCAGAAAAGTATTTTTGGGAGATTCAGCTTCTTCCTCTGTCTCTTCAACCGCTGGGACAAAAACCCTTCGTCGTGCCTCTCCACGTGCGTGGAGCATGATCGCAAGAATAACAATAGCAACACTCACTCCGGTAAACAGTGAGAGCGTTTTTGCCCACGGGAGCACCCAAAAAAATGTCGTATCTGTAATTTGTTTTCCTTGGCCACCATATTCCAAGTCAATAACGGCCTTGTATCTCCCAAATTTTCCATCGGCATTCCATGCGGCTGCAAGAAGTTCCCGACTATCGGGTGGAATCATTGTGCGGTCAATATTGACAGGAACAACAGCAATTTCTCTTCCTCTGCGATCAAAGATTCTTAGATTTCCGCTGGGGGCGATAAGGCGATTGCCTGTGTTTTGAACACCAAAAGAAAATTCAGTCTTTTCGTTTGGAAATATCTGCTTATTAGGGACAAACGTCGCAAGCTGCAAACGCTCAATAGCATCATCAAGCACCTTTATGTTCACAAGGATTTCTGTCGCCCGCCCAGGATTTGCTTCTGCTTCACTGCGGAAAGAGCCAGTTCCAAACCAGAGGATGGCGTGATAGTTCCCAGGCTTCGCATCGTAATTGACATGAATAAGATATGGCACCTGGCGAGATTCCCCTTCAGCAAGATCAATAGCACCCCGCGATAGCTCCACCCAAGGGATCATTGAGGAAGGTCCTGCTCCTTGAGCATATTCACGTACATCAGGAAAGACAGAAATATGGTGCCCTGTGGTATTTTTGATTGTAAACTCTCCCTTGAGAATATCTCTTGGTTTTGCCTCTTTATCAATAACCACCGGAGACACCGAAAGATCCGCAGCAGCAACAGTGTGTGGAGTAAGCAGAAGAAGACACAGAAAAAGGACTGAGAGTTTGGAGATTCCCATGTAGCTAAGTATATAAGAGGGTTGTGATCTTCTCCTGTGCATAATTAAAACGTTGGAATCACTGTATAGATGATTGCTGTCGAATATGCACCAGATTGCTGCGTTGATCGAATATATAGGCGGTAAATAATATCGCTAAATTCTCCATCAGGGACTGGTCCCGAGTTGTACATGATTTCTCGTGAAGAAGTCGCCAGCTGCGCCCATGTGTCATTCGCGAGGAAACGTGTGGAATTATCTAAGCTGTCGTCTCCAGCATGATACCCAAAACACCCCTTCGCAGACGTGAGGCAGGTACTATTCCACGGCAAAGGCTGTGAGTTTGTGGCGGTAACGCCTGGAATGGCATCATTAAATTGATTAAGAAGACCCTGTGTCTGACTCACGTATGCAGTATAGCCACGAGGAGCATTTGTTGTGACCGTAATTCGCTGTCCCATGGTCGATGTTGCATTGATCGCGAGTGTTCCAAACGGAATGCTCGTCGCTGTGCTTGTGCCAGTTGTCGTTATCCCTTCAGTTGATGACGCATTTCCAATACCAGCAACAATCACACTTAGTGTCGCACCCTCACTAGACAACGAGGGATACGTTTCACCCGTATCAATCGTGACTGGCCGAGTATTCACCACATCATATGCGCGGAAGAAATAGACAGTATTCGGAGTGGCGCCAAAATTCTTGATCGTGAACTCATATTCTGTCACTGTCCCCGCAGTGTGAGTAAACGCACTTGTTGTGCTTCCTGCTTCGTTGTGCGTGCCACTTTGGGCGGAATCAGTAAGAACCCTCGTCGTAATAAGGCCTCCATCGGTGTCGACTCCATCTGCATAGCACCACCCCACCCCAAGAGTGCATGATGACGTTGCCGTCACATCGTACACGCCTGACGTAAATGTCGAGGATTCAGAGAATTGCAATTTAAACTTTTGGTTCACTCCAGCAGTATTGTTCGCATCACGAATAGAGAGGCGGAGTTTAATGGCATTGTTGTAAGCGACATTCACTGGAGCGGTATTTTCTGCGGCAAGGGCTGTCGTTGGAGTTTCGTTGTTTTGGTCATCATACCAGCGCCAATTCATGCCCTTCCCTACAAAACCAGCAGTACGTACGGCTGGATAATTTGTATATTTCCAAAATGGTGTTCCGTCATCCCCCACCATGCGGAAACAATATCTCGTACTTGTCGCAACGACTCCGGGATTTGGGGAAATTGCCCAATCATATTCAACTTCTTCATTCTCAATATATGGCCACAGATTGTAACGAGTGGTAGACCCTGATTCGAGTGTTCCCGCACGATTTGATGTTGAGAGAACAAGATCTCCTGAAGTAAATGGGTTTGTCGAAAGAGGTGTGCCGGTAGAAACTGGTGTTGAGGTTCCTCTCCAGGCAGCAACAAGAGACCCATTGTCTCCTAAGTCATTCCATGATGATGTGGCGATCGCCCCACATGATGAAGATGTCGCAGCATATTGAAGTTTGAAGCGTGCGGAGCTCGAAGCTACTGTGGTTGATGACACAACAACCGACATGCGAAGTCTTACCATTTCGTCTCCAAATGGAGGAGTGTCAGAGGCAGTAATTTCTCCGTTTTCACCCACGCCCGTCGATGATCCTGTGGCCCATGCATCATAGACCCTGAGTGCGCCATGGTCCGCGTAGAAGTGGTAATTATTCTGTGTATATTTCACCTGCCTGTACGGATGATACACATCATAGGTGAGAACAATAATATTTCCAAAATACCCTTCATCGGCAACATTGAGCGCATTGTTGACGATAAGCCCCTTCTGTTTCCAGAGCAGATCGGTGGATGTTGAGAGCGTGCTTGAAGCTATGGGGGTCAAATAGGTTGTCGTAAATGATTCACTCGTCGCATCAGCAGCTTCAGCGATTTGCGTTGTGGAACCATTCACTCCAAGTGTTGTTGTTCCGGTTGTAATATTTGCTGCTTGTGAGTGGGTTAAAATAGTTTGTAGGTAACTCGACCGATAATCCTTGTGAACACTTTCAGGTAAATGGAGCATTGCTGCCCTATTTCCCCAGTCAGCAACAGTGATCGTTCCTTGTTGTGACGCCTGGACTGTCACAGACTGTGTTTGAGGCCCCTCTTCACGTCCATTCCAGGTAAATGTCAGGAAAAGCTCTACGCCAACAGGCGCCCCACCAGCTCCAGAAAATTGGATCGCACTGGCGATATCTGTCGATGTCGAAAAATAACTCGTGATGTCTTGCGTGAGATCAAACACAATGTGCGGAGTATCAGCTCCACGCGGATTTGTCCCTGCGATGGTATACGCTTGTGTACGCTCGGTCGAAGTTCCCACTCTTCCGTATGTATTAAAGGTCAGCGCGGCTGTGGGAGATGTATGGAATCTCATCCAGATGTTCTTCATTTGCATTCCGCTATTGAGCATTCCTGTGGTCGTTGTTGCGAAGTCAAAACGGGTTGTCCCAGGATCGGAAGTTCGCTGCCCAAGATAATACCGAATGGTCTCAGTCTGGCGTGTTGCATCAATGGGGAAACGATACGTCACCACCACTTCTCCCCCCATAATATTCACAGGGACAGTCCCCGTGAGAATATTGAGGGTTTGTGTCGCATTCCGATTGAAGTTTCCCCCGCCAACACTTGGCACCCACGCAATATTGACATATGTGTCATTTGCAAAGTTCTCGGTCCAGTTGAAGGTTGTTCCCGCAGTTCCGCCACTAATCTGAGGTCGCATGGTTGACGCAACACCACTATCAACCTCTCCCCCAAACTCAAAAAACACATCCATGATGTCATTGTTGACACTGTTTTCTGGCATGTTTGCATAGTATGTGAATCCGCATGTTGTCGCTGCAGCGCACACAGCTTGTCGAGCACCGGTATCACCCGCCGCTGTGGAGTCGAGCGGAAAGCGGACGGTTTTCACTTCATAGTGATACTCTGTCGAAAAATCTGTTTCGTAAGTGATCACTAATTTCACCGTAGTGAGTCTTCGCGAAGGGCCTGTGACTTGCACTCCCACAACCGTTGAAAGCCCACCTGCCCATTGTGCATCAGTCTGTCTATCAAAAAGAGCTGTCACATCGTGCGTTGAACGAAAATATCCAGAAAGACCGGATGTGTTGTAGGACGCAATACTCAAGTCATTGCCAACTCGTGTATCTGTCCCAAACGAGGAAGATCCCTCTACGTCCATCAACACACCAACATTCGTAATGTTTGCAGAGTTCGAAACGATAAACCCCACATCAACATACGCATGTTTGACACGGATATTTGATCCTTCGAGAACGATATTTTTTGTTCCCGCAGTCGCCTTCACGGTGTTCCAACTTGTCCCTCCATAAGAGAGGATCGTGGTCGCACGGGTGTTGTTATCACTTTCTCCACCGAGAAGATACTCTACTGTACGGAGACGTTTTGGGTTATCTGTCGTGCCACTTTGACTAAAATTCGCATCATAGGTGACGGTAACAATATTGGCATAATAGCCCTCGTCGGCTGCGGTATTCGATTCGTTGATCTCTATTACTCGATGCTTCCAAGGAATCGCACCTGTGGTTGAGGCAAACGTCGTTGTCGCAATAGGATAAAAGGCTGTCCATGCATATGCCTCAGTATCCCCAGCTTCGGGAATGGCAATCGTGTTCGCATTCACCCCAAGCGTTAACGTCCCCAACGCAATGGTTGTTGCCTCAGAGTGCACGTATGTGGATTCAATATATGCTGAGCGCTGAGTCTTTGACACGCCTTCAGAAAGAAAAATATTGACTGGCCAGTTGCCCCACTGCGTAGCAAGATTTGATGCACCTTGCTGTCCGCCAGCAAACTGCACACTCTTTGTTTGTGCACCCCCCGACGATCCACTCCAGGTAAACGTCACATAGACTTCTGTCGCAACAGCTGTACCGTTTGCTGCAGAAAATTGGCTCCCCCCTGCAATAGTTGTGGTGGTCGCAGAAAATGTCCCTGCGTCTTGCGAGAGGTCAAAAATAAGCGTAGGAGTGTCTCCAGACCTTGGGTTGGTGGACGCAAAGACATACGCCTGATTACGCTCAGTGCCGTTTCCCACTTTTCCAAAGGCCGTCATTGTCACAGCAGCAAAAGGAGCGGTATGTATTTTCATCCAAATATTTCGTGCTTGTCTCCCTCCGTTTGAGACAGTGATCGTCGTTGTCGCAAAATCAATGCGAGTAGCTGCAGGGGTGGCGGTTTGTTGATCAATGTAATACTTCACTGTCTCTGTCTGAAGCGATGCTCCTGTGGAATACCGATAGGTAACCACAAGCTCTCCACCCAGCGCATTGAGCGCCACAGTCCCATTAATCACATTGAGTGTTCCTGTGGCGTTTCGTACAAAGTTTGGAGTCCCGACACTTGGCTTAAAACTCACATTAATGGTGGTTTCATCTGCGAGTGCTTCTGCCCAAGATGATGATGCACTTACTGTTCCGCCACTGATCTGCATGCGTATGGAGGATGACGCATTGGAGTTCACCACTGCTTGCATGTCAAAACGCACATCAAGAATATCGGCGTCTGCAGCAGCATCGGGAATGTACGGATAGTATGTAAATCCGCATGTCGCAAGAGCCGCACATGCTGCCTGACGTGACCCCGTATCCCCTGCCGCAGTTGAATCAAGGGGGAAACGGACGGTTTTTACTTCTGTGTGCGCCGAGGACGAGTAATCAGACTCATACGTTATGACAAGTTTTGCAGTCGTGAGTGTCCTGTTTGCGGCAGCAGAAAAGTCTACCTGCACACCAGCAACCACATCAATCCCAGCACTCCAATCTGCATCATTTTGGTATGAAAAGAGCCCAGTCACGTCATGAACTGAACGCAGATAACCAGTGAGTCCTGACCCATTCCACGACGACACGGTGTATTCTGATCCAACCGGTGTATCAAAGCCTTGAGATGACGACTTTTCTACATCTAAAAACACTGCTGTATCAATAATATTGACGTTTGCGGTAATCCCAAACTGGAGATCAAGGTGAGCGTTCAAGATAGAAATGCCTGATCCTTCGATGATAACCGAACGCACCCCCGCAGAACCTTTGGTGGTATTCCACGAAGAACCCGCATATGACAAAACATTGTCTCCTATAGGATTAATCTCTGACCCATTGCCCAAAAGATACTCTATGGTCTTGACCTGCTTGCCTGTATAGGCCGCCTTCACTGGTTTTGGTGTAAAAAGAAGAGACAAATCTCCTGCAACAATCGTAAGAAGAAGCATCGTGACCATGAAGGCCGATGTTCTTTGTTTGAGAGGTGTGTGGGTGAAGAGTGTTTGTCTCATATATCTGAAGCTCCACCATCTCCTTCTGAACGTAATGACGTGACTGTGCTTGTGCCACCCTGAAGTGGGAGTGCAGCGTTTTGTTCGGGGATGGGAAGTGTCGCAGGAGGTGGAACTTCGTCATCACGTAGTGGAATACGCTCACCAGTCATCAAATCACTTGCACGAATAAAGATCTGCCCATCTTTTGTGCGTTCCTTGAAGATCAGCGCAACAGTTGGGGCTTCTCCTCCACCCTCACCTCCCTCAACATGCCGGATCTGGCCAGTGGAAAGATCGTAGACTGCGACGAGCCATCGATCATCTTGTCTTTCTTGCCATGTGACAAAGTTCCCCGCAATCTTTGGGAACATATCATGCGCAAGGTTATCAGATAAGCGCCGCACACTCCACCCTGGGTGGAGCCCTGAAATCAGAGATTGTGTCGAAGTGCTACTGAGATCTTTTTGCTCACCTGGCTCTGCGAGAAAAATATCCCATTGATCTTCATTCCATCCTTGCCAAACGATTCTCTTTCCATCAGTAGCAGGGTGGCCATTTCCATCTGGATTCGAAGTTAAATATTCTGGAGTTGCTGTCCCTTCTTTGTACACAATCTGCCACCGACCATTCACAAGCGACTGCCATACAATCATGTGCATCCCCGCATCAGCATTTGGGAAATCATCATCAATATCGTTCTCAGTTAGCGCTTTTCGAGTCTCTCCCTCAGGATATGTTTCCACGAGAATGATTTCTTTGTCTCCTCCACCGGCTAGCTCAGCGACCACTCTCTGGGTTGGGCGAGATACGGAGATTTTCTTTTCTGACGACTCATCAAGACAGTAATACCCATCATCTCCATAGCTCACACACTGCGAACGAAGTTCCGCCGCCACTTCTTTCTTGATCTGTTCACGCATGGCAGCTTCTGCCGCGATCTTTTCAGCAGCACGTTCTTCTGGAGTTTGCTCGCGTTCAAGAATTGTTTCTGGAGGTGCCTCTGGCTCTACAGTTTCTTCTGTGGACGTACTCGTCTCATCAAGAATTTCATCAGTAGATGTGGGTGTCGAAGAGCCAAGGTCCTCGCCAACGATAATCTCTTCTGTTGAAGATGCCTGAGTATCTGTAGAAGTAGCACTGTCTTCGGTCGTTGATGCATGTTCATCTTGTGGAACCCCACCACCAATAACACCATCAGTAGTCGTGGATACTTCTGTGGTGGTAGTTGCTTCTTCCTGTGCTGCAGGCTGACTGTCTTCGGGCGAGCTATCGATGGGATGCGATTGATCAACAGGTGGTTCAACAATGGTTACCCCTGGCTCTATGGCAGGGACCTCCTCTGCTGGAGACTCTTCTACGGCTTCTACTGGAGGAAGTGGGGTAACTTCTTCGGCATACGCAACCCCGATTGGATTAATCAAAAATGCTGCAAAAAGAATCGATGAGAATATTTTGTACGGGAGTGGAGTGCGGTTGTTATATGTTGGGGTAGGCAACTCATCAGTAACAGAAGTCTCTCGTCCAATACGAAGTGACTCAACATGGCGCTCATTCACTGGGATCTTCTTTAAAACGACAATATGCTCTCTGTTCATAAGCGTAATGTGGACTCTTCCATTGAGGAAGAAATACGTTCAAAGGCACGACGTTCTTGGCTGTCATCGAGAAGCGTTGAAAGAACATGGAAGAGAAAAAGAAGAAATAGGACCGAGCACACAATAAGACCAAGGGAGATAGTGCGGATGATGTGCTCCCATCGAAGGATAGCATTGTCTGGGGCTTCGACCCCAGCGGCGACCTCCATGTTGACTCCGATAGCTGAAAGATGTTGATCGTGGAGAGTCTGTGTTGGCACTTGCTCTATGCTCTTTTCTGTTTTCTTCGTTTTCCCTTTTGTTGAGAGATAGTCGAGGAGATCATCTTTTGTCGTTACCCATGCGACATTTGCATACACTTGCTTTCCGGAAATTTTTCCACGTCGAATCAGCTGTCCAATATAGTCAGGACTGTATCCGGAGAGTTCGCTCGCTTCTTTGAGTGTAATGTACTCTGTCCCGTCCATGAAGGGAGGGCCATGCAGTGGGAGTGCAGGAAAAATCACTCGACGATGTTCCTCGTTTAAATCTCGACCGTCGATATTTATATTCTACGCTTATTTTTCAAAGTATTTTTACTTTATCCACAAAAAGAGTATTTATAGGTCATCTCATGCCATTTTGAGGTCTTCAAGAGACAATCTCGACCGTCGAGATACCAGAAAAGCCCCAAAAATGGCGCATGCTGCCTCCTCACAGGAAACAAACGTTTCTTCAAAGAGGGGCGAAAACTACTTGAGAAAACCTCCGTCCCGCAGCTCGGCCTCAAGATCTTCCACTGTTTTTTCTTTGAATTCTGGGACATTTGGAACCTGATTGGAGAGGAATTTTAGTTGAATCCCAGACAGAGGGCCGTAATAGACGAGGTAGTGATCATTGTGTTGAATGTCATAATGGACAGGATCTTTTACCTCTTCCCCATTTACCAAAAAACGCAGGGTATTTGTCGCATTCGTGCAATACTTTTCTGGAACCTCGAGATTTTGGAAATCAATACATGAGTTATCCATAAACACTTTCAATGTGGAAAGGAAATAAGGGATCGTCACTCCAGTCGTGTGTTTATGCACAATATAAGGATCATTATCTTCAAAATGCACAAGCTTTGATTGGAGCATGTACTTTTTATCCAGAAAATTAAAAGCTTTGCCGTTCACATAAACAACGAGGGATGCATGCCAGTGTTGCGCCCCTGGTACTCCTGGCGTTGGCACGACATCAACAGCCCCCTTCTGTTCAGGGAGTGCTTCTGTGGGGCGAGAAACAAACAGCACGAACGTTGGGATAGCAATGAGAGCAACAATTCCCCAGAGAATGATGAATTTTTCAACACGATTCATTCGTACAGTATAGCAATTCATATCACGCTAATCCATACAAAAACCCCGTGGTTTTCCCACGGGGTTTTTGTTTCTCTTGCATTAGCGAGAGAAGCGATCGTTGCGCTCTTGAGGGCGGGCGAGAGAAACGAGAAGCGTGCGGCCTCCGAGTTCCTTTCCGTTCCACATCTCAATTGCGCGATTCGCCTCGTCAGCAGATGCCATTTCCACGAAGCCAAATCCGCGTGAGCGTCCGGTCATCTTGTCCGTAATGATCGTTGCCGATGATACGGAGCCAGCCTGAGCGAATGCTGCGCGAAGTTCGTCTTGCGTTGTGGAATATGGGATTCCTCCGACGTAAAGCTTGTTCTGCATTGTAGATATACGTGTTCTGTTCACAGTGTCTCGACCCTTCACTCGTGGCCGAAACGCCGAACGAGCACGACACATAAAGAAAAGTCTAGCAATATACCCCAAAAATGCAAGCCCCCAGAAAAATCATCAGGCGTCGAAACGATAGGAAACCCGTGTCAGGGCATTCGCCTCCACGTTGACGATTTTCGATGACAGCGCAACTAGTTCACGCCAAAGGTAGCCCGGACGGTTACCATCACCTCTTTCTCGACGGAGGAAGTATCGTATGAACCATAATCAGAGACATCAATAGAGTTAGGAGCCATAACTTGAACAACACCAGATGAAGCACTTTGAAGATCTCCTACACTCTGACCCCCTGCTGTAGCAATCTCTCCCGCACGAGCCTTGGCATCTTTTACAGCTCCACCAAGGAGTTTTACCCTGAGATCAGGAAGTTTAGAATACAAATACTCAAGAGACATTGTTGTGACGGGAACTCCTTTCGCAATCACATCCTTGAGGCCATCTGCGATAGAACGGATCCCCTCGACATCAGCCGCAGAAACGACGAGTGTTTGTCGGAGCATTGTTGTTCCCAGAGGACGCGAACCTTCTGGACCATATGAGAATTCTTCCTGCGCATACACTTGTCTCACTTCAAGTGCGTCCGGGCTGACGCCTTTGGTTTTGAGGTATGCACGAACAGACTCGATATCACGCTCGAGTTGCATATATCCCCCCGCCAACGAACTCGATGGAGCTCGGCGTGCAATTTCGCCTGTCCATTTTGCGGTATCGCTCTTTACTCTTTCTTTTGCTGAACCAGTAGCGGTAATAACATTACGTTCCATTGAGCGAATACTAAATGCTGTATACGACACAATAATGCCCGTAAGAATAATTGCACAACCAAGGACTATGTATGCAGTAACACGTTCACCAAAGTTATTCATAGACTGACATTGTACCCCCCTCCTTCTTTGACTTCAAGAACCAAAAAGACACACTTCAAAAGCTTGTTGCTCTGTCTCATTTACTGTTTCGGGAATCATGTCTCCAAAAAGTTGCTGACGGCAGATTTCAAATCGGTCAATAGTAGGAATGACCTGTTCTCCAACGGTTCCCCCTGAAGGTATATTGGAAACATGTTCTTCAGAGCGAACGGCTGTTGTCGACGAAGCAGTGAAATCGGTGGAATCCTCAAAAAATGGAGTTGTTGTGGGTGTACCGGGTGTCGTGGCTGCAGAAACAGAATTTGCATTCGCAGGAGGAAGCACGGTCACTGAGGTGCGAACATCTGCTCCAAAAGAGCGTTCGTAATCTTTGGTTGTCTTTAAGGTTTTTGCGTTATCAGACTGAGAAACAGATGCCATTTCTGGAAAACATGCGGTGATGGGTTCCCCTGCCAGAACCATCATTTGTGCTCTTTCACCCACCTTTTCTTGAGACAACACAACGTGTGGGGTTATTGCCTCTACACACTGGTCGAGCTGATACCCTTCTTGGGCAAAACGTATAGTTTCTACTGGATCTACAGACACACTTCGTGAAAAAGAAGGACTTGTTGGTGTCACAGACAACCCTACGATAGCGAGAAAAGCTAGTCCGAGAAAAACACCGATAACCTCAACATGCGTCGTCAGAGGAGTCATAGAGGAGTCTTTGCTCGTCTTTTTCGTATCCACCACCAACCAATAACAACAAGGAGGACAAGGAGACCGATATTCTCAAAACGTTCAATGTGTGGAGCGATTGATTTGTATCCCACACCAAGCTGCCATCCCAAAAATCCGAGTATAGACGCCCGAATAAGTGTTCCCAATAGTGTGGCGATGATGTATGGAAACATGCGAAACTGCAACAGGCCCGCAGCGGCGCTTGCCACAGCAGCTGGCATCACAGGGATCGAGCGAACAAGGACAAGTATCCAAAAAATATTTCCCTTATTTTTCATCTTTTCTGCTATCAATAAAATATCTTCCCATGTGACTCCAAGATATTTCCCAATACTGCGAAAAAAAGGTTCCGCACCATATCTCCCAAGGAGAAAAGCAAACAACGATCCAATAGTGAGGCCTACTGTTGCGGGAATCACGACAAGCGAAAAGAGTCTCACAACATGAGAAAGCGTGACAGGAAGTCCGCCCATCAGGATAAATCCCCCGCCCATTTGAACAAGGGTTGAGGGAACAGGAACAATGACTTCCTCAACGATTGAAGCCGCAAAAATCCCCCACCCGCCGTACGGAATGACGATTGATTCAATCCAATGTATAAAGAGCTCAAGCATAGGCCATGAGCAATGATGCGGTCATGACTGCAATACCAAGACTGGGTGCAATTGGGAAAACAACTTGAGACCACGGAAAAGTTTTTTTCAAAAAAAGGAACGATGGAATCGAAGCAAGCGTAGTAAGAACAATGTACAGACCAATATTCATACAAAAATGCTGCACGGAAGCGCTGGGAGAATATAACGCCAAGAGTGAACCGGTGATCACCTCCCCAGCAAATCCCCACAGAAGAACATCCAAGAAAAAACGAGCACGAGCTCCTGAACGCAAAGCGATAGCAGCCCAAGATAACACAGCGGTAATTGCCATCCCTACCGCAAGGGCAATATGTATCACGAGAATGGTCTCAAACATGGCACCAAGTGTAGCATAAAAAACCCACGGGTGAGACCGTGGGTGTGTGGGAAATATATCGGAACAATCAGTTCTCCCAGGGTAGCATTTTGTTCATCCGCAAAATGCTGTGAAGGAGCCTGTATTGTGAGGGTGTCAACCTCTTTGCTGACCGGGTTGCAGTTAAAGTCAAGACCACGTGCGTCACCCTCGGCATTAGAGACCGACACTCATCCGATCGTGCTCCCAGCATCGCAACATGCTAACACAAAAGTTGTCTCTCCGCAAGAGCGCTCTGTTTAGGCGTTTTTAAGGACTCTCAAATCCTTGAGCACCATTTCTGCGTGTTCTCCAGCTTTCACATCTTCATACACACGTGCAATAACTCCATTGGGGTTAATAAGAAATGATGTTCTGAGAATCCCCATAAATTCTCTCCCCATAAATTTCTTTTTTTGCCACACCCCGTAAAGCGTCACAACCTTTTTATCTTCATCCGACAATAATGTAAATGGGAGTTGGAACTTCTCGACAAACTTTTCGTGGCTTTTAACAGAATCAGCTGAGATTCCGAACACCCTCACTCCAAGTTTTTCAAACGCTGGATAATCATCTCGTATAGCACACGCTTGGATGGTACACCCTGGGGTATTATCTTTTGGATAAAAATACAAGAGCACCCACTCTCCTTTGTATGAAGACAGCGTGTGCGCTTTCCCCTCTTGGTCTAAGAGAGTGAAATCTGGGGCCTTCGTGTCTTGTGATGGAATCATAACTTAATTATTTGTAGGTGTACTTGAAGCAGAAAGATCTGTAATGGAGACATCTGAAGGAGGCGTAAATCGCTCGGCATCACGCTGCCAAACTGAACAAGATACTGACAATGGTTCTATTGGGCTTAAAGGAATAACCTCTAGAACATGGTCGTTTCCTCCCTCCATTCCACGAACAAAAGAGTGCCCAGTGTTTTTCGCGTCACTCCAGACAAAGGTTTGTGATTTCCCAAGAATCAGGTGTGTAGGAACAGATCTCACATTTGGTTTCATGACTGGATCAAAGTCCCCACGGAGCTCCCCTTGCGACGCATACACTGTGCCACGAATACCCTCTTCTTTTAGCACTTGGCAAGTATAGTCACCCCCGTTCTCTCGAATTGCTTCAAGCGTCTGAGTAGAAGACCCGACAATAGAGACACCGGTTAAGACTTTAATTCCGCCAGTTCCTTCGGGGCGCTCTTCGGGACACAGCGCAAACTCACACGATGGCGAGATACGCCCCACGCCCACGCCTCCTTTGCACTGCTTCAAGTCTGTTGGACACACGACATACGTCTGTGGTTTAGGAGTATTAAAATATGTATACCCAGCATACCCTCCTCCACCAAGGACAAAAAAAGCAAAGAGCACAGCAATGAGTCGAGGCATCATATAGAAAATAGTATAGCAAAAATCTTCCTAGCGGATACCTGTGTCCAAAGTCACCGCAATATCAGTGATTTTTGCTTGTTCCATGGTAAACGTCGTAGGCGAGAGTGTCGGAAAATATGAATCAGATTTTGAACGTCTCAGAATGTACACCCCTGGAGTAAGTTCAAACGAAAAACTTCCATCTTTTTTTGTTGCGAACGATTTTATAAACCCACCACCTGTTGTCCAAACCTCGAGGGATCCTTCGTATGGCTTGTCGGCACACGCAGGATCGGGTGGATTTTGTACCACAGGACACACTGGCCCCATTGTTGCCACCCCATGGAGTTCAGGCCTCCCTGATAGAGATGAGCACTTCTCAAATTCACAATTCGGACCACTTCTCCCCACTGCAGACCCATCCGGGCACATTCGTGCGTCCATCGTACATGCAACAGGTTTGGTTGCCGGTGTTTTTGGCTTTTTTACCCCAGGGGTTGGTGCCACTGGTGTGTTGGTGCCTGGGCAAGGAGCAAAATCACAGTTAGGGCCACTGCGCGATACGCTGGAACCATCTGGGCAAAGTTTTGCTTCTTCTGTACATGCATGGAAATCTCCACCAATGACGGAAGGAGATTCTCCACGTTCGATACGCAGTGCTCCATATTCCATCCCAAGATAAAATGCAGATGCAGGGAGAACGCCAAAAAACACAACGAGAGCAAGAACCCAGGAATACCAAGTTACTTTATTCCACTGAATTCCTTTTTCGCGAGACGCATCGTCGATCGCTTTTTTCATGAGTTCAAGTTGGCTGTTCATAGGTATACAGTATATCAAAGACTCATCACTTCTGGCACCTGAGTGCTTTCTCCGTTAGAAAGGACGACAATCTGAACATTGGAAGGGGTTTTTTCTGTGGCTTTTTGAAGCTCCTGCAGGGGTTCGTCTTGCCGATCGTCAGCAAGGTGGAACGTTCCGTAGTGCATAGGAATCATTGTCTCCGCATGAAGATCCTTTGCGATCTGTAACGCTTCGCTTGGAGAAACATGGACTGGGCCCATGAAAAATTCTGGCCGAAATGCCCCAATGGGAATGAGAGCGAGACGCATTGACGAAAACCGCTCTGTCATACTCTTCACAAAAGGACCATATCCCGTATCTCCAGCAATATACGTGTTTCCATGAGGAGTTTCGATGACATATCCGCCCCAAAGTGTCGTGTTTCGATCGGACATGGCGCGCGCAGAAAAATGCTGTGCGGGCACCGAAGAAATATGCATAGAATCTCCGAGATCTTTTTTCTCCCACCAATCATACTCGAACACATGTTCTATCCCCCGAGATTCAAGATATGTCTTATTCCCTATTGGAACAATAATTGTTGGATGAAATGCCTCTTGCAGTCGAAGGAGGGTCGGGAGGTCCATATGGTCATAGTGGTTGTGCGAAATGAGAACCACGTCTATAGGCGGAAGCTGTTCGAATGCGATTCCTGGAGTGCGATAACGCTTTGGTCCCACAAAAGAAAATGGACTTGCTCGTTCTGACCAGATTGGATCAGTAAGAATATTCTTCCCTTCTGTTTGAAGAAGAAGTGTTGCGTGGTTAACCATAGTGACGACCAAAGCGCTTCCGTTAACACGCTCCTTTGGAGTTCCAAAGGTGTTGTTATCTCTCCACACCCAATCATTTGGCGGGCGAGAGAGAATCCACTTCCAAAAATTCCCACTTCTTTGTGCTGGAGGGGGTGTCGTGTTCGTACCAATATTATAAAAATGCTTTCCGTCAAAGTGATCCGTCACGGGTCCGTGCCATCCATCAGCGCGAATGTTGCGATCGACAACAAAAATGATAAGTGCGCATCCAAGACAGAAAAATAAAAAATATTTCAAAACAAGAACTGCAAAAATCATAGGAGTGCCCGCAAAAGTAATTCAAGCTCTGGAAATGTTTCAAGGCTAAAATGTCCGCGATCGGTAAAAGTCTTTTCCTGTGCGGAAGGGAGTGCATTTTTATACCGATGATATTCCTCAAACGAAACAACAGGATCATCTGTGCTAAACCAGAGATGAATCGCTCCTCCCTGTTTTGCAAATCTCTCAAGTGACCCCTGAATACAAAAACTCCCGAGAGATTCTGTGCTTTCGTCATTAAAAGGCGCAGCAACGAGGACGGTTGCCTTTATGGTTATAGGAAGATCGTGCTGACTCAGATACTTTGCGAGAAAGATTCCTCCAAGTGAATGCCCGACGAGCACCACACCGTCACGCAGAAATGGGATCAAGCGCTCAAACCACATGGACCATTCTTCATACTGCGCATTCTGGGGCAGAGGCATCTCCGGCCGAAATATTTCATACACTTCCCGAAGCTGTTCGTCTATCCAGTCTTTCCACTTTTTGTACCGTACAAAATAGGATGCGTCGACGGGCATCGTGCGAAGTGCCTCGAGGTATTTCTCATGCGACTCATACACCATTCCGCCATGAAGAATGACAAGCTGTGGTTTCATACACACAATGATACATTATTTCTCTAGATCAAGAGTCTCATCGATACGAATCTGGCTGACAAATTCAGGCACGTGTGACACGAGAATCATTGCTCCCTCATATTGGTCAAGCGCTTTTGCAATAACAGGGAGATGCCGAAAATTTATATGATTCGTTGGTTCATCGAGAATGAGGAGCCCAGGACCTTCAAGGACAAGTCGAGCGAAAGCCACAAGACCTTTTTGGCCTTCAGAGAGCATGCCGATTTTCTTTCCCATCAATGACCCATGGATCAGAAATCCCGCAGCAACACTGCGCATCCTTTCTTCGTTCTGTTTATCCATGATGCTCATGAGAGATTGGAAGACGGTGTCTTCAAAGTTCAGCGTCGAAAAGTCTTGTCGGTAGTATCCGATGCGAATCCCTTTTGCTATTGTCGCCCCCTCGGCCTTCCCACCTGCAAGAGATTCGAGAAGCGTTGACTTCCCTATACCATTCGGGCCCTTGAGCAGGAGATGATGCTTCTTTCGAAGAGAAATATTCGCCGTATGTTTTTTTGGCTTATGAGTCTTCCGATCGATAGTCGTGTATGAACTGATTCCTAAAACTTCCCCAATAATTTCAGGCTGGGCGGGTATGGTAAAAGCTTTGATCGTCTTATCTTCGCGCCGCACATCAACCTTATTTTCCTCCATCTCTTCAATCTCATCCCGCAATTTCTTTGCCAGGAGTCGCATATTTCCTCCTTTCTGCGCAAAATAATTTACTTTGTCTTTGTTTTCCTGAATCTTCTTGGCGAATTGCGCATTTTTGCGGTTCTCGGCTTCAATACGTGCGGTGATCTGTTTCAAGAGATCGTAGTAATTTCCCACATATTGCTCAACTTTCTGTGTGTGAATATCAAGATAGAGAATACCGTCAGTAAAGGAGTTAAGAAAATCCGCATCGTGAGAAATGACAAGACATGTGTGCTCCGAATTCTTAATAAAGTCTGTGAGATGATCAATCCCTTCTTTATCAAGATTGTTTGTTGGTTCATCGAGGAGAAGAATATCTGGGTCCTGAATGAGGGCCGAGGCAAGGAGAAGTCGCGCCTGCTGTCCTCCAGAGAATGATCCAACTTTTCGCTCTAGTGGCGCGTGGAGGTTCACGACATGAAGCACTTTCTCAATCATTGGATCAATCGCATAGATTTTCTCCTTGAAACATCCCTGAAAATATTCTCGAACAGTGAGCTCTCGTTCTTTTGGAGTAATGACCTGTTTAGCAATAGCAATGGAAAGTTTTTGTGAACGATTGATGGCGCCTTCGTCCGGCCTCAGTGCTCCTGTAATGAGGCTGAAGATCGTACTCTTGCCTGCGCCATTTTGGCCCATCACCGTCACCTTGGATCCCTTCCGCACAGAAAAGCTTACCTCATGCAAGATGGGGTGATTTTGCCCGTATCCAAATGAGACGTCTTCAAAGCGAAGAACCGTCTCTTTAGGTACACTATTCTCTGTTTGGAATTGTTTGGCCACGCCTGAGCCTACCTCAAATTTATGAAAATGATAAGGCCTTTATGCGTAACTGCCCGCAACCCAGCCAGTCGTCCAACAGAGCTGAAGAGAATATCCGCCTGACGGGCGATTAATGTGAAGAAGATCCCCAACAATGAACAAATTAGAAACCTTTTTTGAACGCATGGTCTTTGTATCAATCTCAGAAAGAATCACTCCTCCATCAGCAACAACGGCTCGGTCGTACCCCATGAGACCAGTGATTGTCAGAGGAAGTGCCTTCAAGAGATGCGCAAGCGAGCGTCTTCCCTCTTTTGAGACACTGTGCACCTTTGTCTCTGGATCAAACTCCGCAAGCGAGAGAATAGCGTCAGTCGTTCCAACAGGCAAAAGTTCTTTGAGCGCAGTTTTTGCCATCTTGTTTTTATGTTTCTCAAATAGATTGATGAGTCTGCGGTCAAGGTCTCCGATTTCTGTATCTGGAAAACAGTCGATCGTTGCCGTAACAATTCCTCTATGAAGAAGGTCGCTGACTTTCTGAGCGCTATTGAGAATGAGTGGCCCGGAAAGACCAAAGTGCGTGAAAAGAATTTTCCCGCGTTTGGAAAAGATCTGCTTCCCATCGACAAGAAATCTGATTTTCATAAAAGAGAGTGCTACTCCTGCGAGGGAATGCCCCCAAGCATCTTTTGTACGCAGTGGAACAATGGTGGGCGTAGGTTTCTTCACTGTGTGCCCAAGATCCTCAAGCCAAGCAAAACCATCACCTGTCGATCCAGTTTCAGGATGAGAAACCCCACCAGTCGCCAAAATAATATTTTTTGCTTTGTAAGTTCCCGACTTTGTCACCACAGATTCTATTGCTCCATTGTGTTCTATCATTCGCAAGACTGGAGACCCTGTCTTTACGATAACCTTCCCCTTCTTCATATATTGCTCGAGAGCACGAAACACATCTGCCGCATTCTCGGTATGAGGAAAGACACGGTTGCGTGCCTGTACGACAAGAGGAAGACCTCGTGTTTCAAAAAATTCAAACGTGCTTTTTACACCAAATTGTGAGAACGCAGAATATAAAAATTGTTCTCCCTCTCCATAATTTGAGAGAAATGCCCGCACATCATATTCTTCGTTTGTAATATTGCACCTTCCTCCGCCAGAAATCTTGAGCTTCTCGCCTGGATGTATGTTTTTTTCAAGAAGGAGCACGGACTTCCCGAGTTCAGCTGCGCGACCTGCCGCCATCATCCCTGCGGCTCCACCGCCCACAACAATGACATCGTACTGAGGGTCGATGTGTTGATACTCTTTCATGTGAGAGATACTACCACCCTTTTTGAAGCGGTCTAGGGATTATGCTGCTCCTTTTGCCCTGTGCCAAAACTCAGTCCAAATATCTTCTCCACCTTATCAAGAAGCCCTGGAATCACATTAAACAGCACTGGGAATGCGTAGAAAAAGAGTGTGAACCAAAGAGACAAAGGGATACAGAGAATGCCGATAAGAGTAGAGCACACGGTTAAATATTGGCGGATGCGTCCTTGCGCAATCAGACGAGGACTGTTGTGCGATGTGTCGATTTCGTGCGAGTACAGTGCGTAATGAAACATAATGACCGCCATAAGACCGATCGCAAGCACATTAAGACCGTAGACAAGCTCTGCAAGAGGAATATGCGCATATCGGCCGAGTAAATGTGACGAAAAAGGGATGAGCGCAAGAAAGAGAAGGTATAGAAAATTGAGCCCAATCATTTGACGATTTACCTTCTGAATAAAAATACTGAAGAAAAAGCTATGCGAGATCCAAAACATGGCCACAACGATAAAGGAGACGAGATACCCGAGGAAAAGTGGGCCGAGTTCCACAAGCGCATGCCATAACCCCGCGGATGTTGCATCAAGAAGGTGCTCAGGAACACGAATCTCGATAACGAGGAGTGTGAAGATAATCGCAAATGCTCCATCTGAGAGCGCAGCAAGTCGTTCAGTTTTCATACAGATGAGTATATCACCCTTCAATCAGTCCTAAATGAACGAGACGTGACCTAATGGCACCACCATTTCTCCCAAACATCTTTGCAAGCTGAGGACGTGTTACCCCTTCACTATAGTATTGAGTTAATTTCTGGTCATCTTCTTCTGTCCATGATTTATACGCATTGGGATATTTCTCGCGTATACGTGTGATCGCTCCAACACCCTGTTCGGTATGTTTTGTCTTTTTTTGTGGGATGTCGTCACCTTCTTCGTTCTCTCCCTTAAGCACTCCACCAATCGAGCGAATGAAATCATGGTGCATTTTTAATTCTGTCTCAGGAAGCATGCGACGAAATTGCTCATCTGCATCATGGCTTGCTGCACGGAACACTCCATCCACTTCTAGAACATGTGGGTGAACCTCAAGCGCCCGTGAGTTCAGCCCCTCGAGATGAACGCCGTCGAGTGTTCGCACTCGCGAAAGCGCAACGTAGCCCTGCCCATATTCAAACGCTTTTCCAAGATCCATGACCGCAGCATCCATACTCATCCCCTGACTCTTGTGCACGGTGATCGCCCATGCGAGACGCAGTGGGATTTGTGATATGCGTGCGAGGACCTTCTTGCCATCTTCGATTGCCCACTCCATTGGGAAGACCGTAATGAATTTTCCCTTGCGAGTCTTGATGATCGGGCGGCCCATCACATCGAAGCTACTGACTGTCCCAAGTGTTCCGTTGACGAAACCCGCTTCAAAATTGTTTTTGGTGAACATCACGACTGCTCCTTCTTTCAAGACGAGCTTCTCCGGAGAAAGACAGTTGCGCTTCAGCGTTTCGATAAGCATTTTGTTCCCTGTCGCCTCCATCGAAAAGACACGCCCATTCCCTTCGATCGCTTCGAGCTCGCGCATATTCATCGCATCCACATCAGCGTTATGTGTATACAGGCGAGTGATGCTGCGCATTTCATGCGTCCTTCCCGTGCGACGCGTCTGTAAATGGTCAAAAATATGATCTCCAATATCTCCGCGACGAATCGATGAGAGTGTCGTGAGGTAGAGCTCATCTTCTTGACGATGCTGTTCAGTCAGATAACACGTGAGGAAGTTTGCCCTTCTCCAGCTTTCAGATTCAAAAGCAAATTGCGGTGGTTCTTCCCCCATCTTTGCGATTGGTGGAAGCTGAAAGAAATCACCCACAAGGATAACCTGGAGCCCACCAAAAGAGTCTTCTTTGTGTCGAAGTGTCCGGCACACCACATCAACCATCGTAAGAATCTCTGCATCTAGCATTGATATCTCGTCGATGATGAGCACTTTGGCATTCCTCACACGCTTCACGAGCGATTCTTTTTCGCTCATTGCTTCAAGATCTTGTCCAGAAAGCGAGCGCTTGATTCCAATTCCACTCCACGAGTGAATGGTCATACCCCCCACATGCGTAGCAGCAATTCCTGTCGATGC
>CAZUMX010000001.1:55401-58944 GCA_964622275.1 uncultured Candidatus Saccharibacteria bacterium
ATAGAGAGTGCGCACTTCACCACTCGTTCGCTGAATGTCATTGGGATATTGTATCTAAAAAACAAAAGCCCCGCTTATGGGACCTTTGTGTTCGCACATGATTGCGTGATGATTATGAGAGGTGTGCAGAGACGAGCTTGGTCATCTCAAACATTGAAACTGTCCCCTTTCCGTTGAAGACTGCCTTAAGTGATGCGTCTGCGTTGATATTGCGCTTGTTCTTTGTGTCCTGAAGACCATTCTTCTTGATGTATGCCCAGAGCTTCTTCACGACTTCAGAGCGAGGCATTGGCCCCTTTCCAACCACGGCGGCGAGCTCAGGGCTCACGGTCATGGGCTTCATAAATGCTGAGTTTGCTTTCTTTGCTGGTGCTTTTGCCATATGCATTATTTTGTTTACTAAGTGCCCTCCATCATACATCCTTTCGTCATTTTGTCTTCCGCAGAGATATGCACAGCCAAAAAAGAGCTTTATGAAGCCATTTTTTTCTCAAATGAGAGTATGTTCACCTTTCTCTTCTTCCCCCAACGATAGGATCCGGTACCTCCGAGTGAGGGTACTGCACGATGACACGGGATAAGTATAGCAATGCGATTTGCCCCACACGCACTCCCCACTGCGCGCGCAGCTCTTGGCATGCCAATCATCTGCGCAATCTCTCCATACGTACGTGTCTCCCCCATAGGAATACGCCGAAGTGCATTCCATACCTTTTTTTGAAACTCTGTCCCTTCTACATGAAGTGAGATGTTCTTTGCTCGAGACGAATGTAGTTCTCTCACAATATGCCGTGCCGTGCCATCATCTCGAAAGAGATGTTTTCTGGGAAACTCAGGACGACCCAAAGAGAGTGCACGGACACGTTTTCCATCCATAAGGACAGCACATGGTCCATACGGAGACAAGGCAACACCATAACGAAGTTGTGTGGGTGTGTTTTTCATAAGAGGTGCAGGGACAGTGATATGACATCACCTCCAAGAAGTTCTTCTTTCTTTCGCACATCGGCTTTGACCGGAAGAAGGTATGCTCCCTCTCTCGAATCAGGAAAGATGCTCGTCTTCCAGGTCGATTTTCCTATTGTTGCTTCCACGCGAACTGATCCCCATCCACGCCTGGGGCCTTTAGCAACTTTTTTCTTTATCTTTTCAGAAATATTTATTGGGATAGTGAGAAAGTGCCATGCCACATGACCTGAATACAACCAAAGCTTTGCTTTTATGTTATATGTTGTCATGTCTTTTTGTTGTCCGTGCAAGATTTTCTTTTACACGAAAGCGGACGATTTTTTGGATGAGTGAGAGAGGCAATGGCTCATCATGTTGAAATTGCACTGTCCCCTTTGAAGTCTTGTATTTCTTCAGTTCTTTTTGAAAGGACACAACGGATGACGGAAGTGCGTAGAGACCGATGTGCTTTGTAAATGCAGCAAAATAGACAAGCGGTCTCCCTTCGAGCTTATACCCTGGCATGCCATAACTCATTTTTTCTTCTGCATGAGGAGCACTGCGACGAATCACAGCTCGAATGGCAACGAGCCTCCGTTTTTGCCTCACCAGAGAGACGTCCGATATATGCATCGACAGTGCCTACAGACGATCGTGGTGTGGTTTTTTTCATGGACAGTTATTGGGGCTGGGTCAGAGCCACCTTCCCTCTCCACGATACTGATGCAATGAGGATATAAAACAGAAGTCCCCACGCACACGTTGGAAGCCCGAGCATGTATGCTGCGAACCCTTCGGTAAAGATCTTCCCCACTTCACGAAACGTAAAATACCCAGCAAAGAATATCCCGAGTACTGCGATCATAAGGACTCGCCCATAGAGTGTTTTTTCGTCCATAGAACGCGTAAAGTGATAGAGGACAAGGAGGAACATCGCAAGATACATCGCAAATCCAAAGTAACACGCAGGTAGCCCCAAGAAGTACGGGCATTGTTCCCCAAAGGCGCATGTACTCGAAAAGAGTTTTACACCACTAAGATACCCAGAGAACCCGAGCCCCATGAGCACAAATGTTGTGAGTGCTTTTTTCATATGTCTATATTTTAGCACTTTTATTATGAGTCTTCTTCTCTTTAGGTAAAGACTCGTACAGACCGGCTAGGCCTATATGCCTAGCGTTTGTATGTGATTCCAGAGTTTTTTCAAGTTTCTGTCGCTCTGCCAATACTCAAGAATATGGTTACGAAGTTCCTGGTGTTGTGGGTACCCGCCGTCTTGAACACCTTCAGGAAGTAAATCCTTGCATTCAACATTCAGAAGGACGGTGAGCGCTTCTTTGAGATCATTATATTTCGCTTTTCCGATCTTTTCTTCTTGGTCAATACCAAGACCATGCCATGTATAAAAATGCCAAAGTTCGTGCATAATTGTCCTTCGTGTTTGTGAATATCCCAATATGGCGAAAAAGAATGACTCATCAATGCTATATGGGCAACGACCATTGATGGTAAGATAAACGGTCACATCGCAAGGCAAAGATACTCCAAAGACATCTTCAGCTCTCTTTTGAAATTCAGAAGAAATACTCACCCATTCTTTCTCCAATTCGCTAATGAAACGAGACGGATCAATCTTTTGTTGGGTCATATATTCATCAATAAACACTCCAACATCATTCTCTGTTGGTTGTACTCCATATCGTTCTACAAGAAGACTGTATTGTTTCGTTGGCTGCTGGGAATTATTGGAGCTCTTCCCCTTCTTGAGGAGACACCAGATATCTTTGGACCTGTCGTAAGTAAATCGTAATTTCATCGACGTACCAAAGTATAGCAAAGAACTCCTAACTGAGTTCTTATGGGGATTGGCTGCCAGACTTGGATTCGAACCAAGATAAACGGATTCAGAGTCCGTTGTCCTACCATTAGACGATCTGGCAATGAGAGGCATTCTAGCAAATTACAGGCGATTTTCCAGTAGTTCAAAAAATGATATATTTGAAGTCTATGGAACATACACAAAAAGCTCCCACGATGTGCGAAAGTTGTCTGATGCCTTTTGAGAAAGACACTGGCGTTCGAGAGAACCCAAAATATTGCAGTCTCTGTTTTAAAGACGGGAAACTTTGTTATGAAGGCAATAACCTCAAGGAATTTCAACGCGTGGTCAAAGAATCCATGCTCTCGCGTGGAGAAAGTAGACTCTTTACAGCTTTTGCTGTCTTTATGATCCGCTTCGCTCCTCGGTGGAAGAAGCCCTAGAAGAGTTCATTCTTCCTTTTATTTTATTTCATCTTTCTTATTCTCGTATTCTGCAGAATACGAGAATAAGAAAGATGGGCTGCTTGAAAAAATACTTTCTGACAGAAAACTAGGGATTAAGGTCTGGCTTGAGCTCAGGCATAGGCTCTTTGCGCAAGTCCTCACATTTTGTAATGTTGATGTGTCGACGCGTTGTGATAAATGCGTACCCAGTGGCTGCGAGCCCTCCTCCCTCTCCATATCCAGCGTCTATCCACGGCTTCAAAATTTCTCCTTCGAACTTTTTTTGATACATCTTGACCCAGCGCTTTGTGAGATTGCCAAAATATCCTG
>CAZUMX010000002.1:0-3236 GCA_964622275.1 uncultured Candidatus Saccharibacteria bacterium
GCGACTTCGCCACCGGCACCACCAAGTACACCCAGTGGGATCGCATCACGCTCGAGACGAGCTCGACTACTGGCCAAGTCGCATACTCTTTGTTTGGTGCAGTAGGAAGCTCGTCAGTCGCCCTCGCCTCCACCACACAGCTTGGAACAGGCAAGGTCTTGAGCCTGAACGGCACCTCCAGTGAATTCTTCACCGTCGCCAACCAAGGGAACGTGGGTATTGGCACCAGTACCCCATACTCCAAACTCTCTGTCGCAGGACAAGTCGTCGCACAGAACTTCGTTGCCACGTCCTCTACGGCATCCTCCACCTTCTTTGGTCTCTTTGCTACGAACGCCTCCACCACAGACCTCACGGTCACAGACGCATTCTTCCAGAATGGTCTTGCGGATTGCTCCGGTGCTAACCAGTTCACCACCTACACGCTCTCCTCCGGGAAGTTCGGCTGCGGAACCGCATCAGCATCTACCGCCACCACCTCTCCATGGCAGAGCGTGAACAAAGATCTTCTTGTCCGCCTCACCACCACCACCAACCAAGTGCTCATTGGTGCAAACGCCACAACAACGAACTCACTGCTTGAAGTTGCTGGAACAACGACTGCAGATAGGTTTGTTGCCACATCAAGTTTAAGTGTTGGGACTAATGTCCAGTCTCTTCGTTTGTATGTTCTTAATGGGGGGACGCCGCTCGGAAATGGGCAGTGGGCAGGAGGGACAATAGCAGCTTTCCAAAATAGTTCTGCTGGTTCAGATAATGCATATGTAAATATTGTTTCAGGGACTACAGGACTTGGGGGCCTGGTCTTCAGTAATGCAAACACGACAGCACCAGGATCGATTCAGTACAGTGCGTTTACGAAGAGTCTTTATCTAACGACAAATAACAGTAATGGCGTAGCAGTTCTTGATGATGAGGGGAATTTTGGGGTTGGTACGAGTACCTCCTATGCTCAACTTTCTGTCTGGGCAACATCAACATCGAATCGTCTTCTCGATCTTGTCTCCACCGCCTCCACCTCACTCTTCACCGTCTACAACAACGGCCAGGCATCATCCACGAACCTCATTATTGGACGCACAGCAACAACCGGCGCTCTTGCTGTCACAGGCTCCGCCACCTCCACCTTCGCAAACGGCATCCAGCTCTCAGGAGGGTGTTTCCGCAATGCCGCAGGGACCTGTGTCGGTGGCGGTGCAAGTGATGGGGCAGGTGCCACATACGTCGTCGCAGCATACAACTCACGTAATGCGTCGTACGCCGACTACCAGACCGACTACAACAACGACGAAGTCCAAATCAATGCTGCTATTCAGGCTGCGTACTCCTCTGGTCGTGGTGGAAAGGTGTACCTTCTCGAAGGTGATTACCGCGTGGGGACATCGACTGCGCTCGGCGACTCCATCGTCATGGCGACCTCTACGTCACTCATTGGTTCTGGCCCAGCGACGCGAATTACTGTTGCCTCATCGACACCAGGAGATATCAATGTGATCGCTTCTCGGAGCCAGTATTATGTCACCGTTGAACAACTTTCAATCATCGGAAACAAGGCAAATCAAGGTCTTGGTGGAAATCACTATGGTATCTATTTCCATACAACCGGGGAATCAGAGATTCGGCATGTCATCATCGATAGCATGCGCACAACTGGTATTGAGTTTGTCGATGCATCAGGGAACATAATTTCGGAAAGCATGTTCTTTAGTAACACAGCGAACGGCATCGAGCTTTCGCAATCTTCCTCGGGATCAATGAAAAACTCAATTGTTGGAAATAAGATTCAAGGAAACGATGTTGGTATAAGCCTTTTTGGGTATGGGCAAAACGACAACACCATCACCGCAAATACTCTTTCAAATATTTCGGAAGAATTATATGTTGTTAGCGCACAAGGGAACACATTCACAGCAAACACCCTCGATCTTCCCGGTACCTCACTTAATGGAATTTATTGTGGAGCGTGTGCAGCGAACATCTTTGTGGGGAACCATATTTCAGGAATCGGTGCACGTATTGCTTACTTTACTGCAGGTGCATATGACAATAGTTTTAGTAGTAATAGTGTAAGCCAAGGTGGCGCCGCAACTATCGGTGTCGAGGTAGATGGAGCTTCCTTACGAAATACATTTGCAAATAATAGATTTTCTAACAATAGTTCTGGACAATACTCGATTAGGATCTCGAGTGACTCTCTGCAAACGACCCTCAGCGGAAACACGTATCGGAATTCTAATGCAGGATTCTGGATCGCTGACTATGCGACATCCTCTACTCGATACACCCAGTGGGATCGCATCACCCTCGATACCACCACACTTGGTATCCAGTCCTATTCTCTCTTTGGCGCCGTCGGCTCCACCTCTGTCGCCCTCGCCTCCACCACCCAGATGGGAACAGGAAAAGTCTTTAGCTTGAATGGCACCACCACGGAGTTCTTCACCGTCGCCAACCAAGGGAACGTGGGTATTGGCACCAGTACCCCATACTCCAAACTCTCTGTCGCAGGACAAGTCGTCGCACAGAACTTCGTTGCCACGTCCACCACCGCATCCTCCACCTTCTTCGGTCTCTTTGCTGCCAATGCCTCCACCACAGACCTCACGGTCACAGACGCCTTCTTCCAGAATGGTCTTGCGGACTGCTCCGGTGCCAACCAGTTCACCACCTACACGCTCTCCTCCGGGAAGTTCGGCTGCGGAACCGCATCAGCATCTACCGCCACCACCTCTCCATGGCAGAGCGTGAACAAAGATCTTCTTGTCCGCCTCACCACCACCACCAACCAAGTGCTCATTGGTGCAAACGCCACAACAACGAACTCACTGCTTGAAGTTGCTGGAACAACGACTGCGACTGCGTTTGTGGCCACATCGACCACTGCAACATCTACTCTCACCAATGTTGTGATGGCTCTTAATGGCGGGCAGTCGGTGAACATCGGCACCTCTGTGAATTCAGGAGCAAAGCTTAATATCCTCGCATCGGCATCGCAGGGCGGGGCATTCATTACTACCGCTCAAACCGGAATTCAAAGCCTTTTGGCTCTCCAGACTACAGCAGGGGGAGGAAATGCTGTCGGTCTTGCATTCTACAATAACGCTACTAACGTCTCGCGAATCTTCTCTTATGACAGCTCTCTTATTCTCCAAGCAGAAACAGGTGCACTCCTGTCGTTGCGAACAAATGGAGCGAACGAGCGATTGGTCATCGACGCCGCAGGAAATACCAGCATC
>CAZUMX010000002.1:3246-58199 GCA_964622275.1 uncultured Candidatus Saccharibacteria bacterium
TACCGGCACTCCATACCCCCGTCTCACGGTCTGGGGCGCAGATACCTCAGCGAATACTCGCGCCTTCGATGTGGTGAATAATGCATCCACGACACTCTTTGCTATCTTCAACAACGGCCAAGCATCATCCACGAACCTCATCGTCTCCAATACCGCCACCACGACAAACCTCGTCGTCACTGGCAGTGCCACCACCTCATTCACTGGCCCTATCTCAGTCTCCGCCACCAGCTCCTTCAACGGCCTCCGTCTCTCTGGTGGATGTCTCCAAGACTCTACCGGAGCCTGTGTGGGTCGTGGACAAGGTGCGACCTACGTCGTTGCTGCGTCTTCCTCTATCTATCGCAACTACGCAGACTACGTCGCCACTGGTACCAACGACCAAAACGTCATCAACCAAGCCATCACCGCTGCATACTCTGCATCCCGTGGTGCAGGAGGGAAGGTGTATCTCTTGGAGGGCATGTTCATGATTTCCACTTCTACCACCATCGGTGAAGGTATCCGCATGGCCACCGGTACGCAACTCATCGGGTCGGGACCTGGGACTATACTCCGTGTTCCAAATGCAACACGAGGAAATATCAATGTCGTTGATATCCGTGCGTCACGCGCGCAGGTCACCGACCTCGCAATTCACGGAAACAAAACAAACCAGACAACAGGTACGCACATTGGTGTGCTCATTAGTGGTACTCTCTCTGCTTCTTCGACAGTTGATCGTTTGCATATTCGCAGTATGCGATCAAACGGTATCGATCTCGCGTCGACCAATCGTGTCACGGTGACGAACAACTCGATCGAAGATTCATCCACGGCGTCGGGGTACGGCATTGGACTCACATCCGCGACGTACAACACCTTCATTGGAAATGCGATTGATGGCGGGTCGACCGGGGTGACGGACGGGTTCTCGTTGAGTGGGACTTCCAATAACAACGTATTCACAGGGAACATCGTGACGAATGCCGCTGGAGGATGGGTTTCTTCCGGATCGGATGCTAACACCATCACAGGAAACACCTTTAATGGAAACAACTACGGTGTCTATCTCAATCCAGGTAACAGCACTATTGTTTCTGACAATATCATGAGTGGTAATGCTATTTCTGGTGTGATGATCAATTCCGGTGTGATGAATACGATTTCTAATAACCGAATCATCAACAACGGAAGCTCAGGGGCAAATAGCAGCATCGATCTTTTGACAGGAGCATCAGGGAACCTTATTTCTGGAAACTTTATTACTGACGATGCTGGTACTGCATATGCCATCCGTATCTCTAGTGACTCATTGTCAAACGTCCTTACGGGAAATCTCTATGGAGGTACAGGTGCAACGTCTATCCAAGACGCTGCTACCAGCTCCACCAAGTACACCCAGTGGGATCGCATCACGCTCGACACCACCTCAAGTGGTATCCAGAGCTACTCACTCTTTGGCGCCGTCGGCTCCACATCAGTCGCTCTCGCCTCCACCACACAGCTTGGAACAGGCAAAGTCTTGAGCTTGAACGGCACCTCCAGTGAGTTCTTCACCGTCGCCAACCAAGGGAACGTCGGTATTGGCACCAGTACTCCATACTCCAAACTCTCTGTCGCAGGACAAGTGGTCGCACAGAACTTCGTTGCCACGTCCTCTACGGCATCCTCCACCTTCTTCGGTCTCTTTGCTACGAACGCCTCCACCACAGATCTCACGGTCACAGACGCATTCTTCCAGAATGGTCTTGCGGACTGTACAGGTACCACCTTTGTCCAATACACACTCTCGTCAGGGAAGTTTGGGTGTGGGACTCCGGTGGGAGGAGGCGGTGGAGGTGGAGGTGCATTCGCAACTAATACATCCAACACCCTCACGTATCTCTCAACTCAGTGGGCGCTCAAGATTGGTGGCACAGCAACCATTACCAACTCTCGTCTTGAGGTCTCAGGTGGTGTGACCATCTTCGACACGGCAACAACATCAAACATCGTCTCTACCTCTACTGCTACAAGTTCCTTTGCTGGCAATCTCTCGGTCACTGGTGCAACTTCAACGTTTGCTGGCCTCCGCCTCTCCGGCGGTTGTCTCCAAGACTCTACCGGAGCCTGTGTGGGTCGTGGACAAGGAGCCACCTACGTCGTTGCTGCTACGTCGTCTATCTACCGCAACTACGCAGACTATGTTGCTACAGGTACCAACGACCAAAACGTCATCAACAATGCGATCACTGCTGCATACTCTGCTGCCCGTGGTGCAGGAGGGAAGGTGTATCTCCTCGAAGGTACTTACATGATCGCGACCTCGACCACAACATTTGATCCAGCATACGGTATCGGTGTTCGTATGGCCACCGGGACACAACTGATCGGCTCTGGTCCTGGCACTGTGCTACGCCTTATTCCGAACATCAATAATAATGCATTAGGCGGATTCGACATCATCAGCGCCTCGGGTACTCCAGCGGTCTACATCGGTCACCTCTCTGTCAATGGCGACAAGGCGAACCAGTCGTTAAATGATTATGAAAATGGTATCAATTTCACCGCAGTATCTTCCTCAACTATCGAAAACGTGATTGTCAACAATGTGAGAGGTACTGGTATTGTCCTTTATTATGGTTCCACGAATAATATCATTACCGGCAATATTGCAAATAGCAATGGTTCCGGTATCGATCTCGTCGCATCCTCGACGAATAACATTGTTATTGGCAACACCGCAAGCTTCAATACCTTTAATGGTATTAGTGTCTTGTCTGCAAGCAACAATATCATCACTGGAAACACTGCAAATTCAAATGCTTCCTATGGAATCAATTTTGCCTTCGAATCGCACTTCAATACCATCACAGGCAATACTACAAATAATAATGATTACGGTATTGATGTGAACGGTTCCTCTAACTTCAACAACATCACAGGCAATATTGCGAACCTCAATACCTTTAACGGAATCAGTCTAGGTTTTTCTGAGGGGAATACTGTTACGGGAAATACCGTAAACACAAACGGCTTTTACGGTATTTCACTTTACACAGTTACTTCCCATGTCGTTACTGGAAATCGTCTCCACAATAACGGTGGATCCACCGCTCTCGGAGGGATCAGAGTCACAGATACTTCTCTCAATAATCTCATTTCTTCCAATTACATTACAGACACTGACGGAACAGGGTACGCAATTATGATCAGCTCCGATTCTGTGGGGAACACTCTCGTCGGCAATACCTACAGCGGCACCGGAGCCACAAGCATCGGTGACTTCGCCACTGGCACCACCCGTTACACCCAGTGGGACCGCATCACGCTCGACACTACCTCAAGTGGTATCCAGAGCTACTCACTCTTTGGCGCCGTCGGCTCCACCTCAGTCGCAATGGCAAGTACGACTCAAGCAGGAACGGGGAAGGTCTTTAGCTTGAACGGCACCTCCAGTGAGTTCTTCACCGTCGCCAACCAAGGCAACGTCGGTATTGGCACCAGTACCCCATACTCCAAACTCTCTGTCGCAGGACAAGTGGTCGCACAGAACTTCGTTGCCACGTCCTCTACGGCATCCTCCACCTTCTTTGGTCTCTTTGCTACGAACGCCTCCACCACAGACCTCACGGTCACAGACGCCTTCTTCCAGAATGGACTCACAGATTGCACTGGTTCAGGAAATAAGGTGGTGTACACCCTCTCCTCAGGAAAGTTTGGCTGTGATACCGACCAGACTGGAGGCGGATCACTCAACACTGGCTCACTCACTATTGGTGTTCTCACTGCAACCACAAGCTTCACAGCAAACGTTGCAACCATCGGCTCCACGAGCGTCGGATTCATCATGGCGACGAACACTGCAGCCACAAGCACCTTCACGAGCGCACTCTTTGCACTCAATGGTGGTAGTCTCGTCGGATTTGGCACGACTACTCCAACAGGATTTGTGAGTATTCAGGCAAAAGTCGCAGGGAGCGAGATCTTCGATATTGCCTCTACCACCGGAGCATCGCTCCTGCGTGTGAATGGTGTTGGGAACGTAGGTATCGGCACCACAAGTCCATATGCAAAACTCTCTGTTGTTGGAACCACCACCTTCTCGGGAGGAGACCTCATCTTCAACAACGACATCGGCCGTATTACTCGTGCGATTGTGAACGCACCGAATTACTCAGGCACAAACAAAAATACTGGCGGCTTCCTCTTTGCCACGACGACATTGATGAATGGTGGTCAAGTTCCGCTACTTTACATGACATCTGCAACCTCAGGCATCATGGATTTCGCTCGAGTAGGGATTGGTGCGACGTCGACTTATGGACTCGTAGGGAATCCCGGTAGTGATGAAGGTGGGCTTCGAGACACACTTACTGTTGCGGGTCGCATCTATAGCACTTGGAAGTATCTAGGATGTGATGCATTCGGAAGTGGTATCGCAGCGGCTGTCACAGCAGCAACTGACTTGACGAATACCTGTGGAACGTTTGCTTACGATGCGACGACCCAAGGACGACTCGATCCACAAACGGATGCAAATCCTCCATTTGCGCGTATTACTGCTGGGACACAGACAGGTGGTGTGTCTGGACATTCTGCCACACTCCGATCGTGGGTAAAGTTTGTGTCAGCGACAACAAGTGCGGCAATGGAGGCAACCATGAGACTCGGTACATCAACGGCGACGGTAGGTACTTCGACCGGAATAATCTACCTTGCGGGATTTGTGAACACTACAGCAGGGTCAGCATTTACTGCTCTCCCTACGAACGGAGTCTTCTTTGCAGCATCTAGTACTGGGAACTGGATTGCAATCAGTCGTGATGGAGGCGTCAGTACAAATTCATGGACTGATACTGGTGTTGCCACAACTACAACAAATAATGACTTTAAAAAATTCAGAATCGAAATGAGTTCCACAACTAGTGGTGGCGGAGAAACAATATTCATGATCAATGGGACAATCGTTGCCCGTCACTACAGCAATGTTCCTTCAGACAATCTTGCTCCACTTATTGGAATCACGACAAATGCGAACTTCGGACAAAATGGGCGATTCCTCGATATTTCTGGATTTAGAGTCTGGGTAGATGATCCTCCTGAAGGCTATGCACTCGCAGAATCAACAAAAGCTGAAATTCTTGCTGAAGAGGAATTAGATTATGGTCGGGCGGCAAACTTTGCCTTGTGGTACAAAGGACTAGAAGGATCAACAACACCGCGCACGGGTTCAATCCTTGCGCTGAGAGAATCTCAGATTGCTGGCTTGCCTAGGGTGGCAATGGCTGCACGAGAGTACGACGCTAACATCGTTGGTGTGTACACTGATAGCCCAACACAAATCCTTGGTGATGTGCAAAAAGAAAAAATCCCTGTCGCTTATTCCGGTCGTTCGATCGTTGAAATCAATCTTCAAAACGGCCCTATCAGAGTCGGTGACCCAATTACCTCATCGTCGATTCCAGGTGAAGGAATGCGTGCCACACGGCCTGGACAGATCGTGGGCTATGCGGTCACGGCATTCGACCCAGATAATGCTATTGGCGTATGTAAGGACATCACACTCGAAAACGGGGCACTCGCATCATCGACTCCAGCAGACGAAGAGAAGTGCGCAGGAACAGTCGTGGTATCAGTGAACCCACAAAGCTGGAATGGAGGAGAAGCATTCTTTGGTTCAGCAGGAGAAAACCTCGCATCAGTAGCCGCCGCAATCACAGATCTCAGCTCAGATGTGCTGACCGAAGCGGTCCGTGGTGCGAAGATCGTCGCAGGACGCATCGTCGCTGCTGTTGCGGTGGTTCAAGATCTCTTTGCGAAGGCTGTCACGATTCTTCCTGGTGGTGAGGTTGTCCTCCCGGCAGGAACGAACGAGCTCACTGGCCGAAGCTATATTGCAAGTGGTGAAACATCAGTCTTCATCCCACACAATCGCGTCTGGGCCACATCGACCAAAGTCCTCATCACTCCTCGAGTCTCCCTCACTGCAGCACTCGCTGTCACTGATATCGAAAGCGGTTCTGGATTCAGGGTCTCCCTCGGCGGAGCAGCACCAAGTGACATTCCGTTTGACTGGGTGATTGTGAACTCCTACGAAGTCGCTCCGGGATCGAATGCCGTACAGGGGCAAACTCAAGCAAACAACGGACAGGGCAGCCAAGGCGCAACACCCCCTCCACCTCCACCAACAACACCGGAGGGGGGAGCGAGCACGGGCGGTACCGGGTCAACGACAGGAACAGATACGGGAACCACATCAGGCTCAACGGGTGATACTGGAGCGGGTACAGGGACCACTCCTCCTGCTGACCAGGGAGCAACACCCCCAGCAGAACCTCCACCCTCTGAGCCTCCTCCTAGCGACACGCCACCCACTCCATAATCCCAATGAATAAAATCCAAAAGGCTAAGCCTTTACAAACTCTGTAAAGGCTTAGCCTTTTGGGTTTGGATAAGAGCTGCTTTTTCAACAATGTAGTATGATAAATAGACAGCATTATTCCTAAAAATATTTCATTCACATGATTTCAAAATCACAAAAAACATTTCTTGGTCTAGGAGTCGGAGTTCTTCTGCTGACTGTGGGTGGGTATACACTCGCACAAACCAGCGCAACACAAGTCAGTGCATGTGCAAAGAACAATGGCTCAATGTATCTCATTGGTCCAAGTTTCTCTCGACAAACCTGTCTTTCGGGTGATGTCCAAATTGACTGGCCTACACTTGCAGGAACACCAAAGCAATTGCATTTATATGATGGAAATAATATAGATTTAGGCTGGATTGTTTCAGCGAGTGGGCAGGGCTCACCTTCTAATGCGTTTACAGTCTATGTTCCATCTCAAGGTCTCTTCGTAGACTATGGATTGGATGGATTGAATGTCTCAGCAAATATTGGCGGCGGATCAGGTACAGTGTATTTTAATGGGCCCAATTGCGTCGGCACCCCCCTTCTCAATGCATCCAATCAGGGAGCAGGCAACTATTCTTCTCCAAACACTTTATTTGGTTTTGACGGGTATTTATACAAAAAAAATATTTCTGTGACTACAACCACCACGGTATTTTCAGCTCGTGTGGGTGGATCATGTCAGAATCTAGAAAATCCTGAAGAAATTGAAGCTCTTTCTCTTGTGGTGTACCCAACTCCCCCCATTGTCCTTAATCCTGTTTGGCCAATTCGGGTAGTCGAAACTCAGTTTTAGGTATCCAACACGGAGTTTCTCTGAAATCAGAAAAGAACAAATCCAAAAGGCTAAGCCTTTGTACATTTGCAAAGGCTTAGCCTTTTGGCTAGGATTTATGAATGTCACGGAAAATCACTTTTTCAGAAGGAGAGTATTACCATATCTACAATAGGGGAGTAGAAAGGCGTGAAATTTTTCTCGATGCACAAGATCAGGAGCGATTTATTTCTTTGCTCTATCTATGCAACATGGCAAGTGTGGTAAATGTACAAGAAATGAGACGTGACGAAGTAACTCTCTCCAATATTTTCTTAAAAAATAACATTGAGGTTATTCCTTCGCCTCTTGTGGCAATCGGAGCATACTGTCTCATGCCTAATCATTTTCATATTCTCTTTAAAGAAGTCCAAGAAGGTGGCATCTCGCGATTCATGCATAAATTTCTTACTGCATACTCAATGTATTTTAACGCCAAGTATAAAAGAACAGGTCGACTTTTTGAGGGGCCATTCAAAGCACAGCACGCCGATAGTGATAAGTATTTAAAATACTTACATGCTTACATCCACCTAAATCCCATGAAGCTCTTTGATACTACTTGGAAAACTCGAACATCGCCTTGGTCAAAAGATGCCGAGGACTTTCTCCGTGCATACACAAGCTCCAGTTATTCTGATTATGCAGAAGGGGGGCGTCCGCAAGGGAAGATCCTGAACAAAAAAGTATTTCCAGGATATTTTTCGACGAAGAAAGATTTCAAGCAGTTTACGCATGAATGGCTTGTTATCAAGAATGAGTTTCCCAATTTTAAGAATCCAAAAGGCTAAGCCTTTACAAACTCTGTAAAGGCTTAACCTTTTGGATTGGAATGGGGAAAGAGAGAAAGAATTCTAAGGACGGGGTGGTAAAATCAGAAGGTGAGCAAAGACCAGATACAATCCCCATATGTTGTTGTCCTCGGAGGCAATAGGGTACGAAAGAAGCCCTCTACCCCTCCGCCAGATGCATCACCGACGCACCAAGGCGACCCATTGAAGCCTGAAGCAAAAGTCTTCGGAGTTTTGCAGCCTGACCATGCGCCAAAATCCATGAAGACCATGACTGCGGATCTTCATACCGTAGAAGAACACGCAAAGCTTAGTGATAGCGGTGAGCAGAAAAAAAAGAAAAGTTTTGGATGGAAGTTCTTTGCAGAAAAGACAAAAACGCAATCTACCACTCTTGACCAAAGCGTAACATCGGTTAAAACCCACAAAGGAAGAACACACTGGTGGTCCTTTGCGAAGAAAGCCGCACTGCAGTTTCAAAACATAGATGCAGTAAAACCTATCACACCGAATACTCCACCCATGCGTGAGATGCCGCCACAAGTTGTGCGTGCAAAAGTCATTGAGGTTCCTTCAGAGCAAGATCATGAAAAGACAAGCCCATATCGCAGTCGCTTCATGCGGCAGATCGGAAAGAAGTGGTACCTTGGGTCAAAGCTCGCCATCGAACTTCCGCTCCATGCAAAAATCGGCGCAGGAATCGCTGTGCTCGCACTTCTTGTGGTCCCACCTCTGGTCTCACGACTGTCGCCAAGCACTCCTCCAAAGACAGCTGGAGCGATTGTCGCAATAGGGACAGAAGCCTTGGTGGCCCAAGTGGGGAAGTCCATAGCGCTTCCTGAGGGCGAGACTCCGCTTGTTGCTGTCGCAACAGCAGACGATGTGCGTCGACTGAATGTGACTGACGCAAAGCCAGGAAATAAAATTCTCCTCTATCAAAAAGCGGGGAAGATTGTTGTGTATGATGCTGAGACAGACAAAGTTCTTGGCGTCGTGAACCGCGCACAGCCGTAATATATGAGCATTGGTTATCAAGATGTTGCACAAAAAAGTCTCGCAGAGCTATACACCATATATTCCTCAAAGAGAGAAGGATTATCACCAGATGATGTCATCAATCGACTAAAGCGCCTTCCAAAAGAACACAAGAATATTATCCCAATATGGCTCCCCATTCTCTTGCGTCAGTTTCGATCTGCGTTCGTGTACTTACTCATTGGTGCTGCTGGAATCTCCGTATTTCTCGGTGAATATGTTGATGCTGGGCTCATCCTCCTGTTTCTTTTTTTGAATACTGCGTTAGGATTTTTCCAAGAGTTTCGTGCAGAACGAGCACTGGGTTCGCTTAACACATTGTTGGTTCGCAAAACGACCGTACGAAGAGAGAACAAGCTTATACAGATTGTCACCCCAGAAGTTGTTTCTGGTGATATTGTTGTCCTTTCTGCTGGAGACATGATTCCCGCTGATGGACGATTTATTCGCGCAGAACATGTCCTTATTGATGAGTCTCCATTAACTGGAGAGAGTGCTCCGGTTTCAAAACACACCGAAAGTCTCAAAGAAGCTCCACAAGGGTATGATGAGGCAGGAAATATTGGATTTGCTCGCACGACACTGGTAGAGGGTGATGCGGAACTGCTTGTCACAAGCACTGGAAGAGATACCGCAGTGGGAGAGGTTGTATCTGAGATAGATAACACACGACGGGGGAGCGCTTTTGAGGAAGGGATGAACAAGCTGTCACTCTCTATCCTGCGTATGGTCGTCATGATGATTCCAATCCTCTTTGTGCTTAATCTGATTGTTCACAAAAGCGATTTTCGCATTCCTGAATTTCTCGTCTTTGTCATTGCCCTTACTATTAGCGCCATACCTGAGGCGCTCCCACTCGTCACAACGCTCGCACTGTCTCGTGGTGCGCTTGCTCTGTCTAAAAAATCCGTCATTCCAAGACGCCTCTCTGCAGTCGAAGATCTTGGGAGTGTTCAGGTCCTTTGCACAGATAAGACTGGAACGATTACCGAAAATCGGCTTACCATTAAAGCTATCTATGGTGAAGAAGACCAAGTTATTGAGGCGCTCTTGTGGGATCCACGTACAACTGAAGCTGAAGGGCAACTGAATGTCTTTGATCGCGCCATTCTTGAAAAAGGGGAACGCCACACTCTTTCCTCAACAGTCCAGAGAATAGATGAACTTCCGTTTGACCCTGATCGTCGGCGTGAGAGTGTCCTCCTTGAGGATAAAGACAAAGCATTTCTTGTCATTCGTGGTGGTCCAGAATATCTCAAAGCACGAGGGGTTGATGACCGCGCACTCGAATGGGCAAAAGAAAAAGGGAAGGAAGGATGCCGCATCCTTGCTGTGGGCATAAAGGAGGTTCCTGTGGGCCAAAAAGAGATCTCGGCAGAGTTAGAAGAAGGTGCTCGTTTTGTTGGTATGGCTGCGTTTTTTGACCCGCTGAAACCTTCAACAAGGAAAGCTGTAGAGCACGCAAAAGAATTGGGAGTCCGGGTCAAGATTATTACAGGGGATAGTCGTGAAGTTGCAGGATGGGTGGGGTATGAAGCGGGGATTATCGCCCATTCAGAGAAAGTGTTGACGGGGCAAGAGTTTCTCGCATTGTCAGAGGGGGAGCGACGGAAAGCTGTACTCGAATATGATGTCTTTGCACGCACAGCCCCGATAGAAAAAAAAGAAATTCTTTCGTACCTGAAAGAGCAGTTTATCGTAGGATTTCTCGGTGAGGGATTTAATGACGCTCCTGCACTCAAGTTGGCGCATGTGGGGCTCGTTGTCGAAAATGCGTCTGATATTGCTCGTGACACCGCAGATGTAGTCCTCATGAACAAATCTCTCGATGTTATCGTCGATGGCGTGCGTGAAGGGAGAGTGATCTTTGCAAACACGATGAAATATATTCGTGCGACACTCACATCAAACTTCGGGAATTTTTACGCACTTGCTTTTTCGACGCTGTTTGTCCCGTACCTTCCCATGCTTCCTATTCAGATTCTTCTCCTCAATCTCCTCTCTGATTTTCCAATGATCACCATTGCGACTGATACCGTTGATACTGAAGAGGTCCGTAAGCCAAAGCAGTACGAATTACGGGAGCTTATGAGACTCGCACTCCTTCTCGGGGTTATTTCGACGGTATTTGATTTTCTCTTTTTCTTCGTGTTTCGGGGCTATGGAGAGTCATACCTTCAGACGCTCTGGTTTATGGGGAGTATCCTTACTGAGCTCATTCTACTTTTTTCGATCCGTACAATGCGTCCGTTTTGGAAGGCATCTCGCCCACACGTGATTGTTACCGGGTTTACAGGCGTTGTGGCTCTTGTGACTGTCTTGTTGCCATTCACACATGTTGGGCAAAAGATCTTCCATTTTGTTCCCCCAGGCCCTCATCTTTTCGGTTTAATGATCGGGATCGTTCTCTGCTACTTTCTTGTTACTGAAGCAGGGAAGCTCCTCATCATACGATTTTCACCGCCCAAGCATTCATAATAGCTTAGTGTACTCATTGACCTAAGCCTCGTCTTGGATCATGGGCAGACTTTGTGTTAAGGGATGAAGAAATGTCTCTAGGAATCTTTATTGCCCGTAATGTAAGAAAGAGTGGGAATTCCTTGCGAGCGGTGTTTTCAGCCTTCGCCCGAGTCCCAACGCTTGTTCGATGGCTTGTCCACTCCTCAACTCGGTCAATAAGAAGACCTTGTTTGGTAAGGTGCTTCACATACCATTGGAGAGGCCGATGGAACGAAATTGTTGTTGGAGAGTTGGCTACACCTGGATGCATGGCAATTTCTTCTTGTGATTCTGAGAGATACGCATCGATTCTTCTATATTGTATGTGTCTGTCGGTGTCATATTGCCAGGAACTGCGTTTGGGAATACGAAAGGCAGGATGATTGAGTACCATAGTAAACATCCCCCCTGTCTTCAGGACGCGAGCAACTTCTGAAAAGACTGAATCTGCACGAGCAATGTTTTGAATCGCAAGGGAAATAAGAACATGGTCAATTGTCTGATCTTTTATGAAGTCGAGCTCGTCTGCGGGAGAAACAACAAAGGTGGCTTTCGGCACTCGGGTTTTTGCTTTAGCAATGAGCTCTGGTGATATATCAACCCCTATTACCTGAGCTTTGTTGCTCAAATGTTCAGCAAAAAACCCTTGACCACAAGCCAAATCAAGAATATGCATTTCTGCCTTCGGTTCAATAAGACGAATGAGGTTGGGAAGAAGAACTTTGCTGTGGTATGTATCTGGCCCCGAGAGGTGCTCGTTATACCATTCGTGTACTGGACCCCACGAGGTCTGTGTGTCCTTATGTTTTGGGTGTTTCTCCCTCTTGTTCATATGTAATGGCATTGTACAATATATATGGCTTTTTGCCCCACTCTTCATATCTTTAGACGACATGGATGTCTCGTTACAGAAAAAAATTGGCATAGCTTTTTTATTGATCCTCGGAATGACCGGAGTATGGTGGTGGGGAGTGTATTCAGAGCGAAACTCAGAATTATCTCATCACCAGTTTACTCAATGTCATCGAACCTACAACCTACTAGATAAGTCTCTTGATTGTGAACGTGTTGATGATGTTGCTACGCAAATCTCTGGCCTTGAACAGCATGTCTCAGAGATTATTGAGAAAAAGAAAAAAGAAAAATTGGTCAGTAGGGTAGGTGTTTTTTACCGTGACCTTACTACTCGGCGGTGGTTTGGGATTAACGCTGACGCAGAATTCTATCCTGCCAGCCTTGCGAAGCTTCCGCTCGGCATCACATACTTTAAGGTTGCTGATCTTGAACCTCAAGTCCTTGATCAAGTTCTTCCACTTACGATACAAAAAGAATACACAAACGAAGGTCAAAAAGTCAGCGTGGACAGCCCAATGGTTCCAGGACAGAGTTATTCCGTTCGTCGCATGATAGAAGACTTACTCGAATACTCTGATAATCGACCCATCGGACCACTCCTTAGTTTTATGCGCCAAGATGTGTGGAAGAAGGTGTATGCGGACTTTGGTATTCGTAAACAAAAAGATAATGGGGAAGAAGAATGGTCGGTGACACCTCGAGTGATCTCAAACGTCCTACGTTCACTCTATAACGGATCGTATTTGGATTTAGGATCATCCCAAGAACTCCTTGAGATCATGACCCGGGCACGGTATTCGCGAGGAATTGTCGCAGGGGTAGACCACGATGTTCTTGTTGCGCATAAGTTTGGTGAAGCGACCATGGTGGAGGCAGATGGTTCGTATACCCCAACCCTCCATGACTGTGGGATTGTCTATAAGCCTGATGCGCCGTATATCCTTTGCGTTATGACGGAAGGAAAAGACTTTGCTCAACTTGAGTTCGCTATTGCTGAAATATCCAAAGTGGTGTTTGATGCCCAGTAACCATTGCTTTTTTGTAAAAATAGTGTAATATATTTATATGACTCGCTGAGCGAGTTTTTCTATTTATATGGAGATCCGAAACATCGCGATTATTGCTCATGTCGACCACGGCAAGACGACATTAACTGACGCTATTATGCGTCAAACTGGGGCATTTCAAGAGGGGATGAGTATGGACCAAAATACACTCGAAAAGGAACGAGGCATTACTATCTATGCAAAAAATTCCTCTATTCAGTACAAAGGGACCAAAATCAATATCGTGGACACCCCAGGGCACGCTGACTTTGGAAGTGAGGTCGAACGCGTGCTTCGCTCCATCGATAATGTGCTCCTGATCGTCGATGCTCAGGAGGGGCCGATGCCACAGACACGGTTTGTCCTCAAAAAAGCTCTGGAGATTGGAATGAAGCCAATTGTTGTCCTCAACAAGATCGATAAACCCGCAGCAGACCCTCATCGCGCGGAGCATGAAGTTCTTGATCTGTTTATAGAGCTTGGCGCAAATGAAGAGCAGTGTGAGTTCACCACCGTGTACGCCATTGGACGTGAGGGGGTCGCAAAACGAAAGCTCGAGGATGAAAGCAAGGACATCACCCCGCTTCTCGACGTCATTCTCGAGAAGGTCCCTCCAGCACCACATGACGCAGACGCACCGCTCCGCGCACAGCCATTTAACCTTGCGTACGATAACTTTTTGGGTCGTATGGCTATTTGTCGTGTATACGAAGGCAAAGTGTCACAAGGCCAAACACTCTGGGTAAAAAAACAGAATGGATCGAAATCCCAAGCAAAAATTACCAAAGCATTTACCTTTGAAGGTATTTCTCGCAAAGAAACACAAAGCGCAGAAGCAGGAGACATCGTTATGCTTGCTGGGATGCCTGATATCTATATCGGAGATACAATTTCGAGCACTGAGGATGGAGAACTCCTTCCGGCGATTCATGTTGACGAGCCCACTATTGTTCTTGATTTTCTTGTGAACAATTCTCCGTTTGCGGGGAAAGAAGGAAAGCTCGTGACGAGTCGACAGATCAGAGAACGTCTCGAAAGAGAGCTTGAGGTGAACGTTGGACTTCATGTTGATCTTGAATCAAGTGCGGGAGATCGTTTTCGTGTCTCTGGGCGAGGGGAGCTTCATATCGCCATTCTCCTTGAGAGCATGCGACGTGAGGGATATGAAGTTCAGGTGTCACAGCCTCATGTCATCATCAAGGAAATTGACGGTGTAAAACATGAGCCATTTGAGGAGGTCACTATTGATGTAAAACCCGAATATCAGGGAGCAGTGATTCAGCGTCTCGGTGAGCGCGCTTGTATTATGTCCAATATGATCACCCACGAAGGGTCTGTGCGTGTTATTTTTGAAGGACCAACACGAGGCCTCCTTGGATACCGTGGACAGTTTATTATTGATACAAAGGGAGAGGGGATCTTTGCCTCCCGAGTCATTGGATTTAAGCCTTACGCTGGTGAAATCGCAAAACGAGCCACAGGATCAATGATCTCCATGGAGACCGGGAAAGCACTGGCTTTTGCTCTTTGGAACCTCCAGGAACGCGGTGAGCTTTATATTGGGCCAACGACCGAGGTCTATGAGGGTATGGTGGTCGGAAATACTTCGAAGGGGGACGAAATGGTTGTCAATCCTTGTAAGGCGAAAGCACTCTCAAACGTCCGAGCATCAGGGAGCGATGAAGCCATTGTCCTTATTCCACATCATCCAATTACGATTGAATCAGGACTTGAAATCATGGAAGATGACGAATATTTGGAGATCACTCCAAAGTCTGTCCGCCTTCGAAAAAAATACCTATCTCAAAGTGATCGTGATAAGGCCAAGCGCACCACCGTCAAGGCCGGTGATAAACCTCTCTAGGTTTCTTAAACACACTCCATCCTTGTTGTTGTGGAGCTTCAATATTTTCTCACAGTATAAGCATACGCCAATGATATGAGGCTTGATAAATATCTCGTTGAACAAAAATTTTTTTCTTCCCGTGCTCGAGCCAAAGAGGCAATTGAACGAGGAGATATTCTGGTGAATGGGGTCCCTCATATGAATCCTGATTTTGATGTTCATGATGGAATTCATGTGGAAGCTCAAAGTGCATTTCCTTGGGTTTCTCGTGGAGCATTAAAGCTTATCGCCGCACTGGATGCATTTGGTGTCGATCCCGCTGGTCTCAGTGTTCTGGACCTCGGTGCGTCCACGGGGGGATTTACAGAGGTTTTGCTTTCACGCGGGGCAGCAAAAGTCTATGCAGTAGATGTTGGCCACGAACAGCTCCACTCACGTCTGCGTGGCGATCCGCGTGTTGTCTGCATGGAAGGAACTGATGTGCGACAACTTGTGCCAAATCATTTTCCTCTGCAGTTTCAACTTATTGTTGGAGACCTTTCGTTTATCTCTCTCACAAAAGTTCTCCCAACAATTCATACGCTTATGTCTCAAGGCGGGTCTGCTCTTTTGCTGGTTAAACCACAATTTGAAGTGGGTGTTGGAGGAACAAAAAAGGGCATTGTGAAAGATGAAAACAAGAGAAAAGAGGTATTACATAGGATTGAGAGAGATGCTACCCAGCTCGGGTTTGTGTTTCTTGAAGGTATAGAATCTCCAGTCCAAGGGGGGAGTGGAAACGTCGAATACCTCATTCATCTCCGGGCATAATCTTCTCACGTTTTTATGCTGATCGTGGTAGACTAGTTCCATGATTTCGTACTATCAGAAGACTGTATCATCGAAGACGCTCAAACAAATTCCGGACTTTAAGGTTGGTTCTTGGGTTTCTGTCGATCGACCAAACGAAGAAGAGATTCTTCATCTTGTTGGAACACTTGGCCTTGACGAAGGGCTCCTACGGGACTCCTTGGATCCTTACGAGGTTCCGCGTGTAGAAAATGACGGCAAGACAGCATATATCTTTACTCGATACCCATTCCTTGAAGAGGGGAAAGTGGTGACACTCCCTGTTCTTATTGGTATTGCAGAAGGATTTGTGTTCACTGTGGTCCAACGGCCCTTCCCATTCCTAGACAAGTTTGTTGAAGGGAAAATTGAGTTTAATACAACACAAAAGATCCGCTTTCTTCTGCAAATCTTCCAGGAGATTAATAGCACATATTCAACGATGCTCACGTTAGTATCTAAGGAGGTGCGTCGGCATCAATCGAATCTCGGTAAGGATATTACCAATGAAGACATTGTCAGCTTTGTGGAATTTGAGAATGTCCTCTCAGACCTTCTTGATGCTCTCGGCCCGACAAAAACAACCCTTGAGAATATTCTTTCTGGAAAATTACTCACGCTATATGAAAAAGATAAAGCGTATGCAGATGACTTGGTGCTCGAGACCGGGCAACTCCTCGATCGCACTCGCGCATTGCTACGTACCGTACAGAGCATTCGTAGTGCGTATTCGACTATCATGACAAATAATCTTAACCGCGTCATTAAATTCCTTACAGGAATGACGATAGTCGTGACTGTTCCAGGTATTGTCGTAAATATTTTTGGAATGAATGTCAGACTCCCGATAGAATCTGAACATGCTGTTGCATTCTGGTTTGTTATTGCACTCACTATTGTCTTAACGATTTTTGCTGTTTGGTTCTTTAGAAAGAAAGGTTGGATTTAGGAAGAGCGCTAGTGCAATGCGTCCTATCTGCGCCTCACTTGTTGTGAGGGTTTTCCATCCAAGACAGCATGTATGTATTCTGAAATTCGAGTCTGTCCAAAGAGCGCCTAGCACCGGACGGGGGTTGATTTTACAATACTCACAATTTCATCGTGATCGTCGAGGATGCGGTAAATGGTAAGATCTTCTTCTTCGACAGTTCCATGCCGAAGGAGTAGGTGTTCACGAATGTATGTGTCGAGTGGCGCCCAAAAATCCTTGCCTACCAAAATAATAGGGACTTGGCGGATTTTTTTTGTTTGTACAAGGGTAAGAATTTCAAAGAGTTCATCAAGCGTCCCGAATCCTCCTGGAAAGAACAAATATGCCTCTGACGAAAAAGACATCGTCGCCTTGCGAGTAAAGAAATAAAAGAACTCCATTGATTCTGTTGTGTAGGGGTTTGTGACTTGTTCGTGCGGGAGTTTAATATTCAGTCCCAACGAAATACCTCCTGATTCTTTTGCCCCACGATTTGCTGCTTCCATAATGCCGGGGCCACCTCCGGTCACAATGGCGTACCCCTCATAGGCAAGCTTTCCCGCTAGGGTGCGGGCATCCTTATAATGGGGGTTTTCCTCTGTGAAGCGGGCAGACCCATAGCATGTTACGGATTGAGGATACTTTCGGATGAACTGCATCCCTTTATCGATCTCTTCTTCAATGGTCCGCAGTCGGTTTGAGCGCTTTCGGAGATCCGCTTCTATTTCTTCGCGTGTGAGTGGAATACAGACCAGCTTTTGTTCTGGAGCCACGTGTGGATGTCTTTTTTGCATAAAAAATAGTATATCACGTCAGTAGACCCTCCATGGTATACTTGGGGAGAAATGACACGTTTTATTTTATGGCTCAGTGTCATCCTTGCAGGGGTCGGTGCGACGATCGTAGCGGTTGTTCAGGATGCACATAGCTGGGTCGAGCGACTCGATGATCCAAATACTTTCGTCGTTGTTGCGACACAAACCAAGCCTCTTCTTTTGGAAGAAGACACGCATCTTGCTACAAAAAATCCATCGTCGAGTAAAACAGAAGTAGTCACAAAGGTGACACCAGTCGACACCACACAAAAGAAGGCACCAAGTCTTCCTGTGGTCCAAAAGCCGCAATCTCCAGCCCCAAAGGACACGCAAGCTCCGGTTGTTTCTGCTTCTGGTCCACAAGGTGTTGGAAAAATCAATGAGAAAACAATTATTGACCTAACAAATGTTGAGCGTGTGCGAGATGGTCAAACGGTCCTTGTTTGGAATAATAAACTTTCGGAAATGGCATATATCAAAGCCAAAGACATGCTCGATAAGCAATACTTTGCGCACGAATCGCCAGATGGCCGTAACGTTGTCGGGCTTGCGAACGGGGTTGGGTACATGTATCGATATGTGGGAGAGAATCTTGCTGTGGGAAATTTTCGCACAAATGATGAATTAATTGCTGGGTGGATGGGAAGTCCGGGTCACCGAGAAAATATACTGAAGCCCGAGTACACTGAAATGGGGGCAGCAGGAATCGAGGGAATCTATGAGGGAGAGAGAGTTTGGATGGCGGTCCAAGAATTTGGAACACCGATGCCTCAGTGCGAAAAACCAGATATAGCGCAGAAAACATATATCGATTCGATCGAAGAGCAGCTCAAAGCCCTAGAAGAAGGCATTCTTCTTGCTGAGAAAGTAGCTACGGAGACACAAGGAGAAGCTCGGAGACAAAAGATTGATGATTACAATGCGCTTGTCGCAACCTATAATAATCTTGTTGCAGAGGTTAAAGCACTTATCGTTACCTACAACAACAGTGTGCGTGTGTACAATGACTGTATTGAATCCTAGTTCTAGCGAGTGTCTTTGAGATGGGCAACGACGGTTGTCCCTGACAACAAAAAACCGGCCAGAATAAGAAAGAGTGACTGGATTCCGCCAAACGGAATAATGATTGATGCGCAGATTGGAGCAATAAGAAAAGCGATTGGTGTAGCTAGACGAAAGGCGGAGACAAGATTTGCGCTTTCGGCAGGGATCTTTTTGTAGAAGTATGTTTCAGTCATGGTCTCTAGGATGCTTGCTCCCGCACGGCCAATGAACAGTACACTCGCCCATACGATAAGTGTCGTCGAGGTTATAAAGGGAATAAGCGCAGCTCCGCATGCCATCAGGAAAAGCCCGAGCACCAGAAGTTCTTTTTCTCCCAGCCACTTGTCTGCAATTTCACCAGCGGGAATCTCGAAAATGACAAAAGCAGAAAGTGCGATTGTTAGTGCAAGCCCAATGGTTTGCCAGGGGACATGGACATGCTCTGCCATATAAATGGGAGCATAGATGATCATCCATGCGTAGAAAAATTGCAAAAGTACTTGAACAGAGAGTATTCCTGAAATATCTCGACTGTGGCGAATTTCGCTGAATGTTTGCTTCAGAGATGGGGTATGGTATGGTGCGTCGCGAAAATCTTTGAACTTGGTGAACAAGAGAAGTAATGGGGGAATGAGGAGTATCGCCCCTCCCGCATAGATGGGGGTAAAGTTTCCACTTGCGGCAACAAGACCAGCAATTGATGGCGGAAACATCCAGGCAATTCCACCAATCGTCAGCGCTGTCCCCCTGACAAGCCCGAGTGATTTCTCTTTCGAATATTTTTCAAGGAAAACATCAATAACAAAATAAAATGCTGTTACCAAGATACTTTGTAATAGAAAAGCAGGGAGAATCACCCACGCAGAATCGATAAAAGCGAGAGCAAGCAAGGAACACATCGATAGCGAAAGCACCGCTATGGCCGCATGGACATTTCCAATATTCTTGAGAAGGCGGGGCAGAATAATCAAGGTTACAAAACCACACAATGCATTAAACGCATATAACAAACCAATAATGCGTTCATGTGTTTGTTCGGGCAGATCTTTTGTTATGGAGAAATGGTTGAGTATTCCCGAGAGAAATGATGAATTTGTGTAGAGCGCCAAAGATATTTGCGCAGACACAAAAAACAAAATGCCATAGATAGCAAGAAAATGGGCCACCGACGGACGAATAAATCTGCGAAGTGTCACGATGGTATTTTACCGTACTGATGTCTTGTCGTCAGTGGTGTGCAGCTGTGGATAGTTTCTCTCTGCAAAGCAGAGAGAAACGACCTCATAGCGTTAGATTCCGAAAACCACAGAGATCACGATAGGTTGTTTGTGTGTTTCTTGGAAAAGGAACTTTTCGATGGCATCACGAACAGCTTCTCTGACAGCATCAAAGTCGATTTGTGCCATGCCAGCGGACTCTTTTTCAATAATTTTCTTTGCAAGAAGTCGAGCTTGTGAGAGGAGTTCTTGCGACTCACGGAGATAGACGAATCCACGAGAAATAATGTCAGGAGACTTAATCATCTTACGTGTACGCATATCGACAATGCCATAAATAACGAACACACCGTCTTCGGCGAGCATTTGGCGATCGCGAAGCACTACCTCTTGGATTTCTCCAACGTTGAACCCGTCAACGAGAATGAGTCCAGATGGAGCCTTTTCTTCTCGAACAACAATTTTTTCTCCACCCACAATCTCAATAATCATTCCGTTGTCAGGGACAACGACGTTCTCTGGTGCAACTCCGGTCGAGATGGCAATATCTCCGTGTTGACGCAAGAGATAATGGTACCCGTGGAGTGGAATAAAGAATTTTTCCTTTACTTTCTTGTGAATCCACTCGAGTTCTCCTGAATTTGCGTGTCCTGATGAGTGAACATCCGCAATCTTGTTATGGATGATGCGTGCCCCTTGGCGTGAAAGATTGTCTTTGAGCTTTTGAACTCCACGCTCGTTTCCTGGAATAATTGAAGAAGACATCAAGACGGTATCGCGAGGGGAGAGGCGAATGTGCTTATGAGTTTTATTTGCGATGCGCATGAGCGCAGCAAACTCTTCTCCTTGCGCTCCCGTCACAATGGCGACGACCTTTGATTCTGGATAATTTCCAACATCTTCAATGGGGACTATGGTATCGTCTTTGACTTTCAGTCTTCCATCAAGACGGATGAGCTCGAGGTTGTTTTTCATACTTCGACCATCAACAAAGACCTTCTTCCCATACTTCTCCGCCATGGTAATCATCGCAATCATGCGATCGACCTGAGATGAAAATGTCGCAATCACCAAACGCCCAAGGGTTGTTTTGATGATCCCCTCTATGGTGTCCATCACTCGAGCTTCTGGAAGAGAGAACCCCGGGTTTTCGCAGTTGGTTGAGTCGGTAAGGAGAGCAAGGATTTTTCTCTCAGGTTGATCAAAGCGTTTCCAGTGCTCGAACTCATCGGCAGTTGGTGTCCCGTCTACGTGTTGAAGACGAAGGTCTCCTGTGTGGACAATTTCTCCCCATGGAGTGTTAATTGCCACTGCCATCGAGTCAGGAATTGCGTGTGTGACTCCAAAGAAGCGAAGCACAAGGTCTCCAACTTGGATCGTGTCGTTTGTTTCGATTTCACGAATATCGAGTGTTGGCTTTCCTGGAAATTCCTCCTGACGTTTTTTGATCATGAGTGCCGTAAAGTGGCGAGTGAAAATTGGCGGATTTCCAAGCCCATCCAGGATGTAGGGGATACCTCCAATGTGATCGAGATGTCCGTGAGTGATAACGACTCCACGGATCTTTTCTTTTTTGTCTTCTAGGTAGCGAGTATTTGGAAGAATGAAATCCACTCCAGGTGTGTCGTCTTCAGAAAATTGTACTCCTATATCTACGATAAGGATGTCTTTTTCTGTTTCAAACACTGTCATGTTTCGTCCAACCTCCTCGACACCACCCAAAGGAATAATACGTACCGTATCTGGGGCTATGGGGGGAATACGGAGAAGTTCGGCCTGTTTATCTTGTGAGTGCTTGATAGTCTGCTTTACTCGCGCAAAATGATTTCCGCCACGAGGATTTCCTCCTTTTCGGAAATTTCCACGTCCTCCGCCACGATGCGCATTGCCACGCCCACGTCCTCCGCGATGTTTTCCGCCACCGTGTCCAAGTCCTTGTGGTCTTGGAGCTCCAGTGTGGAGTGGTCGATGCCCACTAGTAAAACGGCCATGTTGCGGATGACCACCTCCTGTCCGTGGGGGACGAGGGGGAGGTGCAATGAGTCTCCCGCCTCTAATAAAGGGGCGAGTGCGTGATTGTTGATGAGGTTTATGAGGTTGAGTTGGTTCTGCCATATCGGTCTATAAATAAATAATTATGTTTTGTTGTTGCACTAACGTTTAATGAAGAATGCACTTATGAGTCTGAAGATTGATGAATAATATGAGGCCGATCTTTTGCAAATATATGCCACACACGTTCGGTTTTTGTGTACCATTCAAAAATTGATGCAAATCGATCAGATTTTGTCGTCATGGGGCCAATGGTGACACCGCCGATCTTTTCGTTTAACGCATAGATAAAAGATGGGCTATAGAGAAAAATTGCGGGTTTATCAATTCGGATCTCATCTAAAAATCCCTGAAGTGAAACTGCTTCTTCTTCAGTTGTGGTGGCCCCACGTGCCTGTTCGAGGAATGTATCTGCTTTAGAATTTGCGTACATGGCTATATTTAAACCCGGATCTGTTCGTTGTGAGGAATGCCAGAATGGAAAAAGGTCAGGAAGCTTATCCGCGACTGCCCCGTAGAGCAACGCATCATATTGTCGAGGGGTAATGACCTCTTTTGCAAGAGTGGATTTGTCATAGACTTTTGCTTCAACATCAATACCTTTTTCTCGCCATAATTCTGCGATAAATTCCGCTGCTTGCTTCAATTCTTCGGTGTCACCGGTACTTATTGATAACGTGAGGGGAGTAGAAGTTTTCTTTTTTGCATCTTTCTTTTCATAAAATCCATTTTCTCCTTTTGTCCATCCTGCCTTTTCGAGAAGCGCCTCAGCTTGTGCAGATCGTTCGTCTGGGGTGCTCGTACTGGTATACATCATTCCGTATCTCCCTGGCGGGATAGGACCATCTATCGATGACCCATATCCAAGAAGTACTTGATTGATCAGTGCTTCGCGGTCCGTAAGAATTTCAAGCGCAGAACGAACCGCTTTGTCTGAGAGAGAAACATTGTGTGCTTGGTTGAAGTAGACTGCGAACACTCGATCAAGCGGACTTGATAATACTCGCGTGTTTGGTTGAGTGGAGAGAGTTTTTCCGAGTGCGGGGTCCACATCAGAAATAGCAGTTACCTCGCCATTTTCATATGCGCGCAAGAGCTCCTCGCGATTGCCATAAAACGATATGACAACAGTTTCAATGTATGGCCGGCCAAGAGCGAAGTGTTTGAATGCTTTAAGGGTGTAAGAGACAGGAATCCCGTCACTGCGAGAAATAACGTCCTCAATCATGTATGGCCCAGTCCCTACTGGCTTAAGGTTATAGCTAGAAAGATCAAATTGTTCTCTCGGGACAGACTCCCAAAGATGCGCTGGAAGGATGCCCATGCTGAGTTGTTCGATGAATGGAGCATATGATGTAGGAAGGACAAACACCACTGTGCGATCGTCAGGAGTTTGTACTTCGATTCCTTCCCAACTTGCTCTGCGAACCCCCTTAATTTCTCGGGCGCCATCAACCATTGCCGCAACAGTAAAGGCAACATCGTGCGATGTGACGGGAGTCCCGTCATGCCAGCGAAGTCCCGCACGAATTGTTACTGTGTAAGTTTTTCCATCCTCACTCACAAGCACATTTTCTGCCAGATCTGGTTGGTACGATCCATCAGGCATTTTGCGCACGAGTCCTGAGTAGATAAGCGCCGCAAGATCACGATCTGTGTCGGTACGTGCAATAACCGGATTAATGTGTCTTGGAAATCCTATGACGCCTTCTGTAAGTGTTCCTCCTTGTTTCGGCACTTCGACCATTCGTGTGTCAATGAATTTGAGCAGAAGAAGAACCCCAGTGATGAGGGAGACAAACAGTGCGATCCAGAAAATCTTTTGTTCGAGTGGAGAAAGGGCAGAAATAGCCCGGTATGATGGTGATGAGGTATTCATGGGTAGAATGAAAAGTACACAACAAATCAGCGCATGACCTGATTCTCAAAGAATGCTCTCGAGGGGATGTTCCTATCCTACAAGCAGTGCGAGCATGTTCGCGGCGACAAAGAGAACCGCGAGTACAATGGTCGCATTGAAGAGGGTGCGCTCAGCACCACGGCGAGCGTAGGAGACCTGTGATCCATCTCCACCAAAGGCTCCTCCAAGCTCCGCTCCGGAGCGTTGTAGCATGATGGCGATGATGAGGAGAACCGCGAGCAGTATTTGCGCCCACGGCAATATCCCTGCGAGTAATGTCATGTACCCGTTAACCTATCATAGAGCTCTGGGGGAGGCAAGTCCTCCTGGGGGAAATCTCTTATCCACGGTTGTGATACGATAATTCTATATGAAATGGATTGTTGTTGGGCTCGGAAACCCAGGGAGCGAATACGAGGAGACACGGCATAATGCTGGGAGGGATATTGTTGTTGGATTTGTGAAAAAAGAGGGACATGGTCCATGGGAAGCTGTTCCAAAAAAGAAGCCTATCGCAACAGTAGCAAAAGGGAAGGTTGGGAAACACGAGGTCCTTTTTGTTCTCCCAGATCTTTTTATGAATAATTCTGGGAAGGTTGTTGCAGGGTATGTGAAGTCTAAGGCTGCGGCAAAAAATCTTCTTGTTGTGCAAGACGATCTAGATCTTCCACTTGGGGCAGTGAAACTCGCCTTCAATCGTGGGTCAGGGGGACACAAGGGAGTGGAGTCTATTATGCGTGCTGTAAAGACGAAAGAGTTCGTGCGTCTACGCATTGGTGTTTCTCCTCATACAGCGTCAGGGAAAATCAAAAAACCGGACGGTGAAAAGGCTGTCATCGACTTTGTCCTTGGATCATGGAAGCCCAAAGAAGAAGAGAACCTGAAAAAGATTGAAAAACGCGCGCGTGAAGCCATCGAAACTGTCATGACTGAGGGCCTCGAACGCGCGATGAATGTGGTGAACTCACAATAGCGTATGGACCTCCACGAAAAACAATTTTCATTAGTGAAACGTGCAGAGAGTTTTACACATGCATGGCGAGGGCTTGGGATTTTTCTTCGCTCCACACACAACGCATGGATCCATATTGTGGTCTTTATTGTCGCTGTGGTGCTCGGGATGTATTTTTCTATATCTCGCACAGAGTGGATGATGCTTATCATTGCCGCAGGACTTGTGTTTATCTCTGAAGCGTTCAACACTGCTATCGAAATAGATATCGACCTTACGTCACCAGGACATCATCCGTTTGCAAAGGACACCAAAGACGTTGCTGCTGGAGCTGTCCTGTTGTCAGCCATCACCGCAGCACTCATTGGTGCGTTCATTTTTCTCCCTTACTTTATATAGTCGTTGAAACAGAAAAAACTTTTCATAGATTGCTGTCAGCTTCCTGAATAGACAAATGAAATAGCATTGAACATCAAACCAATTCTTCATAAAGTACTCAAAAACCGCCCTTAGGCGGTTTTTTGTTGTGCGGGATAGAGATTCTCGATGAAGTTCTAGGCGTCGAGGGTGCGATGTCTGCGGAGATGTACAAGTGTACTTCGAGTAGACTCGTGCGCCTGAAGACAACGACGAAATTCACGAGAATCTCCTTCACGCTTCTTTATTTTCCTTCGGAAAATGAAAGCGTCATCTTCTGATCCTTGGGCTCAAAGAGTGAAATTTGGAATGGATATGTCTTTCCCAATTCAAGTTTTTGACGAAGCTTCTCTTCGGTTCCAAACTCTGAGACATGGACGAGTCCAGCTACGCCTTCCTCGATAGAAGCAAGGGCACCGTACTTGTTGAACTTGATGACAACACCACGAACAGTGTCGCCCTTCTTGTACTTCTTCTCAGCTTCTCGCCATGGATTCTCCTTGGTTGCTTTAATTGAGAGAGAGATTTTGTTATCTTTGATCTCAATAACTTTTGCGCGTGAACGCTGGCCGACCTTCAAGAACTTACGAGGATCGTCAACGAGACCCCAATCAATCTCTGAAATGTGTACAAGGCCTTCGAGTCCATCCTCAACTTTGATGAATGCTCCGAAGTCCACGATGCCGGTGACTTCACCTTCGACAACATCACCAACCTGGTAGCGAGAAAGAATCTGACCTTTTTCTTTCTGGGTGTGATCCTTTTCAGAGAATATGAGTTTGCCTTCCTTTGGTGCGGCCGTGATGATAGATACCTTAAGGCGCTGACCAAGGAGCTTGCGAAGTTCTTCCAAGATGCGGTCTTTGTCTCCGTCTTCAACGCGAGGGTAGTGCTCACTTGAGAGTTGTGACGCAGGAAGGAATCCTTGCACACCTTGCCACTCCATAATGAGTCCGCCTTTGTTTGCGTCTTTGACGAGGACTTCAACGAGAGCCTTTGATTTGAGGAGAGATTCAGCTTCAGCCCAAATCTGGGACTGACGGGCTTCTTTGAGGGAAAGTTCCATGTATCCGTTCGCATTCTCACTCTCTACCACTTTCGCGGTGATGCGATCGCCAACGTTCATGCGCTTGATGAGATCCTTTGCGCTTTGGTATTCACGTCCATAAATAATGCCGACGCCAAAGGGTGGCATATCAACATAGACAGCTCCTGCCGCAACAGCAAGAACAGGACCCTCCACAAGATCTCCTGGCTCTGGGCGAGCGAGAGGCATGTTGGCAAGGAGGGCAGTCATTGGGCGATGGTCCTCGACGACCACCTCCGCCTCACTCGTATGTTTCGTTTCTTTTGTTGTCATATATATTGTGTAATAAAAAATCGCCGTTCGGCGATCCCGTGCACATTGTGTGGACGGGTTCGTGGCTTGGGGATGAAAAACACAAAGGGTTCTTCAGGGTTATTCCAAGCTGCACGTGCCTTGTAACAAACATCTCCCTCAATAAGAGATGGAGGGATCCTATCACAAAGAAGGGTGGAGATCAAGGAGATCTCCTCATTGAGTTCGGTGTTACAACGGTCCACCCTGTTAGATAAATTGAGGATTAAATTTACCAATATGTTAACCGATCTTTCAGCGAGCAGTCCCTTGATGCACTTGGCGTAAATTATCTAACGGGGTAAACTCCACTATTATGGTAATTACATGGTTTGGCGCACAGTATGTGAAGCTCCAGCTCAGTGATACGGTCATTGGTATTAATCCCATTGGAAAAAAGGCGGGCATCCCAACCACAAAATTTGGTTCGTCGATCGCACTTGTCTCCGCAGAGCGGACCGACATGAATGATCTGGAACAACTCGAGTATGGTGAAAAAAAACCCTTTGCTATTCGGGGCCCGGGTGAATACGAAATCCAAGGAGTTCCTGTTGTTGGTATTGATGGGGGATTGTCTCCAGACGAAAAAGTTCGTAACACAATCTACGTACTTGAGTTTGATCAGATGCGCGCCTGTATCATCGGCGCTCAAAAGAATCCGAATCTCACGAGTGAGCAAATCGAGCAGATTGGTGAGGTGGATATTTTATTTGTTCCTATTGGGGGAGGAGACGTCCTTACTCCAGCAGAGGCAGGGAAGCTCTCGGTCACACTCGATGCAAAGCTCATTATTCCGGTGCACTACGATGGCCCGAAGTCGAAGGAGCTCGCAACATTTCTCAAAGAAACAGGAGCCGAAGATGCAAAAGGGGAAGAGAAGCTGACACTCAAACGAAAAGATATTGAATCATTCGAAGGGGAAGTAAAAGTCTTAATCCCTGGAGTGTAGGCATCCGCATGGAAAGATTTTTTCGATTCATTGAAGAGCTTCAGGCGAAGCCACCACATGTGCGTCAACGTTATGCACTCCTCGCAACGGGGATATCTGGGACACTGATTTTTCTTCTGTGGCTTTCACTGTTTCCCGCAAAACTTGATTCTCTCACAAAGCAAGGCACAAAAGCCCCGAGTCCTTTTGCAAGCATTTTTTCTGACCTCAAGGTTTTTGGTGATCAATTTTCAGCTGTCGGTGATTCGATTAAGTCCCAACTAAAATACATCAAAGAAGAAGCATCCTCCTCGCAATATCTCCTCAAGGGAATCGTGGGGTCAACGACGTTACCAAGCTCCATGCCAACCACTACCGACAGTGGCTCTTCTGAGATGTAAAATACACAAAATATTCACTTATATGGCCCAACAGAGCCATATAAGTGAAATTGACAAATATACTATTTTAGTGTAATATCCTTTTTAGGCTCTTTTCAACCACAGGGGATATATACATGTCGAAGAAGTTGGAGTTGGTGCGCACGAACGTGTGGTCTGACCCGAGCGGTGTAAAGTACCGCTACTCACTCGGCCCAACGGTAGACGTGAATACGTTTATCGCCGCCAAGGCACTCGACGAGAGTGGCAAGCCCAAGTACTGGGCACGCGAGCAAATCAGCTCGATCTGGGTCCAGAGAGACGAAGGCCAAGGGAAGTGGAAGATCTGGCAGCGTCCGCTCAAGGACGGCTGTCTCCACAGCCTCTTCATCCACACCGACCTCGGTGCGGTCCTCGTGACCCACAAGGGGAACGAGATCGAAGATCTCTGGGTCATCCACGAGATGGTTCAGATGACCAAGACCTCGATCCCTGACCGAGCCGTGTTGAAGATCTGGCTGGAGCGGGAATACCGCTTCAATCGGTCCTTCAGCCGTGAGGAGTCCCTCGCATGGGACATCCTCATTCGTAAGGGGGCGAAGGAGGAAGCAGCCGCAGCAGCAGAAGTCGCAGCGAAGGAAGAGGCCGATCGTGCAGCTCGGCTCGAAGCCGAGAACACCGAACGGCACAGACTCCAGGAAGAGAGTCGTGCTCGAGTAGCCGCACACCAGGCGAAGATCCAGTCGATCCTCTCGCGAGAGAAGGTCATCGGGATCACGTCGGATGGCTACCGACTCGTCGCACTCCCTGTCGAAGGGAGTGAGTACGAGTCACTGCCGGATGGGACACGATGTGTGTCCGTCCAAGGTGATGACCTCGAGTTCTTCGAGGTGTCCAAGTCCCGAGGTGGACGTGTTGGCCGCAAGAACCTGCGGCAGGCGAAGAAGCTTGCACAGGTGAGTGCATCACCCATGGGCACGGTCGCTCTGGAGGTGAGGGCGAGTTCGCTCGTCGGCACGATGAGGGTCGTCCGAGGAGAGGTGGAGCAGGAAGCACCAATCTTCACGAAGGTCGAGGAGCTGAAGGGATTCCTTAAGGAACACCCTGACCAGATTGCTGTCCATATGGATGGTGATTCGAACAAGGGACAACTCTTCAGCTTCAATCGAGGCGTGCTGGTTTCTCTCGGACATCATTCCATAGAGTAACCACCCCCTCTGACCAACTCAAGGGTCGGGAATCATCAAGATTCTCGGCCCTTTTTCTTTGTGGAATACGGGTTGTTTTGAGGGTACATATTTGTTAGAATATGACTATACATATGGCCAAGAAAGTAGCGGAAGAAAAGGCTCCTGATGAGAGTCGTGTGGGTGGAGTGATGCCAATGAACATTGCTGAAGAGATGCGTATCTCGTATCTCGACTATGCGATGAGTGTGATTGTCTCTCGTGCGCTTCCTGATGTACGTGATGGTCTCAAGCCGGTGCATCGCCGCATTCTCTACTCCATGCATGAGAATGGTCTCACTGCATCATCACGATTTAAAAAATCAGCAACCGTCGTTGGTGATGTGCTCGGAAAATATCATCCACACGGTGATGCGTCAGTGTATGACGCAATGGTGAAGCTCGCACAAGATTTCTCGATGAGGTACCCCTTGATCTCTGGTCAAGGAAACTTCGGATCCATCGACGGCGACTCTGCTGCAGCGATGCGTTATACGGAAGCAAAGATGTCGCGTCTGGCCGGAGAGCTTCTTCGTGATCTCGAGAAGGACACCGTTGATTTTCGCCCCAACTATGATGGCTCACGCAAAGAGCCAGACGTGCTCCCATCGCTCGTCCCAAATCTTCTTCTTAATGGAACGCTAGGTATCGCTGTTGGTATGGCAACGTCCATCCCTCCTCACAATCTGGGAGAAGTGATGGACGCCACTGCGCATCTCATCGACGATCCTGATGCCACCACCGAAGATCTCCTTCAGTATGTGCAGGGACCTGATTTTCCCACCGGAGCAGTCATCTACAATAAGAAAGAGATTGAACATGCCTATGCGACGGGGCGTGGAGGTGTGACATGTCGTGGTCAAGCAGAGATCAGCGAAGAAAAGGCCGGCCACGGAGTTATCGTGATCACCTCGCTTCCTTACCGTGTAAATAAGGCAGACCTCATCGCAAAGATCGCAGACCTTGTGCGTGAGAAAAAACTCGAGGGACTCAAGGGTATTCGCGACGAGAGTGCGAAGGGGGATATTCGCATCGTGATTGATCTTAAGACTGGAGTTCCTGGGCAGAAGGTCCTCAACTATTTGTATAAGCACACAGAGCTCGAGTCGGTTTTCCACTTCAACATGGTGGCCCTGGTGGATCAGGTCCCGCAGACGCTCTCGCTCAAGTCGATTCTCGAAGAGTTTATCAAGCATCGTAAGGTGGTGACCCGTCGCCGCACAGAGTTTGATCTTGGAAAGGCTAAAGACCGCGAGCATATCCTTCTTGGACTCAAAAAAGCCCTCGACCATATCGATGAGATCATTAAAGTCATTAAAGCTTCGAAGGACACGCCGACCGCACATGCGAATTTGATGGCGAAGTTCAAGTTCTCGGATCGACAGGCCACTGCCATCCTCGAGATGAAACTTCAAAAGCTCGCTGGACTCGAGCGCAAGAAGATCGAAGATGAGCTTCACGCCATTCAAGAACTCATTAAGGAGCTCGAATCGATACTGAAGAGTGAAAAGAAGCTCGTCGAAGTCGTAAAAACAGAACTTAAAGAAGTTCGTGAGAAATATGGCGACGAGCGAAAGACGCGTGTGCAGAAGGGTGGAGTCAAAGAGATCTCTGACGAGGATATGATCCCCGAGAAGGAGACGGTAATCGTGCTCACCAAGGGTGGATACATCAAGCGCACAGACCCATCTGAATATCGTGTTCAAAAGCGTGGTGGTGTGGGTGTTGTCGACCTTGATACCAAAGACGAAGACTATGTACGAATCTTTGTGTCGACCAATACCCACAACGACCTTCTCTTCTTTACCGACAAAGGTAAGGCATATCAGATCAAGACCTACGAACTTCCAGAGGGGAAGCGCGCGACGAAGGGTAAGTCCATCATGAATTATCTTTCACTCTCTGGCGATGAGACCGTGACCTCTATTCTTTCCATGCCAAAAGAAATGAAGAAAGCAGAAAAACTCTCGCTCTTTTTTGTCACCCAGAAAGGTGTGGCAAAGAAAACCGCAGCGGATAGTTTCAAAGACGTGCGTCGCTCTGGACTCATTGCAATCAAACTTCAAGGAGGAGACGAGCTTCTTGCCGCACGATTTGTCGAGGATGGTGACGAAATCATGCTGGTATCAGAAAAGGGTCAATCCATTCGCTTTAAGCACACAGATATACGCGAGATGGGCCGCGGTGCGGGCGGTGTGCGCGGAATGAATTTGAAAGGCGACAAACTTGTTGCAGCTGATGTGGTGAAGAAATCCTATGAAAAGCCAGAGATCCTCGTCGTGTCCGAGCAGGGACTCGGAAAGATGACGGTGCTCAAAGAATATAAAGTCCAGAAGCGTGGTGGGAGCGGGATTAAGACCTTCAAAGTGACTCCAAAGACTGGAAAGCTTGTAGGCGCAATGGTGGTGACTGACAAAGAGGCGGAGCTTGTTGCTATTTCCAAGCAGTCGCAGGTCATCCGCCTCTCACTTGCGGAAGTTCCGTCACTCGGACGGCAGACTCAGGGGGTGCGTATTATGCGACCGAGAGCTGGAGATTCGGTGGCTTCGTTAGTTATTCTTTAGTTATCGCAGCGGGTAATTTTCGCACACTACTCGGTGCGGGGCTGCGCAACCCCATCACCGTACATGAGTACGGCTCCGGGGTATGCTCGCCTCCGACACCTTCGTATTGCATCGAAAATTCCACCACTGCGACTTCGTGGTGGTAATACCTCGGACATCTCGAACTGTATCCAATTTTGAAAGCCCTTTTACTGTGGTGTTGTCACGAAAATTCCACCACTGCGATCTCGCTGCCTAAGCCATCGCACTGCATCCGAAATCCCATCCTTGCAACCGACGTGCGGAAATGCTCTGGCACCTCGAACTGTATATGACTGCGCTTCTGTGGTAATCAAAATAAATAACCGCCGGGACCTTTTCGGATTCCGGCGGTTCGGGTTGCCTTCGCTCTACTTCAAGAGCTCAGGAGGAATTTTATCGCATGGGACATGGGCAAAAGCCTGTCTTCTACTACGATCCGTGCCCACCGCAAAGCAAAGATCGTTTCGCGGGTCCTTCGCGTAGACGATCTGATCGATAATTTCTTGGCTACGAATTCGTCTTTCCTTGTCTGTTGGACTGCGAAAAATCAAAAAAACAGTAATCAGTATGGCGATGACGAAACAGAGCGCCCCCAATAATGAGTCTCTGTCCATAAATCTCCTCCTCAGTTGTGAAGGTGCAGTACAGAAATATTATATACTTTTTACTGCATATTGTCAAGACTGGAAAACGTCCCAAAATTCTCGTGTTTCCTTGATACAATAGACTCATGTTTGTTCAGCCATCTGATGTGGTTTCTTCGCTTAATCTCATTCCAGGGTCCATGGTTGCGGATTTTGGGTCGGGAACAGGGGCGTATACGCTTGCAGCCGCAAAAGCCCTCGGAGCTTCTGGGAGAGTCTATGGTATTGATGTGCAAAAGACTCTTCTTGCTCGACTGAAGTCTACCGCAACAAGTGAGGGGCTCAGTAATGTCGATGTGATTTGGGGTGATTGCGAAAAGATTGGAGGCACAACCCTTCGAGATCAGTCGATGGACCTCGCTATTGTCGCGAACATTCTTTTTCAAGCCCCAGACAAGCAGGCGCTTCTCAAAGAAGCCAAGCGTGTGCTGCGACCAGGAGGGCGAGGGAAAATGCTGCTTATTGATTGGGCGGGATCATTTAAAAACCTGGGGCCAACGCGCGACCATGTGATCACAGAAATCGAAGCACGAAAGCTCGCCGAGGGCATGGGGTTTATTTTTGAACGCACGGTTCCTGCAGGATCGCACCATTATGGACTACTCTTTCACACCTAACCTATGAGCGTCGAAAAGAAAAAAATGAAGCCGTTTCAGCTTGCGATTTTTATCATCGCTATTGTCATTGCTGTCGTTGCTGTTGGAGTCTTTTCAAAATCAGATCGTTCACAACAAAAGCAGGGGAGTGGTGAGGTGAATTATGGTGCAGTAAGCGTTTGGGGGACGGTCCCAAATAATCAAGAGGTGGCGAAGATTTTTAAGGAATTTAATTCTACATATACCGATCAGGTTTTTGCTTCCTACGTATATGTTCCGCCTGAGGATTTAGAGCAAAAATTACTCGAAGCACTCAGTAATGAGCAGGGGCCAGATGTACTTATTTTGCCGCTCGAATGGCTTCAAAAAAACATTCTCCGTATTGTTCCTATTGGCTATGATCCGCAAAAAGGAGGAATCAGCCAGAGAGAATTCAAAGACACGTTTACTCAAGCAGGAGAAGTATTTCTCTATCCTGAAGGCATTATGGCCCTCCCACTTGCGATTGATCCGTTGGTGATGTATTGGAATCGTGATCTGTTCTCAAATGCAGGAATTGTCACCCCGCCAACTACATGGAAAGAAGTCCTCACGCTCACAAAAACGCTCACAAAGAAAAAAAATCTCGATATTACTCAAGGTGCGATAGCTCTTGGTGAATATGAAAACGTGGTTCACGCAAAAGATATTTTGTCGCTGATGTTTCTTCAAGTGGGAGTTCCCATCACACAGATAGGTTCTGGGGGAAAACTTTTGAGCACGCTGGGAACATATCCCGCTGTCGCTCAAGCCGTAAGATTTTATACAGATTTTTCAAATCCGCTGAAGAGTAGTTATTCTTGGAATCGTTCCCTCCCTTCATCGCAAGAAATGTTCTTGAGTGGAGATCTTGCGATGTACGTTGATTTTGCAAGTGTGAACAAGACACTCCTCACCAAAAATCCACGCCTCAATTTTGATCTCGCCCCAGTCCCACAAACAGAAGGGCAAGAAACTTTTGTGACATACGGCAAGATTCACGGAATTGCCGTGCTCAAAAGAGGAAAGAATACCCCTGGAGGTGTGGCCTTCTCAAAATTATTTGCAGGGAAGAAGTATGCTGATGTGTTTGCAAAAGCAGCGGGGCTAGCGCCAATGCGACGAGACCTTCTTTCTGTTCCTCAGTCGGACGCATTTACTTCCATTTTGTACAGCGCTTCGCTTCGAGCGAGAAGCTGGATTGACCCGCAACCCATTCAGACTGACTCAATTTTTGCGAGGATGATTAACAGCGTTCTCTCTGGAGAAAATACACCTGATATTGCGGTGACCAAAGCCGATCTTGAAATTAATTCTCTCTTGCAACCTAAGTAATGTCTCTATGAGGTCTTTGATGAAATCTTCAGTTGTATTTCTCGCACTGTTCGCAGTCAGTATGCTTCCTCTTGTCGCATTTGGACAGGGACTTGTTCCGTGTGATGGAACTCGGGTAAACCCTTGTACCTTTGAGATGTTTATTACGCTAATCCAGAATGTTCTCAAGTATCTGATTTACACCATTGCAACCCCAATTGCGGCTATTATGTTTGCTTATGCGGGCTATCTATACATGACAGCTGGTGATGAAATGGGGAATATCAAGAAAGCTCATGATATCTTTATCTCAGTGTTGTGGGGATTTGGTGTGATGCTTATTGCGTGGGCATTAGTATGGTTCATTATTACGTTCTTCACTGGTGATAATAGTGAATACAATCTGCTCCAAGCTCCGAATGCAGCGGCACAAGCTCAACCATAAAGACGTATGTATACATTCATCGATTACTTCCGCATGTTCCGTCTGTTTTGGGTGAGTATGCTCATGTGTGTTGGTCGCATGGCAATCGCTCAGGGAACATACCCGAACCCTCTTCAGAATATTGGTGTCACAACACTCCCACAGTTTTTTGCTAAAGTTCTCGATGGGTTTTCGCTCCTCCTGATGCCGCTCGTAGTGATCTTTATTATTTATGCAGGATATCTTTTTGTGACAGCACAAGGAGAGGAGAGTCGCATTCAAAAAGCACGTACCGCACTCTGGTGGACAATTATAGGGACGGGGGTCATTATCGGAGCAAGACTCATGGCGAATATTTTGAGCGACACCCTCTCCCAGCTAAACCAAGTATGATCATGCGCATTCTTTCAAGTATTCTGGTGGCATCTGCTCCATTTGTGGCGTGGGCGCAAAATTACGATGGACCACGACTTGGAAATCCTGTCGCTCGCATTATGCAGCCAGGGAATCTCATTGATCTCTTGATCACGATTATCCAATTCCTTGGTGGCCCCATTGTTGTCCTTGGAATTATTTATGCCGGATACAACCTCGTGACTGCTCAGGGAGAAGAGCGCAAGCTCGACACAGGGAAGAGGGCGCTCCTTTGGGTGATTGTGGGGGCGGCGATCATTCTTGGAGCGACGATTATCAAGAATATTGTCGGCAATACGTTTACAGACATTTTTGGCGCTTAACGATATACTGTATTTATGATGACTCGATTTCGGACTTTCTTCTACACTCTTTCTGCTCTAGTCGCCCCTCACCTGGCTTTTGCGCAGGTTCCGCCAACTGATTTCAGAGGGGTTGTCGAGCTGGTATTAAAGTTTCTTCAATGGATCACCGCACTCGCATGGATGCTCCTTTTTATGTCTTTTGTCTATACGGTCATTAAATTTCTTCTAAATTTTGATGACGAACGAGCACGCGAGGAAGGGAAGCGTTCCATGGTCTTTTCGCTTGTTGCGACAGCAGCGGTCTTTATGGTGTGGGGGATTATTTCTTTCCTCACTCGATCTGTGTTTGGTCTTGGGGGATTTGGAATCCCTGTGTTAACTCCGCCTACAAACCCATGATACATCGAACTCTCATTCTTGCTGTTCTGTTACTGATCGCTTTTCCTGCTTTTGCTCAGGCTCCTACTGATGTTTTTGGACTTCTCTCTCTTGTGATGCGGTGGGTAAGCAGTATTTTCCCCGTCCTCATTGGATGTATCGTTGTTGTTATTTTTTGGAACCTTTCGCAATTTGTGCTCCACGCAGACGACGAAAGAGAACGATCAAAATACAAGCAGTTTATGATTTGGAGCGTGGTTGGCATGTTCCTTATTTTGTCATTTTGGGGAATTGTCTACGCTATTACAAATTCATTTTTCGGATCGACGGGGAACCCTCTCCTCGAGAATCCAAGATATATGGATAAAAATGGCCGTATTTTCTAATCAATCAAATATCTTTATGACGAGATTCTTCTTAATAATTTTAACCCTATTCGTTCCTGTTACCGTCTTTGCTCAGACACAAATACCACCACGACTCATCACGTTGATGGGGAATATCTACAATGTGATCCTCAACCCAATCATCGCACTTCTTTTCGGTCTTTCATTTGCGTACTTTATCTGGGGTGTGGTCAAGTTTGTTTGGTATGGTGAAGAAGAGTCTATGAGGAGCGAAGGGAAAAGGTCCATTGTTTGGGGCATAATAGGGATGTTTATCATGTTTAGTGTTTTTGGGATATTACGCCTGATTATTGGCACTATTGGGGAAAATCCGAGTGTTTTGTCTGGTGTCTAAAAAATAGAAATATGGCTCTATAAAGCCATATAATCAATTTTCCATCTTTTCTTTGTGTGGATAACCCTTGCTTTATAAAAGAGAACAAGGATAGAATAGATAGGTACATTAACATAAGGTCGATAGACGGGTATCCTGTCTTTTAGGCATTATATTACAACATATTATTAATATTTTTTTTGGGAAATCTTCATTTTGTATGAAAAAAATCCTTACCGGTGCTCTTCTTGCCGCAGCAGTTCTTCCTATCGTTGCTTCGGCTCAGTTTACTGATTTTGACACAGCCCTCTCTACGGTTGTTCGTTGGATTCAGCGTATTATTCCATTTATCCTTCTTCTTGCGACCCTCTATTTCTTCTGGGGTCTCACCAAGTTTATCCTCAATGCAGGAAACGAGGAGGCACAGGGTCAGGCAAAGCAGATCATGATCTGGGGTGTCGTGGCAGTTTTCGTGATGGTATCATTCTGGGGTCTCGTCGGGTTCCTCTCACAGACCTTCCGTCTCGATAACAACACGGTGAATGTTGTGAACGCGCCAACAGGAATTGGAAACGTGGTTCCAACAATCTAAATCATCTAATGATGTAAACGAAAGACCGCCTTAGGGCGGTTTTTTGTTTAAGAAAATAAAAATCCCGCTATAGTCATCCTTGACCATAGCGGGATTCACAAACCGCTTCCCAATCTCTTTATGTGAAATTATGTGAAAAAGAGGAAGGCAGTAAAGAACATGCTTCCGATTCCTGAGACCCACAGAACATGGGCGAAGCCTTTGGAGAAGGTCCCCAGCTTCTTCGCGTTGGACACTGTCCACCAATTCGCAACGAATGGGATGAAGAGAAGCATGTACACCAGATTTCGATAATCGGTGTAGTTTCTCATCCCTTCTAACTCAATGTTGTGGTAGATCCATCGCGTTGCCGTATAAGCCAGCATTGCGAAGATCGTGAACAACCCAACAACATAGAAGGTCCAGAACAAGAGCCATACGCTGCTATTCTTTTCCCACCAGGGCTTTTCTTCATCCTTTGCCTTCTGTGACTTCGTGTCTTTTTCTTCTTTGTCTTTTGTACCACTCTCCTTGGTTTTGCTAGGGTTTTCCTTGCGCTTTCGCAGAAGGTAGAATGCCCCAACCCCAATGAGAAGAAGTGGTCCCAGAACAGAAAGGGAGACCATCATGTTCTGGGACAGAGCAGATAGGCTGTCCCCGATGCTTAAGGTAAGCATCAGATAAACCCCTCCGATCAGTGTCGGCAGGATCACATAAAAGGGCCAGGATCCTCCCTGAGACCGTCGAGGGGTTTTCACAGTGCTTTTCTTTTCCTCTGTGCCACCAGTGGAAGCAGGGGTTTTTTGAAACCTCTGCTTTACACTGGTGATGCTCCACCTCAGGATCCACCAAAGAAGAAAGAAAGGGAATGTGACGCATTTCCATATCCACCACAACCCTCTCTTTATTCCTTCAAACCATTTTTTCATTTTACTCTCCGATGTCTTTCTTTGGTGAGGTTCCAGAGATCGGGATTGCAGTGAGGGGAGGCTGTCCTCCCTCACTCAGCACCAAAGTGCTCCCGTCGAAGCCTTCAATGGCCTTCCTCTTCTCACGTGCGCTCAAGAGTCGTGCGGTGTCCTCGCTTCCGAGACCACCAGACGCCCTCATCTGACGCATGCCATCATTGAGCACTGTGAGCTCACGCTCCTCGATGGCCACATCTCCTTGTGCCTTGAGTCGGGCAATCCGAAGATCGACTTCTGCGACCTTCTCCCTTCGCTCTGCGGCTTCTAGTGCTGCCAGTCCTGCCACACGTTCCTCAGCCTTCTTGCGGAACAAGTCTTTGAACTTGCCCCCAAGATCGAGGTCAGTGAGAATGAACTGCACATAATCGAAACCGAACAGTTCACGGGTCCCCTTGTTTTCTCCCCTAGGCTCGTCAATCATTGCCAGCTGATCAGCCAAGAAGCTCTTACCGGTCGTTCCGAGGAACTGGTCGGCGATGCCTCCCTGGATGATTTCACGAGCGCCTTCTTCGGCCTTCTTTTTCGAGAGGCTGAGTTCGTCTCCGCTTATCTCGAAGAGTACCTTCCAGACATCCTTGATCTGAAGAAGGAAAGACCCACGTCCTTCCATAGGAACGCCTTCGTCTGCAGGGACTTCTTGTCCCCCGATGAAGACCTTCCCAGCACGCGCCGTCTCTGCTTCAGAGAAGCTGAACGGGCGTTCCTGCTGTGCGAGGACAAAATGATCGGTTATGTCCTTTGGACGCTCTGCTGTCGCTTTCCACTCGTCTTTCTCACGGGTAATTTCCCGTAAGTAAAGTTCCGTGGTTGGGGATAGGGTATCTAGTACGGTTCTTCCGACGAACACATACCCTGTGACGTAGTAGAGCCAAGCTTCTAAGATATACATCCAAAAGCTCAGACTCCCTCCGTTCGCAGATTCTCCAGGCTCACGAGGGCTGGCAATCCAGCTCGCTCTGTCACCAAGGTCATTTCCAGCGAACTTGTACCCTGGGCCAGCATGGAGCCGGTTGGGAACACCAGCTTTCATCGTCAGCTTGCCGTGTCCCGGTTCGACTTTCGTCACCCAGTAGGATTTGTCCTTCCGGGGCTTCGGGTTCTTCTGGTCGTTCGACCGAAACCGAACGATGAGAAGAGGGCCACCCCAGAAGATTCCTGCTCCGATGAGAACAGAGAAAAAAAGAATAAACATGACAACGCTCCTATTTCTGTTGATTCAGTTTTTGATTTTCAAAAGGGTAGAGGCGAAATGCCCCAGAAATCCCGGACTTTCGTCTGAGAGATATTATACACAAAAATACACATTTGTCAATGTTTTTGATAGTTTGTCAAATGGCCTTGTTGAGCCGCTTTTTTGACACAGTAGGATAGAGAAATACGCATTTTTTATGCCTGCGTATGTGTGCGAGTCACTTTTGTTCTATGTCGGTAGTAGAGGACAGGAATGTATACGAGGGTGAGGAGAAGTGAGTATGAGAGTCCAAACATGATCGCAAAGGCAAAAGGCCCCCATAACGCTGAAGAGAATGAGAGTGGAATCATGCCGAGCACAGTGGTGATCGTCGTGAGAATGATTGGTCGAAAGCGTGTTGCTGAAGCCTCAATAACAATTTCTTTCAGATTGTGTTGTGCATTATCGCGTTCTTCAAATCGTCGGTATGAGTCCATAAGGATAATGGCATGGTTGATGATCACTCCGCCTAATGCGATGACTCCAAGCATGGACGTGAATCCCAGCGGCTGGCCCGAGAAGAATAATCCAAAGAATACTCCCGCAAGCGAAAGAGGGACGATACGCAGGAGATAGAACGCGTAACGGAATGAGTTAAATTCCAAAACAAGAATGGCAAGCATAAGAATCATGCCAATAAGAAATGCGAGGAGCATGTCACGGAACGAGTTTTGGATATCTTCGGTTTCTCCACCCGCCTTGAGAGTGACTCCGTTTGGTAGTCCTTGTGCGGCAAGAGTGTCGGTGAGTTCTTTGGTGATTTTGCTCGCGTTTCCGCCCTCGGTGGTGTATGCGCTGACGGTGACTTGCCGAGTACGATCTTCATGAGCAATCACTTTTGTGTTACGGGTGAGCGCGAGAGAGAGGAAGTTGCCCAGAGCGACATTTCCACGGGGTGTTGGGATTTGGATGTTTCTGATTGTGTCAGGGGATGTGTTCGTGGTCTTTGTTGCATCTGTAAATCCTGGATCAAGAGCGAGTTTCACCACAACATCAATATCATCATCTTTGTTCTTGATGACCGTTGCGGTAAGTCCGTTGACTGCTGCGCGTAGGGTTTGCGCGACAAGCTGTGCAGAGACTCCGTATTCTGCTGCCTTTGCTCGATCGATTGAAAATGAAAATTCAGTAGACGCATTATCGGTTGATGCCGAGATGTCTTTTGTTCCAGGAATGCGAGAAAGAATATCCTGTGCGTTGTTCGCAGCTGTTTCTAATGAGCCAAAGTCGTCTCCGAGAAATTGAATAGATACTGGAGCCGAGCTTGGTGGACCATTGTTGATTTGGAGGACGGTAATCTTCGCCTCCTTGATAGGCAGGAGAGCTTTTCTCACAACCTCAACAACTTCTGTGCTCGATAGGGAAGATTCTTTATCAAGCTTAGCGACAATATTTGAGAATTTTGCCCCCACGCTTATTGCCCCACCCGCACCACCAGTGAAAGAGTTCGATCGTCCGATCGTTGTTGCGAAACTTTTAATAGCGGGCTCTGTATACAATACTTCTTCAACTTTTCGTGTGGTAATGTCTGTCTCTTCTAAAGGCGTGCCTTCTGCCTTCTCAATATCAATGAGAATAAAGTCTTGTTCATCTTGTCCGAAGAAGATGGCTTCTACAAGGCCAGTGATGGGAAGAAGAAGTCCAAGAATAAAGAGAAACGTCACACCACGGAGAAACCATTTCTCTGTGCGTTCGTGCCCAAGGAATTTTCGCAAAAAGTTTTTATACCATTCTTTGGAGCGTTCAGAAATTTCTTCCTGAAATCGTTCGGTTTCTGTGTGTTCATGTTGCCCGCCCTTCATGAAGCGTGTCGCAAGATAGGGGAGGAATCCGAGAGCGACAAAAATTGATGCGATAAGAACAAGAATAATGGTATAGGGAATCGTGGCAACAAACTTCCCAACAATGCCAGAGAGGTTGAGAAGTGGAACAAACACCGCAATGGTGGTGAACGTTCCCGCAATGAGTGGCCACGCATATTCTTCAATGGAAGCCACTGCAGCGTCCTCAATATTCTTATATTTCTCTAGCCGAGAGTGAATAGCCTCTATCACGACAATTCCAATATCGACAAGGATTCCAATCGAGAGGATCAGCGAGAAAAGTGTCATGAAGTTAATGGTTTTTCCGCTGGTGTAGAGACCAAAGAATGCAATGAGAAATGAGAGTGGAACAGAAATTGATGCAATGAGCGCTTCTTTCCAGCCGATGGTAAGAAAGAGGACAAGAGCGACGAGAATCATTGTCTCTATACCTGTCTTGGTGAGGTTGGAGATATCTTTACGAATCTGGTCCCCCTCACTATAAATAGTGAGAGTTTGAGATCCCCCAAGTATTCCAGATTTAAGTTCTTCAATTTTTTCTTCAACCCCAGATGCGACTTTCAAGATATTTGACCCAGAGGTTTTATAGACATTGAATGTTAATGCCTGCTCAGACGGGGCTTTGTCTACTGAGATTCGAGAGAGCGATGATGATTTTTCAACACCGTCAGAGATTAAAGCGACATCACGAAGGTAAATCACTTGCCGTGCTGGCGTGGAGAGTGGTACCCCCATAAGCTCCTTAGGATCTTTAAGATCACCAACGAATCCAACATTGTAGTCCACTCCTGCGGTAGTGATTGTCCCTACTGGGAGTGCGGTGTTTGCGGAACGGATTGCCCCGATAACATCAAGGAGAGAAAGCCCATAATCGGCGAGTTTTTCCTTTGAGACAACAACCTGAACTTCACGTTTTCGATCTCCAGCGATCTCGACTTTTCCAACTCCCGAGACACCCTTGAGTTCGTCTTTTACCGTGCGTGCGAGGGCGGTGAATTGTTGTGGTGCGAGATCTGACGATAGGGAAAAAATCAAAATAGGCTGGTCAGCGAAATTTACCTCAGACACCTCTGGGTCCTCTGCTCCATCAGGGAGTTCAGATTTTGCTTTATCCACAGCGTCTTTGAGCTCCGCAATAGATTTATCAATATCCGCATCAGCGGTGAATTGAACAGAAATGACCGACACATTCTCTCGGCTTGACGACGTGATCTTGTCGAGCTTGGGGACATTTGCTAGCCCCGCCTCAAGTGGGTTTGTGACGAGTGTCTCAATGTTCTCGCTAGATGCACCCGGGAAAACCGTGGTCACGATACCAAGAGCAATTTTAATTTCTGGAGCTGATTCTTTTGGGATCAGCAACATTCCGGCAAATCCCGTAATGACTGACGCAATAATGAGCAAAGTGGTGAATTGCTTTTTTTGAAGGAAAAATTTCCAAAGTGGAATCATACAGATTATTGTGCTATCACTTCAATGCTCTGGTTGGGGCGCAGTCCACGGGCATCACGGACAATCTCAGTCAGTCCTGAAAGACCAGAAAGGATGGTCACTCTATCTCCCAAGAGGGGACCAAGAACCACTGGATGTTCTTCGAGCGTGCTGCTTGCAGTCACAGTAAAGACCACCGCACGATCTGCGTAGAGCTTTACAGCAGAAAGGGGAAGGGTCGCTGGGTTGTTTGTGGACAGTGATACTTGCCCTGTTCTCTCAATGGACACGCTAATCGATGTTCCGTTGATGAGGGTTTTATTTGGGTCGGTAAGCGCAATGCGGACTTCCGCAGATTTGGTAATTGGATCAATTCCTGGCGAAACACGAGTGACGACTCCTTCAAGACCTTTGTCTGTTGTTACACGTGTGCCAACTCGGATTGACGGAATATCATCCGCAGTAATTGATGCTTTAACCTCACTTCCTGATGTGTTTGTGATAGAGGCGACAAGAGTTCCTGCGGGGATGGATTCTCCAACGTCCGCAACAAGTGAATTAATCGTTCCAAAAATAGGAGTACGAATAATGGTTTTCTCCCATCCTGCAAGGGCAAGAGCATATGCTCCTTGCGCCTGCTTGAGTCCAGCACGAGCTTGGAGAACATCTTCTGCGCGAGCAGGGGTCATTCCTTGCGAAAGATTTGCTTCAGCGACCGTGAGGGCCGTTGTCTTTCCCGAGAGGTCCTGGATGGTTCCAGAAATAGTCTGAAGATTTCCAGAGAGTATTTGCTGCGCTGCGCTGACTGTTGCCGAAGATCCACTAATTGCGCTTTGGGGCTGGTTTGTCGAAGGAATAGCCTGATTCATTGCACGGAGTACGCTATCGATGAATGAGAGGAGAGTTCTCGTCTCTGTTCGTGCACGCTCGAGCTCAAGAGTGAGGTCCATCGAAGGGGAGAGCTGCGCAGCTCGAGCAGCTTGATCATTCAATATTTTTTCGATGACAGGTCTTGTGTTCTCGATTTCTCCCTCGAGTCGCGAATCGCTTGTATTATAGATAAATTGCGGCGCACTTGTGCGTGGGTTTGTGAATACACTATCGACTTTAGCATGAATAGCATCGTCATTTCCGATATAGAGCGTCTTGAGTGTGTTGACGGTGTTTTCTTTCGTTGCATCAAGCGCAGTCTGCGCCCCTGCTTTACTCGCCTCAAGGATACTCAGTGTTTCAGTGCGACTTCCATTTTCGACTCGTGCCAATGCTGCTCTTGCTGACTCCAGTGCCCCCTCTGCTTGAAGGAGTCCAGCACGTTCTCTGGCATTGTCGAACTCAACGAGTACTTCTCCTGCGGCGACTCGGTCTCCCGCACGGCGATTGACGCGAGTGACACGTCCTCCCATGTCTGTACGAAGATCCGCACGTTCAAGTGCGCTGACTTCTCCTACAAGGTTTAGGGGACCAACAGCACCACTTTCTTCAGAGAGAGAAAGGAGTGAAACTTGTCTGAGTGACGAAGCCGCCTCATTGTCGTCTCCAGAGGGGACGATGCGCATGATTGTTGTCACCAAAAGCAACAGAATCAACCCGACGAGAGGAATTCTCCAATAGAGTTTCTTTGGTGCGAACATCCAAGAGAAAAAACGCTCGAGTTTGGAACGGAGCATATTCCAGGATAGGTTTTGACGGAGTGAACGAAGGGTGGATTTGATATGGTGAAGCATAAGATACGCACGCACATCTCCCTGGGCGGGGAGAATATTTTATAAAAATAAAGACAGAAATACAGAAGAGAACCCGGCCTACACAGTAGCAGAAAAACTCCCTCTCGTCAAAGAAGACTTGTGGTCTCGTCACGGTATTTTTTCGGAGGCAATGGGAAAAACGCACTCGTCGTCTTTTTGTATTCTTCATAGTCAGAATTCCCAGCGTACTTTTTTTCGAGCATAGGGATTCCTGATATTCCAAGAATAAGGACTGTAATAGTTATTGGGCCTATGACGGAGATCCACCCTAGGGGAGCTCCAAGCGCAATAACAAAGATTCCCCACCATAATGTGACTTCACCAAAATAGTTTGGATGTCTCGTGTATGACCAAAGCCCAGACTTCATGACGGGGCCATGATTTTGTTGAGACAAAAAAATAGACAGTTGCCGATCGCCCACAGCCTCGAAGAAGAAACCCAAGAAGAACAGACTAGACCCAACGATCATCCACATGTCGATTGATGTACGTATATCCATACTAGAAACAAGAAATCCTGGAGCGATCACCAGCAAGAGAAGAGCTCCCTGAAGCATAAATACTTGAAAAAAAGAACGAAGATAAAACCATCGTCCCCACGCCTCTCTCCATGCTCTATATCTGAAGTCCTCAGTCTTCCCGTGATTCCGCTTATGGATGTGCCAGGAAAGTCGTACTCCCCAGAGAGTAATGAGGATTGCAACAAGAATAGGTCCCAGGGTGAATGCTTGATTCCAGATAAGGGAGACCCACATCGCAAGAATAAATCCTGGACCCCATGCGACATCAGCAAGATCGTTGCGTTGTTTTTTTACAGAAACAATAAACCATGCCGTCATATAAAGGAAAACCGTCAGTGCTCCGATGACGTAGGTTGAGGTGAGGATCAAAGGGAACATGAAGACTAGGAGAGGAGACGTCCAAGGGAGATTCCAATTGCAGCAATCACTGCGGTAAGAAAAGTCCCCCATGCCATATCGACAACAGTAACAATCGCTGGCCAATCGCGGACAAGCCCATGGTTCGTGAGGTCGTATGTTGCATACGCCACAAATCCGAGAAGTGCTCCCATGAGGACCGCTTTTCCAAGTGGCATATCACCAGCGAGAGCAGGGGAGATCACAAACGCCATCAATCCACCTATATATATGAGGTAGAAAAAGACGATAGGGACCATGCGGAAGTTCTCAGCAAAGAGATATCCTAGGTGTTTTTGATAAAAACCCTTAGCGACTCCTCCTATCCACAAGAGGTCAATGACGACCATTGCAACGATGCATGCGATGTATATAAGAAGAAGTTTCGGCATATCTATAAGTCTAAAAAGTATATCATGAATCTTTGAGATGTTTTTGCATAGTAAAGTTAAAGAAATAATTTGCACTAAATGTAAACATTCCAACGAGAGCACCGGTGAACACTCTTCCGATATATGGGTCAAATCCTTCTTTTTCTACAAGAAGCTGCAAGATTCCAACGGTTAATCCTACGCCAACACATGCAATAAAAAGAAAATAGACGTATCCAATGCCAAAATGTCGTTCCGATTCTCCAAACACCCACGAACGACTGAAAATATAATTGAGAGAAACAGAAAACAAAAATGCTATTGATGCGGCAGACAAATAATACACACCATTCGTCTTTAAATACCAATAGAGTAAGAGATCGAGGAAAAACGTGCTTCCACCCACAACGCAGTATCCTGCGAGTTTCCGCCAGTATGGTGGCAAACGGTTTATCATAAGGACAAGTGTATCATTGCTCGCCAATGTCTGCTTTGAAATGGTACAATCTTCGCTATATGGATCAAAAAACATCTTATATTGCCGCTGCGGTTATCGGCATTCTTCTTATTGGTGGTTTTGTATTTCTTGGTTCACAAGGGGGATTTTCAAAGCCTGCCCCAGTAGAAAACGCATCTGTGACAGCATTCGCAACATGTCTGAAGGAAAAAGGAGCGACATTTTATGGAGCATTCTGGTGTCCGCACTGCCAGGCTCAAAAGAAGCTCTTTGGCGCTTCTGCAAAAGACCTTCCTTATGTTGAGTGTTCAACACCAGACGGGCAAGCTCAACTGCCAATTTGTAAAGAAAAAAATATCAGCTCTTACCCAACATGGGTATTTGCTGACGGAACAATCTCCACAGGGGAGTTGACCTTCGAGCAGCTAGCCGAAAAGACGGGGTGTACCGCTCCTGTCATTGGATCATAATAGTGGTATTAGCCTAGGTATGACTGAGCAGGCTCAAATTGCCACGCAAATTCTTGTATTTCTCACCTTGGCGATGGATGTGCTCATCGTGCTTTTGGTTGGGTGCTGGATTTTTGCAAGACATTGGCTCTACCAGGTTTTTCGTGCATCTCCTCTCTGCGCAAGATGCATTGCAGCACTCTGTGCACTCTGTGCTCTTGTGGGCAGTATGATCTATAGCGCTGTAACGGGTTTCGCCCCGTGCCCACTGTGCATTACGTCAAGAATTCTTGTGGGGCTTCTTGTTGTGACACTTCCACTTCCTTCACTGAGACCAAGTCTTGAGGGGGTAACTCATCGTTTTGGGATAGCGTTTTCTATTCTCGGTATGTTGGTCAGCGGATACCAATATGTCCTCCAGTGGATGGCGCTCACGGGAACACATCTCCCATGCCCAGCGATTGAAGGACTTCCGACATGTGACCGCATATATTTTATTGAATTCGGATTTGTCACTATTCCATTTGTGGCATTCTCAACCTTTGTTCTTATCTTTGTGTTGCTCGTGCTTCACAAAAAGACTTCGCCTAGTGCACCAGCCGCTGAATCAATCGGTCAATAACTTGTGTTACTTTATCGTGGCCCCACACCGTTTCTCCTAAAAGGAGGAGAGCACGGAACATGAGAATAATACCTATGGCATACGCAATCACGAGGTCTGATTTTTCGCTCAGTATTCCTAAGGCGATGCTTGCACCTAGCACTGGAAGGATGATGTTTTTTACGAGATCAGTAAGAACATGAAAATGATAACCGGAGTGAGCCGCATGTCTGTGGGCTTCGCTTACTTGAGAGAGAAGTTTGTGTTGAGTGTAATTCACCCCTGCTGCCGTGAGTGAAAAGATAAAGAGCAGAAGGCCGTGAACAACATGTTCGTGTCCACCCTCCAGTGCTTCCTCGGCTTCAAGGATGACGTGCGCTCCAATGCCGAGAAGAAAAATCGAAGTAACAATTCCACCAATAAGGATGGGGACTCTGCTGCGCTCGTGAGACCCTTTTACAATAGCGTGAGCTACCGAGAGGGGAATAAGTGCGAGAAAAGAATCTGTGACGATGTGACCAATATCGGCGAGAAGAGCAAGTGATCCAGACAAAATGGACCCAGTGACCTCAAGTGCAACAATAATAAAGGTTAAAAACCAGACCCGTGCATACAGGTTTCTATATGTGAGGGCTTCTTCTTTGCTCGGAACATTTGGGTGCGCAGCATGATCATGCAGCATAAGATACTCATTATATCATAAAGGGAACATATTTTAGCTCTTCTGTTCGATGATTTCATGCGAATGAAAAAACCGAGAAGCATATCAATGGATATGATTCTCGGTTTGGGGACAGAACCCTCAAGCATGTTGTGGTTGGAGAGTGTTATTTTCATTGCGGCTCTCCCGATGGTTAGTGTCTTCGTTCCAGAAGTTCGAACCCTCTGGGCCTCCCATCCTCATCCTTGTGGAGTCGAATCGATGCGGTTCTCAGGAGCTCGCTCAACACCAACTTGTACCTTCCGTAGTATGGGTCTGAGACCGAACGCCGCTTGCCGACGACGTCCCACAGTGTGGTGCACGGGACGACAGCGTTTCCTGTGCGCCTTGCGTCTCGAAGGGTCTTGCGAATGTCTTCGCGGATCTCTTCTCCGATGGTCATGCTTCTCACCTCCTTTCCTCTCTTTGAGTTGGGACATTAATGATGCTTGTGGCGAACGGGCCAGTATCGGATGAGACCTCTTCCCTCAATCTGACGAAAAATTCCATCCGATACCACGACCTTCGTCAGTGCGGCTCTGAATATACCGTTATCGATTTCTCGGTGAAGACTCTTTTTCACTGCTTCATGGAGATCGTCGTAACTCCACAAGGAACGAAAGCGCCCGCGTGCGCAACGAGTCAGTGCTGTTCGCGTCTCTTCAACTTGTTCATGCGTACGTGTTGTCAAAGAACTCACCTCCTTCTTTCGGGCTCGGTTGTGTGGGCCGGTGGGGCAGTCAGCTTCAGGACTTGTATTGTATCAATAGTTCCCACTTGCATTCCAGTAGAGATGTATGGTCTGCTTTTCTATGGCTTAATAGAAACATGAGAGGGAACTCGTGTGCTACACTCATGTTTGTGACTCCTGAAAGAAAAGCAAAAATTGAGAAAGTCATGAACTCGCGTCAGTCCGGTGTCATTCTCGTTCTCGAAGATGTACACGATCCGCACAATGCTGGCGCTGTTTTGAGGTCAGCTGAGGCTTTTGGAGTGGGAGAAATTTGGGTTGTCTATGAAAAAGAAACATACATGAATCTTCGGAGAGTAGGAAGACACTCATCTTCATCTGCAAACAAGTGGCTCTCAATCAATTTTTTTAGATCTTCTCGTGCGTGCATGACTGCACTCAAAAGAAAAAAATATAAAACATACGCGACAGTGCTTCATGAAAAGAAGGCAAAAAATATTTTTTCCACATCGTTTAAAAGAGGAAAGATCGCGCTCCTCTTAGGAAATGAGCATCGAGGATTATCCCAATATATGAAAGACCGTTCTGATGTCCTTTTGTCCATTCCGATGCGTGGTTTTGTCGAATCGCTGAATATCTCAGTTTGTGCAGGAATTATTCTTTTCGAAGTGACTAGGCAGCGCCAACAAACAAAAAAAATTTAGAAAGGATGAATTGCACAGATTGGATATACATTACATCCAAAAAGAAGTGACCAAATGCCTACGAACATGCCACATAGCCCAATCCACGATTGGAAAAGAACAAGTTTTTGAATAAGTTCCTGGAGGACAGAAATGTGCTCCAATCGTTCACGAGAAAGCAGTAGTCCGAGAAGTATCGCTGGCGGAGCCTGAATAAGGCTTTCTCCAAGGTAGGGGATATTGAGGGAGATAATACCAAGACGTTCGATTAAACCAATCAGTCCGAGAAGAAGTGTCAGAACACCAATGATGTTTTTATATGGGAGAATCTTTTGGTGGATATTCTCGATAAATTCTTTTGCGCCGAGTGACGCCACATATCGAGAAGAAATCAGAAATCCTGAAGCGATATTGAGTGTTTGAAGCACCATACCTACTAAGCATCTCCCTCATTCTGAGGTGTGTCAATATAATAAGAAATCTTTTAAGAACAAAGTCAATAGTGACAGGCGATAGGATGGTGTTAGCATGATCACCAGCTTTCCGATCTTTGGGTTCACGTTCTCGTGCTCGTGGTTGAGCGCTACTCATTATTTATAGATACAGCAACACCGGGTTGCTGGGTTTTTTATCTCTTTCGCATTATGAAGAAAGGACAACTTGTGCGTGGGTCAAAGACCCTCGGGCTTTTTGTTATTGGAACTGTGCTTCTCGCACAGGTTTTTGGTGGTGCTATTTCTATAGCATCTGCGCAATCAGAAGTTACACAGCCCGACAACACTCAGGTTGTAGAACCATCGCCAGCCCCTGCGCCAGAAGCAGTATCACAAGATGCTCTCACCCCTGACGTTTTAGAAGAAGCTCCTCAACCAATTGTCGAGCAAACTCCTGAACCAGCCCCAGTACCAGAAGCGCCTCCTGCTCTCGATACGCCAACAGATGTTCCTTCTGAGGTTGTAGAACCTACTCCAACGGAGGAGCCAGCTCCTATCTCGCCCGATGTTCCACCCACCACAACCGATGATTCAACCACCATCGAGAACGGTACTTCACAGACCCAAGATCCATCTACTACCGAAGAGACCATAGTTCCAGCAGAAGACACGCAAGTCGCTGCAGTCTCTCTTCCAGAACTCTCGACCGAAAAGGATGACTACCACCCAGGAGAGACCGCAACTATCTTTGGCCGCTTCTTTGGCGCATTTCAGCAAGTATTTTTGAAGATATTTGGTGACGATGGAAATGGTGGAAACTATACCGAGTCAACACAAGAAGTCACTGCCGATGAAAACGGGTCTTTCGTCACAACGTACGTACTCGAAAATATCTATCGACCTCTCTATACCGTAGTCGCAAGTGCGCTTTCAGGCGAAGAAATTACTCGTGTGACATTCACAGACAGTACGAGTGGGCCAAATAATGCTGGGGCAGGAGCGAATGTGAATGGTCCTGGTACTGGAGGGTCATGGACAAATACCGGAAACATACTTGCGGATGATACAAACTATGCAACGGTGACGATCGGAACCAATGGCACTAGTGAATATCTGCAGGCGACAAATTACGGATTTTCCATTCCAGCTGGAGCGGTAATCAACGGAATTCAGGTAACCCTTGCGCGACAGAGTTCATCAAACACTGGGGGCGCGAGTACAAATGATGCAGACCTCAATCTCCTAAAGGGAGGAGTGATAGTAGGTACAGATAAGGCGGTAACTACGGATTGGCCCACGACCATGACCCCCACAACCTACGGTGGAGTTGCAGATCTATGGGGAACCACATGGACTCCCGCAGATATCAACGCATCCAACTTCGGAGTCTCTCTTTCTGTTCTAAATCAGAGCGGTTTTTCAAATCGCACAGCATCAGTCGACTATATTCAAATCACAGTCACTTACACACTTCTTCAACCTGACCTTACCATCACTAAATCAAATACCGTTGGTGGCGTTGCGGGTCTTGGTGGTTCATTCAATTGGCAGCTCTTAGTGTCGAATACCGGAAACGCATCGTCGACGTTTGCCGTCGGACAGACGCTCATGACAGATCAGCTTCCAACATCAGGTGCAACATATGGCTCGCCCACAGTTGGTTCAACTGCAACAACGGGAACAGTAAATTGCTCTATTGTTGGTACTGATTTGGGTTGTACTGCGGGAACCAGTGTCGTCATTCCTCCGGGAGGAACGGTCACTGTGACTATTCCCGTTACTCCTACAAACACGGGGACACTGACAAACCCATTTTCTGGTGGTGTATGTTCTGTTGACCCAAACAACGTCATCACAACTGAAAGCAGCGAAGGAAATAATTCCTGCACGTCAAACTCAGTCACTGTGAGTGTGTTGCCAGATCTTATTGTGACAAAGACGAATGATCTTGGCGGAGAAAATGCTGTCGCAGGAACGCCATTTACCTGGTCGATGGCAATCGCAAATACTGGTGGAGCAACGGCGACATTTGGTCCAGGGTTCTCTGTGTTCCGTGATAGTCTTCCTGCCACAACAACCGCATCATACGGAACACCAACGGTGACTTTTGAAAACGGTGTGACAGGTGTGGTGAACTGCACCATTCTTCCCACCAATACGCTTGAGTGTACGACAGGGGGGAGTGTCGTGATCCCGACAGACGGAATCATTAATATTTCTCTTCCCGTTACTCCACTTGTTTTTGGCTCGCTCATAAACCCTCGTGCAGGAGGGGTATGTGTTGTTGATCCTACTGGAGTGGTGACTGAGACGAATACAACAAACAATGGGTGTGCGGATAGTGTGAGTGTGGCTGACCCTGTTGCTCCAACCGTTGTTTCCATCAATCGTGCATCAACATCTCCATCAAACGCGACAAACGCAGTGTGGTCTGTGGTCTTCAGTGAGGGAGTGACAGGTGTGAATGCAGCAGATTTCACTCTTGTGAATGGAGGTCTTACTGCACCAGCAATTGCGACGGTCACAGGGACAGGAACAACATATACTGTGACTGCTTCAACGGGTGGTGGGACTGGGACGCTTGGCCTCAATCTTATTGATGATGATTCTATTCGTGACTCAGCCAACAACATGCTTGGTGGAAGTGGCCTTGGAAACGGGAACTTTACAGGTCAGGAATACACGATTGACCGTGTTGCCCCAACGGTTACTGTCAATCAGGCTGTTGCTCAAGCGGACCCTACGAATATTGGATCAGTCGTCTTTACTGTCACGTTCAGTGAGCCTGTGAATGGGTTTGCTACAAACGACATTACGATCGGCGGAACAGCAGGAGGAACAAAGACCGCAACCATCTCTACAACAAGCGCGACGACTTTTGATGTCACAATCACCTGGGCACCGTCGACCGCAGGAACAGTGACGGCATCCATTGCAGCAAGCCGCGTCACTGATGCTGTTGGGAACAGCAACACCGCATCAACGTTCACCGATAATACGGTTCAGTACAATCTTCCGACATACAATATCACGTCGAGTGCAAGCACGGGCGGGACAATTACCCCGAATGGAACAACACCAGTTTCGCTGAATGCAAATCAGGCCTATAGTAGTGTTCCGAGTGCGGGGAATATTTTGAATCAAGTGATTGTTGATGGCATTGCCCAGGCGACACGTCCTCAGACCTTTACGTTCACAGGCGTCACGACAACACACAGTATTATTGCGAACTTTGATAGTGGATGGAGCGCACCAACGGCAAATCCAGCGAACAATGGAGCTGGAACCCCAACGAATGCATATTCATCGAATGATGGCTATGCGACACTGACCTCAAGTGCGAATACCACAGATTACGGAAACTTTGGCCTCTCAATCCCTCCAGGAGCAACCATCACGGGAATTCAAGTCGCTGTTGAGGGGAATACTTCAGGACGAAATCCGACTGTCGCAATCTCAAAGAACGCAGGTGCCGCATATACCACCGCACGCACGATAACCCTGACCACAGGGGATGCCACAGTCATCACAGGAAGTTCGACGGATTTGTGGTCGACAACGTGGACCGCTGCAGATATTACGAATGCAAACTTCCGTCTCCGTGTCGGTGCTACGACGGGAGGTGGAACTGCCTCACTCGATCAGGTTCAGGTCAAGGTTTCTTATCTTGCAGACACTGTTGCCCCAGTCCTTGCCGAAGTAACCCCAGTGCCGACACTCACGAACGACAATACACCGAACTACACGTTTAGTTCTACAGAAGCGGGAACCATTGTGTATGGAGGTGATTGCTCGAGTGTTTCGACGACCGCATCTGTCGGGAGTAATACAAAGACATTCAGCACACTCTCAGATGGACTTCATGACAACTGTACTGTCAGTGTTGTGGACCTCGCAGGAAATACCAGCACACCACTTTCGGTTTCAGCATTTACTGTCGACACTCAGGCACCAGTTATTACTGTCCTTGGGAATGATCCAGAAACCATCGCTTTTGGCGGAACCTACGTTGACGCAGGTGCGACAGCGACAGAAGGTGCGACAGTCGTGACAACAGGATCTGTGAACACAGCTATTGTTGGTGACTACACACTTTTCTATAACGCTACTGACACTGCAGCGAATAGTGCTGTAGAAAAAACTCGCCTCGTCCATGTGGTGCAGGCTTCTCAGACGATTACCTTCGGTGCACTTGCTGGAAAAACGTACGGCGACGCTGACTTCATAGTCTCTGCAACCTCTGACTCTGGACTTCCGGTTACCTTTACGACAACAGGAAATTGTACAAACACGGGGGACTCGATCCACCTCACTGGTGCAGGCTCCTGTACAGTGACCGCACATCAAGCGGGGGACACGAACTACACAGCAGCCGCTGACGTAGATCAAACATTTGCTATCGCACAAGCAAGCTCGAGTGTCACTATCGTGTGTCCAGCAGGTGTGGTGTACGACGGATCCGCTCAGACCCCATGTACTGCCACGGTGACAGGGTTTGGTGGGCTCAATCAATCCATTCCTGTGATTCACACCAACAACACGGATGTTGGAACCGCAAATGCAGACGCAACATTCCTCGGTGACGCAGATTACACGGGATCATCTGACGCAAAGACATTTGCCATTACTCCTGCAACGTCTACGACTATTGTGACGTGTTCGGCAAGTGAGGTGTATACCGGTTCACCAATTACTCCGTGTACAGTAAGCGTCACAGGAGCAGGCGGACTTTCTCCTCACTCCTTCGGCGGACTATACCGATAATACGAACGTTGGCACTGCAGGTGCAAGCTACACGTTCGCAGGTGATGCAAATCACTCAGGGTCGTCCGATTCAAAGACCTTCGAAATCACCAAGAAGCCAATTACCGTCACAGCTGATGCACAGACGAAAGTCTACGGAAGTGCTGACCCAGCGCTCACCTACATATCTTCTGATCTCTCGGCCCCATTTGTTGGGAATCTTACACGAGATGCTGGGGAGAACGTCGGTACGTATGCCATCACTCAAGGAACACTTACTGCAGGAGGGAACTATGACATTACGTATGTTGGTGCCGACCTCTCCATCACCAAAGCCGATGCTGTGGTCTCAGTGAATGGCTACACGGGTGTCT
>CAZUMX010000003.1:0-51638 GCA_964622275.1 uncultured Candidatus Saccharibacteria bacterium
GTGGATTGAAACTGCAACATCGACTCCATAATATCGCTCTACAGAGCCATATTTTCGATTCTTGTCGAGTGTTGCTTTTTCTCTGGGGGAGAGTAGAGTGTGTTCTATATCGTTCCTTTGTGTGTCGTATATTTATCCTTTTCTCGCACATCATTGCGAGTATTATTCACTGTATTCAGTTTATGAATAACAAAAAACAGTTCTCTCGTGCTACTCGAGGTTTCACTCTTATTGAAATTCTCGTCGTTATCGGGATCATTGCGCTTCTTGCAACGATCGTTATAGTTGCTGTGAACCCCGCAAAGCAATTTGCTCAAGCACGCAACTCACAGCGTACTTCAAATGTGAACGCCATTCTTAACGCAGTCGGTCAACGCATGGCTGACAATAAAGGCGTGTTTGAAGGTACATTTACTATCGGCGGAAACACATATACATGTGGTCCCATTAATACTGCAACAACGACTGTCAATACAACTATGGCAGCAGATACAACAACCCTAACAGGTGATCTTGGGTGTCTCACTCCAACGTATATTGCACAACTTCCAATTGATCCAACAAACCCAGCAGCACCTTCTACCGGATACTCCATTCATCAGAATGCGATTAAACAGGTGACGGTGTGTGCTACTGCAGCAGCGGCTGAAACAGCTATTCCAAACGCTGGGAATATTTGCGTCACACGATAGTAATACTGACAAGAAATAATAAAAAACTCCGCCTTGAGGGCGGAGTTTTTTATTGGAAAGATATGTTTAAGTGTTAAGCACTGCTCTAAAGAACTCTCGCTTTGGATCTGGTGCTTCACCATACATATTTGCTCCCGCATTTCCCTTGATCCAGCAGAGATACACCATTACGAGAAGGGAAAGGAGTCCCAAGAGTCCAACAAGTCCTAGCATTCCTACGAATCCTGCAATCGAATTATTCATCATTGCCATACTACCACCACCAAGGACACCGAGCATTGGCGCAAAGAAGACGAGCGAATACCATCCAGATTTTCCAATGTCATGGAATCGGCGAATGGCCATGCCGATACCTAGTACGCTGAGTGCGAGACTGAGGATCGATCCAATGAGCGGAATATGTCCAAAAACATAGTTCCCGACAATAGATATCACAGCAAAATAAAAGTAATTGACGTTATCAATGCGACCCTGAAAGAGTTTTTCAATACTAAATCCTGCTGTCGCTGCCTTAGCACGATTTGCAACTTGTTGAAGGTCAGCTTGAGCGTTTTGTGTCGAACCCTGTTGGTTCGATTGTGCCTGGCCCTGAGTGTTTTCTTGTGAATCCATAGTGGGATATATATGAATAATGACAGGTATTATTATCGCTCTTTATAGAAGGATAATCAACCTCTCTGCAGCGAACTACCCCTCGTTGAGTGTTGCGCGGGTTTTGGGTCCAAGTATGCCAATGGGGTCTATGCCTTTTGCTTTTTGAAACGCAACAAGAGCGCGCTTTGTCGCTGAGCCAAAATATCCTGTATTCGATGGATGTGTAAAAAAACCAAGAGAGCGGAGACGTTTTTGAAGTTCTTTTACTTCTTCTCCTTCAGAACCAAGAACAAGACGTTTTGTGAAAATAAACTTACTCACAAGAGGTTCCGGGGCCATAAGTGTTGTCGATGCCGAAGACAAAAAGCTGACGTAAGCAGACAAGAGACTCTCATAAGGGTTTATGAGCCCACTGGGCGAATACATTTCAAAGTGAAGATGTGCGCCCACGTCTTCAGCATTTCCACTATCTCCAACCCATCCAATGTGCTGTCCTCGTGCGACTCGAGCGCCCTCAGTAAGCCCTGGAGCATAAGCGTTAGCCACTCCTCCTGCGTTGTCGTCGGTTCCAGGGGTGTCATTATTGATATGAAGATATTTATACGTATATCCATCATCGCTGGCGATAGAAATTTCGTATCCCCACGATGGTTCACTTTGGGGGAGATAGTGCACAATACCATCAGATACTGAAATGATCGGTGTCATTTTGGGAACAATGATATCAATCCCTTTATGTGCGTGCCCAGCACGAGGTTCCCCAAAGTCGTCTCGGAATTGAGAAATAATTTGAAGTGGAAATGTGATGTGATGTGTCTCTGCGTGAGCAACGATGGGAACAAACACCATGCTCAAAAAAGAAAAAAGTATTGAGGTGACAATCTTCATAGATATGTTGTGTGTTGGGAGCTTTCTAGAGTATGTCCTCTGGAGGGGATTTCGTCACATATGAGCAGGACGTGCAGCGACATCGACCCCTTGAGAGATGTTCTTTCCAATATTCCTCACCATAATCGTAGGTGATTTCTTCTCCTCTGCGTATCTTCCTCCGAGAACGAATCCATGCGCGTTTTGCATATGTATATGCTTCTGCGTTAGGTCGACATGAGTGGTTAATGTACCGTGCTGTGTTCCACCTTGGAGCTCCATCAATATCCATATGACGATCAATCTCAAAAATATACCGATCGCTCTTTTTGTCATCTGGTTCATCAATCATGACACGACCAACATACTCAATAATTTTTATCCCTTTTGGGATTTCTTCTTCAGCATAGAGCCCGAGGCCTGTTCGTGAGCGTTTGACCTTTACTCGGAAGAGCGGTGGGCTTGCACGTCGTTCAGAAATCATGCGCGCTATTATGCACGATATTCACGAAATTGTTGAGTGTCGTTCACGTAGAAAATTATTCGGAGAGAATGCATTTGTGTGTTAACATAGGCACCCTATGGCTTATATCAAAAAGACAAAAATTGTTGCGACCATCGGCCCAGCTTCTGAGCATCGTCAGACTCTTAGGGCAATGCTTCGTGCAGGAATGAATGTTGTCAGAGTGAACTGCGCTCACGGGGATCATGCTGAATGGGGAAGACGCATCGAAACAGTGAGAGAAGCTGCTCGCCAAGAGAAGAGCAATGTTGCCATACTCCTAGATTTGTCAGGGCCAAAGATTCGCACGGGAGATTTTGAAACTGAAACAGTGACCCTTAAAAAAGGACAATCTTTTGTTTTTACAACTCAAAAAGGAAAAGGCGATCAGCATCATGTGTGGGTGAACTATATAAAATTTCCAAAAGAAGTTCGCCCAGAGATGGATATCATGCTTGATGATGGAAAACTTGTCTTTCGAGTTGAAAAGACAACACGGAACGCCGTACACACACGCGTCATCATTGGTGGGACCATTCGCGGGCGTCGTGGAGTAAATGTTCCTCATGCACATCTCTCCATCTCGACCATTACCGCTAAAGACAAAAAAGATATTGCGTTTGGTATCCGCGCTGGCGTCGATCTTTTTGCACTATCGTTTGTTCGTCACGAAAAAGACATCATATCGCTACGACGCATGTTGCGTGAGAGGCATACACTCGCAGGAATAGTCGCAAAAATCGAGACACGTGGTGCGATGGAGCGACTCTCTGAAATCGTAAAGGTGAGCGACGCAGTGATGGTGGCGCGTGGAGATCTTGCAGTGGAAATTCCCAAAGAAGAAGTTCCACTTGCACAAAAGCAGATCATTCGTGCCGCAGGAGATGCTGGGAAAATCGTGATTACCGCCACGCAAATGCTTGATTCGATGACCACACAATCCACTCCTACGCGTGCTGAGGTCGGAGATGTTGCAAATGCAATCTTTGACGGGACCGACGCTGTCATGTTGTCCCAAGAATCTGCGATGGGCGTCGACCCTGTCCATGTGGTCAACACCATGGCATTAATTGCCGAGCGAACAGAACAAAGTGGGCTATACCACCAGAGTGTTCAACGATTTTCCCATGTCGAAGGAATTGTCGACACGGTTTCGTCTGCTGTTGCACGTGCTGTTGGGTTGTCGGGAGCAGTAGCTATTGTCGCACTATCAGAATCCGGATTCACCCCAGGGATGATTGCGCGCCATAAGCCAATTGTCCCAGTACTCGCACTCACTCCTCGCGAGAATACACACAGAAAGCTTTCACTCACATACGGGGTCACGTCACACATGATTCAGCCAGTAGAAGACATGCACGCTGCATTGCGCATCGCACGTCAGGAACTTTTACGTACCAAGATGGCAAAGAAAGGAGATACGTTCATTCTCGTGTGTGGAATGCCGTTTGGAAATACAGGCGGGACAAATACGATGGTGATAGAGAAGGTCAGCTAATTAACCCTAGGGAGTTGTTTTTCCATCAAAATGTTCTTCGTCGTGCTCTGCCTCTGATTTTGTCTTGTGAATTGTTCCGTCTTTGTGGTGAGGTGGGACGTAGATGGTATAGAGCTTCATTGGTCCTGTTGATGCATTAATGATGTTGTGTTTCGCCCCCATAGGAACAACGACGACACTGCCATCTTCGATCTTGCATGACTCTCCGTTGATAATGGCGGTCCCAGATCCTTGTTCTATACGGATAAATTGGTCGACATCTTCATGGACTTCCTCACCGATGTCTTCTCCTGGAAGAAGTGACATAACGACAATCTGGAGGTGATTGTTGGTATAAAGGACTTGGCGAAAATACGCATTCTGGAGAGCAAGCTTTTCAATATTTTTTACGTAGGCTTTCATATACCCTACTATACCTACGCATCTCCAAAAAAGTGACATTTTGCGTCTCTATATTTATGAGTGTTTATGTGAGCGCATGACGTATGCTGCGATAAAGACGAGCAGTGCCCCAACAAGAAATGTTCCTGTAAGACCCAATACTCCTGATACCACTCCAGCTGCGAGTGGTGCCAGTGCATTACTGAGTGCTTGAAGTGACCCATTGATGCCCAGTGCTGCCCCTTGGCGTTCGCTCGAAACCCCTTTTGAAATAATCGCAGGAAGAGCAGTAGAAATAATACTCATACTGCCTGCCATGAGTGGCATCGTTGCGTAGAGGTATGCCTCATGTGGAACAAGGCCCTGGAGAGCGATGCTTACACCAAGCACGGGGAATGCCCAGAGCAATAATGTCCGTTCGTTGTATCGAGAAGATACTATGCGTACGATCACGGTCTGGCCGAAGATAATCCATACACCCACAAGTGCAAAGTAAATCCCCGTTGAGGTTTCTGAGAATCCAAATCGTTCAGCAAGATAGATTGAACTAAATGAGGTAAAAAAGGCGAATCCAAGCATTGAAAGGAATGATGCTCCGTATGCGGGCTTCACATCACGATCTGTCATCGCTTGGCGGATATTGTGAAATGCTTTGAAGAGTGGGATTGCTCCTTTGTGTTCTTTTGCGACGTGCGTCTCAGGGAAACGGAAAAAGAGGAGCGAGAGATTGATGATGCCAAGAATTCCCGCACACAAAAATGGTGCTGAGGGGACGCCAGTAGTTCCGGCGATCCATCCGCCCAAGAGGGGTCCAAGAATAAATCCGATCCCGAACGCTGCGCCGATCATTCCAAAATTTTTTGCTCGATCTTTTGGCTCTGTCACGTCAGCGACTGCCGCCTGTGCGATCGAAAAATTCGCTCCGGCAATGCCAGCGACCATTCGTGAAATAAGAATTAAAAGAATAGAACGAATTTCGATTCCAAACGCAAAGACGAGGTTGGATATAGCTAAAGTTCCCACACCAAGCGCCAGCAATTTTTTTCTGCCATAGAGATCAGAGAGCTCACCAAGGATAGGCGATGCGAGGAATTGCATAAGCCCAAAGAGTGCGGTGATGAGTCCCGCAATGATGTATCGTGCATGCTCACTGTATGAAGCAAGGAGAAAAGACGAGGATGTGGGGTCTGTAAAGAGGGAGGGAATGACAGGGATCAGCATTCCCACTCCAATCATGTCAAGAAGGAGTGTGAAAAAGAGGACTGGGAGTATCGATTTTTTATGCATCCGGGGAGTATAGCAGATATGGTGAATATTTTTGATCTTCTGTGTACAATGTGCAAAATGACTAAAGAGCACGCCAAAGAGAAACCCATTCACCGATTGCCAGAAGATTTTCGAAAGGCAATTTTTTCACACCAGGCCGTTGCGTCACTCTGGGAGGACATTACGCCACTCGCACGCAATGAATGGATCTGTTGGGTGACCTCTGCAAAAAAAGATGATACCCGCGCCAAACGCATTGTTGTCGGTTTGGATAAGATGAAGAAGGGAATGCGCCGTCCATGCTGTTGGGCAGGCTGCCCGCATCGGTGAGGGGGTTTTATGCTTGGAAACTCCGCAGGTAAGTAAGTTTGCCTGCGTTCATTTTCTCAAAAAAGAAAAGCCCTATGAAGGGCATGTCTTCTTGCTCAAAAACTCCGCAGGTAGGATTCGACTACAAGTTCCGCCTCGCCAGTCGCTTCGGTGGACTCGCAGCCCACCCCTCGCGGTTTCGCGTGCTCGCGAAACATCGCTGCGGTCTTCGAATCCTACCCGAGAAGCACTCAAGCGCTTCTCTCTGCGGAGTTCAAAAAACTAAAGACCCCATAAATGGGGCCTAAAGTTTTTGCGAACTCCGCAGGTAGGATTCGAACCTACAACCAATACGTTAACAGCGTACTGCTCTACCATTGAGCTACTGCGGAATACATTCCTTTACTAAAGGAATGATGGGATTCTAGCAAAAAATTCTCGCTTCGCAATAGTGAAGTCCCATGGAGGTACTTGACTTCTTTTTTAGATATAGCAGTATCATTTCTGTCATTCACCAAAACCCTCGGAGGAAGAATGAAGGGGAAACGACGAAACCACAAGAAGTACAGAAAGGCGGTGCGCGAATTCGACCGCAAGCTGAAGCTTCGAGAAGAGAGAGAACATCAGCAGAATTTGAGGGCACTGGCTTATCCGATCGACTCCAATCGCCCGACATGGGAGCAATTGAGTCCAGGGGCATCATGATCGTCTAAGGCTTTCATTCAGCTCTCCTTGTCCACTGAGACAAGGAGAGCTTTTCTTTTTAAATAGGGTTATTATTAGTGATGGGTGGGGATAGGGATCCTCGCTCAACTTGTGGAGTCTTTATATACTTAATGGAGTAATATCATATGATGAAATATACACTGCAAGCGACAAAGATTGAGCACACACCAGCTATTACTTCCTATATTGAAAAGAAATTAAAAGAGCTTGAGCGCGTCCTAGACACAAAAGATACGAGTATCCGCGCAACTCTTGAGGTAGGGAAGCTGACTCGCCACCACAAATCCGGAGATGTCTTCTTTGCTGAAATTAATCTTCATGCCATGCGCAAAAAGTGGCGTGCGGTTGAAGAGGCCGACGACCTTTATGCAGCGATCGATGCGATGAAAGATGCCATCACTCGTGAAGTAACCTCTGCAGAAAAGAAGGCTCGGGTGCAAAAACGCAAAGGGGCGCGTAAAGTAAAGTCGCAGATGCGAGGAGCATAAGACAGAAATATCACTTTATTCATTTTTAGTTCTTTCATCACTCATGACCCCAAAAGGTATCAGCACAAATCAAATTATTTATTGGGGGCTATTTATTCTTATCGCAATCACTGCAACGCAACTTTTGCTCTCATTTATTTCTATTTCTTCCAACGAGAGTAATGTGTTTGTGACACAGACTGCAATCGAGCGGACCGCACAAAAGCGTACGGGGGTTACCATCCAGACCACGATGGGCGACATTCGCATCAAGCTCTTGACGAAGGTTGCACCAACGACAGTGAATAATTTTGTGGCATTTGTCCAAAGCGATTTTTATGTTGGAACAAAAATTCACCGTGTCGCAAAAGATCTGCTTATTGAAGGAGGCGATCCTCTCTCGAGAGAAGATGAAAAATCTCTTTATGGTACAGGTGGACCAGGTTTCGTCTATCAAGATGAAATTGTTGGGTTGCCAATGGAACGTGGAGTTGTTGCGATGGCAAATCGTGGAAAGCCTAATACAAACGGAAGCCAGTTTTTCATTGTGGTAAACACCGAAAACGCAAAGGTGCTTGGCAACAAATATACGATTTTTGGTGAAGTTGAATCTGGAATGGATGTTGTTGATGCAATTGCTGGTGTGTCTACAGACATTGACGGCATCCCCCTTGAGGACATTATTGTAAAGCGTGTCGTCACTGGGCAATAAAAAAAGCCGCACAATAAAATAAGCTTCGTTGTGCGGCTATACGTTATTTGCTTTCTGTGAGAAGCACGGGCCAGTCAATGAGAAAGTTGTATCTTCTCATATACGCAAACACTTGTTTCTTTTCCCTCGACGACCACACCCATATCGCACGCCTGTCTACAAGCACTCGTTCGACAAGCTCTTGCAGTGCTATGACACGATCTGTAAGTCTGTATTGCAGACAGAGGTTGCGTGCACCCCACACCTGAAGGGAGATGACTTCGTCTATCCGCAGGATGCTTCTCCACCACGATGGGTAAGCTGTGAATCCTATGTCGAGGATGGCTCCTTTTGCAGCTCCTTTGATGCGGATTGATTTGTCTCTAGACTGCGAAATCAACAGATCGAGGTGAGGGTTGTAGTAGATGTGCGGTTTGAAGGGAGGTGCTTCCCGAAGAAGCTCTGTAAGACCCAATGGTCGAAACTCTTCTTTGGTTTCCACGACACGTCTCCTTTTTCTTGAGAGGAACTATCTAGATCCAGAAGTTGATCATACTACACATGCAGAACTAATTCTTGTGGATATTCCGCATAAAATCTCCATAATTCATCAGTCTTCCTCCTTCTGGCACAATCCTTAGAATATTGAGTTTTCCATCACGAAGCTCGGCATCAACGACTTTTATGCGAAGACGTCTTCCACCTCTCTCAATAAAAAAGAATGCTCCTGGCCATTCGTCGAAGGCCTGGATTTTTTTGTATATTTTTTGAGGGTCTCCATCTGGGGAAATTTCTCCGTCTGCCTTATGTATTTTTTTTGTAAATGTTGCCGCTGTATGATCCTGGGGATAGGGAGTAATCTCTTTGCGTGTCCACCGTGGAAGTGTGTGTGCCAAAAGTTTTCCTCCTTCACGTGCGAGGGCATCTGTCAGCAGAGAACCTTTTGGTGGCCAGGGATGAACCACAACATCTTGTTGAGCGAGGACTGGGCCATGATCGAGCTCTGCATCAAGAAGCATGATGGACACCCCGGTCCCTGTTTCATCGCTGAGAATTGCTGATTCAATAGGGGACGCTCCACGAAATTTTGGTAAAAGAGATGGGTGGACATTAATCACGCCAGAGGGAGGAATATCTAAGAGTGCTTGTGGGAGGATTTTTCCATACGCTGCAACGACAAAACAATCCGCATGTTCTTCCCTTAGTCGTTTGAGGAGTGGCTCGTCGATACGATCCGGTGTTTCAACAGAAATGTTGTGTTCTTTGCCCCATGTATGTACTTCGCTTTGAGTAGGGACAAGGTGCCGTCCTTGAGGCTTGGGTGGAGTTGTCACAATGAGTGACGGAAGGAGTCCCTCATCCTTGAGCTCATCAAGAACAATGCGTGCGAACCGAGGTGTGCCAAAATAGACGAATCGCAGAGGTGTCATGTTGTTGACTGTTTAGAGTATTCTGCGGACCCCGCTGTATTTTTTTCAATGGTGTCGGGTATGATTTGTTCGAGATGTCGGGCATGATCGATAAACAAGATGCCATCAAGATGATCTGTCTCGTGCTGGAATATTTGCGCAAGAAGCCCTGAAGCCCCACGAACAAATTTTTTCCCATATTGATCATATGCCTCAATGGTGGCTTTTTCTGCACGGTGTGTTTCGCCATATTGCCAACGCACAGAAAGGCACCCCTCGGGAACCCATCGTCTCCGTTTTGATAGTTTCATTATCTTGGGATTAATGAATACTAAATCTTCAGGTGGTAAGACAAGATCTCGGTCATCCGTCTCTTCATCGGGGAGAGTGCCATCTTTTTTAAGGGCGAACACTTTTCTTGACACAACAAAGATGCGGTAGGACGCACCGATTTGCGGTGCAGCGATGGCGACACCATCGTCATGAGACGCAAGTTCTTTGCTCATATCGCGAATGAGTTTCTGGATCTCTTTTCCGGGTATATCAGCAACTTTTACTGCCTCAGCTTTTTTTCTGAGAACGGGTTGACCTTCTTGAACGATGTGTCCTATGCCATACATATTGAATACTTGGGATTATATCAGGCTCTCGGGCTCTACTTGTACCTGGATTTTTTGGGGAAGGTCTTTTAGGGCTTCAATAAGTTTTGGGTCTGGCCACTTGTCTTTAGGTATTGTCATCATGGCATGAATGCGATAGTCATTCTTAACCTTACTGACAAACCCGGGAAAGACAATAGGGGAGAATGATGCAAAACGTTTTTGAAGGTCTTCCCCAATCATTTTTACCTGCTCCTTTGATCCCTGGGCACTCAGTTTGATCATGATCGAAAAGGGAGAATAATTGAATGTTTGTCTTGATGCGCTTTCATGTCGGTACCACTCGAGGATATTTCCTTGGAGTGCCCATTCATACCACGGGAGAGTTGTATCGCGAGTTTGGATCAAGCACAGATTTGTCACCTTTGCTCGCAGAGTTGCGATGAGGCGGAATACCCGTTCTTCCATGGTGACGTCGGGAATCGTCAGAAGTGATTGCAGAGAGAGTATTGCGCCGTATGTGACGGGAGTTTCTAAGTATGGGAGCATCATTTCTGTCCCCAAGAGAATTGCGGCAGATGAGTGTTGAAATTCCTCCATGAGTTTCCGTGCTTCTTTGTGAGAAGTCAGATGGTCTCGATCAAAGCGGAATATTTTTATGTGAGGTACTTCTTTTTTAATAATCTCTTCAGCTCGATCAAGTCCAATCCCTAGCGGCATCAGTCTCCATGATGTACATTCGCGACACCGCTCGGCTGCAGAGCGTTTTTCACCACATCGATGACAGAGAAAAACATTCTCTTTATCTGTGTGGGCACCTTTCCCATGCATGTAGAGCACAACAGGAGATGAGCATCTCGTGCAGAGGACGACAGTCCCGCAGTCCCCGCAGACTGTCTGCGACGCATATCCTTTGCGAGCGCCAAGGATTGCCATATGTCCTCCACGGTCATGGACGGAATGAACGAGTGACAGAAGCTGTGGAGACAAAAGCGTTGCGGCACCAATGGCAGGCTGTTCTTTTTTTGAGACATCCACAAGTTCTGCGCGAGCAGGGGAGACAATGCGAAATTTTGATTTAACGAGTGGTTGGAGCTCTCCGTGTTCTTCTCTCCACAATGTTTCCATGCGCAAGAATTGATCACCAAAAATGCATCGTGCGCCAACATGCTTTGCAAGAATCTCAGCAGCTTTGCGATAGTCGAGATACGGACGAAACAATGCTTTGTATCCGGATGCACTTTCTCTTTCAACAATAATTGTTCCAATGTCTCCTCGTGGAAGCGATAGCGCATGCGGTGTGCCCAGGATGAGCACAGGATGTTCATGATGCAGCGCTTTTTCCCACGCATTGAGGAGTTTTTTTGGAGTCATCCCTCCATGAATAATGTGAGTGTAATCACTGATTCCACGATCGATCTTTGTGTTCCATAGATCAATATCTTGGATTGATGGAAGTAAAAAAAGTACTGATCGCTTTCGCGCAAATTCTTCCCGAATAATACTTTTATAAAGGGCGATGCGTTCCTCTAGATCACTCTGGAGAACATAATGTTCTCCGCGTGTATGATCTAATGTTTGTGTCTTTGGTCTCTCTGGTCTTGCGCGGAGGATGGGGGTCGGGACGAGGGATGCCAAGACGCTCCCCGGTGTTCCCACATACCATGTCGCAAGTTCCTCGAGAGTTGTCATGAGTTCTGGAAGAAACACCTGACTTCCGGTCGGAGACTTGAGAACTTTCATGGTAAACCCAAGTTGTTTGATCTGAGCTTTTTCACCTTCAGCATGTCTGCATTCCCATACGAGTGCTGGGGTGCTCGTACTTCGAACAGGAACATGTATAACCGCCCCACGCTCTATCGAGGTGGGCGAAATATATGTGAGTGACTCGAGTGGGTTTCCCCGCGAGATGGGGATGACTGACAGGAGATACATACAAAACATTGTAACAGAAAATGCGAGTACTTTTCCTCTGGCTTTTTGGGCATTTTGTGCCACAATAATGGAGTCTATGGCTGAAGTTTTTGTCGTTTCGGGGTTAGCCGGAAAAAAAATACTCAAAGGCTCTATCCCAGTTCGTGGAGCAAAAAACGCTGCTCTCAAGATGCTTTCTGCGAGCTTGCTATTCTCTGGAGATGTGTCGTATGAGCGAGTTCCAATGATTGAGGATATTCATCGACTTCTCGACCTGCTGAAAAAATCTGGGATTACGAGTGCAATAGAAAAAAATAAAAAACAGGGAGATGTCACCCTTACACTCTCTGTCCCTCGAGCCGTGAACTCTACGCTTGATCGCGAAATAGCAAAACGCTTACGTGCATCTATTGTGCTCACGGGGCCAATGCTTGCACGAATGAAAAAAGTGAGTTTCCCGCACCCTGGCGGTTGTGTCATTGGGGAGCGGCCAATTGATCTTTTCCTTGAGGGATATCAAGCAATGGGTGCGCATATCGCCATAAAAAAAGGGATGTATGTGATCACTGCGCCAAAAAGTGGACTGAAAGGAGCATCGCTCTTTTTTAGGACACCGAGTGTTACGGGAACAGAAACATTTCTTATGGCTGCGGTCCTTGCGCAGGGGACCACCGTCATTGCCAACGCAGCGATGGAACCTGAAATCGTCGCACTTGCTGAATGGCTCAACGACTGCGGCGCAGACATCATAGGTGCGGGGACGCCGACAATCACTATTCGTGGTGGTGGGCTACTTGTTGCTCGAAAAAAAGGGGTTATTGTTCCTGATCGTATTGAAGCAGGAAGTTTCCTCATTCTTGGTGCGCTTCTTGCAAAAGATCTTCGTGTGACTGATTGCGAGCCAGCGCACCTTGAGTCTTTGATTTCGTCGCTCCGCCATGCGGGTGTTTCATGCGAAGTCTCTGAAGAAAAGAAAGAAATCCGTGTTCGAGCTCCTAAGAATCCGACGGCTGTCTCAATTAAAACTCATGAGTATCCTGGATTTCCCACTGACCTCCAAGCACCAATGACGATCTTTCTTACCCAGGCAAAGGGAGAGAGTCTTGTCTTTGAGACTATTTTTGAAGGACGCTTGTCCTATGTCGACTCACTCGTCCGTATGGGGGCGAATATCAAAACCATGGATCCACATCGTGTACTCGTCTCCGGCCCCACACCGCTTCGAGGAAAACTTCTTGAGAGTCCAGATCTTCGAGCGGGCCTTGCGTATGTGATTGCCGCAGCGGTCGCAAGTGGAGAGTCTGTGATTCATCAGGTGTACAATATTGATCGTGGATATGAGCACATCGAAAAACGGTTATCAGCAATAGGTCTACATATCAGACGAAGTAGTATTTGATCTTCTACAATGATTACCCCTGAGCTCCTTGATTTTATTGAAGCAGAACTCGCCGCCGGTCAAAGCCGAGAGGAACTTTTTCGCCTCTTGAAAGAGGGAGGCGGGTGGACGAATGTTGATGTAGAAGAAGCGCTTGCTGCTCTCGAAAAGCGTAAACGTCCAGTCTCTATTGCAGACATGAAAGCCACATCAGCTCCGACCGTACGCCCGACACTCAACCCCACTCCCAAGCCAGTGCCCCCTCCCATTGTTCCTGAACCGGCTATACGTGTTGGGGAAGTTCTTCCTTTGGAAGCATCTCCAAAGCCATATGCGCAATCAGTTTCCACGGAAACAATATCCATTGCGCCCGCTTATCAAAAGGAATCAACGACACACGCAGCACCCGTTGAGCACGTCCCAGTTGAGGTCGTTGCCTCCATACAACCTGCTCAGCCGGTCACTAATGAGCAGCACGCACCAATCCCTCCTATTCTTTCTCGACCAGAAATTCCAACCCCAGTTCTTCGAGCGAGTGCTCCTGTCTCCATGCAAGGAGTACCAATTGGAACGACGATGCGGATGCAAGAATCAGTTCCCGCCCCAGTTGTCCCGACAGCTTCAATGCCAGGGGCTTCTCTTCGAATGGCGGCTCCACGCAGCAAAAAAATCTTCGTCATACTCGCTGCGCTTATGTTCACAGTACTGATCGGTATTGGGGCCTTTGTGCTCTTCAAAGGACTTTCTCCAGCAAATGATAAAACGTTGGCAACCATGTATGCATCAATCCCTGGAATTCAAAGCGTTCGATACAACGGCGAAACGACAATGCAGTTTAGTGGGTCCGTTGAAGACTCTATAAAAGCCGGATTTCCTACGGGGTACACAGGATCGGCAAAAGTTGCGCTCAAGTATGAAGGCCGATCAGATCTTTCAAAGGGTATGGATGGTGTGCACCAGTTTGGCATTACGGCAGATCTTCGCTCTGGAGATGCCGCATTAACGGTCAATTCATCTGTTGAGGTCCGCATCATCGGAGATACCTATTATTTGAAAGTCACGAACCCTCCCCAGATTCAAGATATCGATCTTTCTCGCCTCAATACATACTGGATTGCGATTACGCCTTCAGATATTGCTGAGTATTTTGGTGCATCCCCAGCTGAGCAAACTGACTCATATGGTGTGTTTGGTGGGGCAGCAACGACAAGCCCAACATTTCGAGGTCTCTTGAATCAATACCCACCGTTTACTTCTGTTGACCGGATTGGGGAAGAAGATGTCGCTGGAGCGCACACGATTCACTATCGATTTGTCGGAAATGCAGACAATCTTCTTCGTCTTTTGGGTTATGTGATCGGGGAGGCTCAAGGAGTTCCATTTGAAGCACGAGAAGATACCATTGCCAACCTGCGAGCACTTCTTGCGACACTCTCGGGAGATATATGGATAGATTCGACATCGTTCCTGCCACGTAAGCTTGTTCTCCGTCAGCCACTTTCCGGAACAGTTTCAGGTATAGCACTCAATGGATCGATAGATTCTGAAAATTTGTATAGTGAGTATAATGGGACTGTCTCAGTCTCTGCACCTCGCCCTGTTCTTACCTACAAAGAATTTGCAGAAGACGTTCGTCGTCAATCAGAGCGTGCAAAAGCAACAGGCGATCAACGCCGCATTTATGACGCAGAAGATATTGCATCTGCACTCGAGGTGTACCGCGCAAACCACGATGATCGGTATCCTGTCCTTCTTGACGAACTTGTCACTGGCGGTCTTTTGAAATCACTTCCAACCGATCCAGATGGTGGAGCATATCTCTATATGCCAATCACAGAGAAAGGGAAGACATCAAAAAAGTTTTTGTGCACCGCAACGTCAACGACATGTACATATTTTCACCTCGGGGTGACATTATCGACCTCCAGTAGCGAAGTGTTATCTCAAGACAGCGATCTCACAAGCGAAATCATTTCAGGTGCTGACTCAAAAGGTTGCGCAAAAGAGGCAGACAAATCGTGTTACGACATTACTCCTGTGCTCCGCACTGCTTCAGCATCCTCGACGAGCACTCGGTAGTCTCGTTTGAGGGCCTTTGCCCGAGAGGCTCTTTTGTGCTTCAATAGGCCCTATCTATGGGCCTCTTTACGACCAAACTCGGAATCGACCTTGGGACCGCAAATACCCTGGTCTTTATGCCTGGGAAGGGTATCGTGCTTAACGAGCCTTCTGTTGTCGCTGTCTCTGAACAAGATAACCGTATTCTTGCTGTCGGCCTTGCCGCAAAAGAAATGATCGGTCGAACGCCGGACAACATCATCGCGTATCGCCCCATGCGTAATGGTGTGATTGCTGACTATCGTGTGACCGAGGCCATGCTCCGATATTTCATCGATAAAGCGATGGGAGCCTTTCGTATCTTCAAGCCAGAAGTGATGGTGTCGGTTCCCGCAGGTGTGACATCGACAGAGCGTCGCGCTGTCGTTGAGGCGGCGATTCGTGCTGGTGCCAAAAATGCGTATGTCGTGAAGGAGCCTATTCTTGCTGCTATTGGTGCAGGGATTCCTATTCACGAAGCACAGGGACATATGATTGTCGATATTGGCGGAGGAACGACTGACGTCGCAGTGATTTCTCTTGGAGGAATCGTGTCGTCGACGTCAGTGAAGTGCGCAGGTGATCGCATTGATCAGGCAATCGCTGACTATATTAAGAAGACATTTAATCTCGCAATTGGTGATAAGACCGCAGAAGATATTAAAGTGAAAATTGGTTCAGCGGTGCCAATGGATGAAGAACTCTCGATTGTGATTAAAGGACGCGACTTCATTCAGGGGCTTCCACGGTCCGTTCAGATTTCAACGAACGAGATTGTGAAGGCTATTGATAAAGAACTTCGTGAGATGGTGAAAGCCATTAAAGACGTGCTCCAAGAAACACCACCTGAACTCTCGAGCGACATCATTGACAACGGTATCATGATGACGGGCGGGTCGTCGCAATTACGTAATCTCCCAGAGCTTGTGTTTCGACGCACGGGAGTGAAAGCGATACTCGCAGATGATGCGTTGTACTGCGTGGCGAAGGGGACGGGGATTGCGCTGGAACATCTGGACACCTACAAGAAAACCATCATCGCCAAGCGATAGGCTTTAGTGTGTATTCAAAAAAATAAAAAGGGCCAGCCACATGATGTAGCTGGCCCCGTGTTCTTTTGGTTATTTTTCAGAAGAGATTGTTATTTTCTCCAGATGACCACATCCTCGACCCAGTGCTTCGATCCAGGAGTTGGATCACTTGAACCACCCTGGTCTTGGTTCGCACCAGTGTAGACGTCGATGCGGTCGATAGAGACCTGTGGAGCGTAGAAGTGGAGAGGAGTCGTGTTCAACTTGTCGCCATTGAGGTAGACGTTGTACGTGCCTCCGTCAGCGTTGCAGTTGAACTCGATGAGAAACTCATGCCACACATTGGCAGGAGCAGCATCATCTGCAAGGACGACTCCCGTCGTTCCGTCGTATGCTGCCACATCACCACCTCCGGGGGTGGTATTGTGATACATCGCAGGATCGATTCCTACGTAAATCGCACGCCCAGAGTATGTAGCACCACCAAGATTTGGGTCTCCGTTGCTGAGGAAGATCCCGATCGAGTTTCTGTCGTTCCTGTTCACCTGGACCCTGAGCAACGCCAACCCTTTCTTGATGGGTTTGCTGAATACTCGTCCGATCGACGGTTCTTCGTTACGACCGCTCGTGTCCAGGAGCATCGACCATTGGCCGGTCGCAGAACGTGAGTTGTCGTAGACGATGTCAGTCGGCAAATATGTCGAGACCCACGAACCCGCCCAACCTGGCCCGTCACCGCTCCCACTCACCACTTCGCCTACGAGTGGCGTGATGGTGCCATCCGTCGTCTCGAAGGATGTGTTGGGAGATAGTGGTTTTGCAGCGAGCGCTGTCCCCGAAGAGAAGATCAGCCCCAAAGCAAGTAGTTTCAATAGCTTCATTACTTAGCCTCATCAGTGTGTTGTGCCCGCACAAGATGCCTCAATATTTCTGACTGCGGACGTGTCAGAAAACGTGTAGCTCTATAAAGAACAGTGTTCGGAGACACTACATCATTTGAATCAATAGGTCAAACCGAACACTAGTAGATACATCCATGTATGTTTAACGTTACACGCGATATACTTATCTCGTTGTGTCGACTATTCACGCAGATCACAATACATATCTTGCGACGGGATCACCTGAGGCGGCGGTGCGGGCTATTTATGCGGCACTCGAGGAAGTGCTTTCGATTCCAACAAAGGGGAATCCAGATTTTTGGCATGGGTCGTACGGACAGTTTGGTATCGATGAGTCTCGAGAACTCAAAGCCATGAGCTCGATGAAGGCGTTTGGAGAGCGTCGGGCTATCATTGTCGAAACACTTGTCATTTCGACTGATGCACAGCAGGCAATCCTTAAGCTTGCAGAGGAAATGACGGGGAACACATTCTTCTTTTTGATCGTCCCAAGTGCTGAACACATCCTTCCGACACTTCGTTCCCGTCTCATTCATCTCAAACACCATGCGGGAGAGGGGGTTATCACGGAAGAAGCAAAAACATTTCTTGCTTCAGTCTGGAAAGACCGTGACGAGGTGCTCTCAGAAATCCACAAAGATCGCGATTATGCACGTGCGTATAAACTTCTTGATGGGGTTGAGCAGCTCTGCTCAGAAAAGAAAGATTATGAGGCGCTCACTGCAATTCTTGAGGCAAAAAAACGTCTTCTTGATGGAATAGTTCCGATGAAAACAACGCTCGAGACGGTCGGGCTCCTTCTTCCTCGCAGGTAAGACACAGGTGCGTGCTGCTTCCTTGCTATGGTAGAATAGCGCTCATATGGCATACGATTTTTCAGTCTTTCAAAAACGAGGTAAAGAAATTGAAGAGTGGCTCAAGAAGGAGTTGTCACTGTTGCGCACCGGACGTGCATCACAGGCAATTCTTGATGCCATCACCGTTAATGCGTACGGTTCGGCAATGCCAGTCTCTCATGTTGCAAACATTTCTATTGAAGACCCAAAAACACTACGCATCGTGCCTTTTGATAAGAGCCAGATGAAAGCAATTGAAGAAGCGATTCGCTTAGCCAATACTGGACTTTCGGTGACTGCAGATGATGCCGGGATCAGACTCATTTCTCCAGATCTTACGAGTGAGCGTCGTGCGCAAGTCGTGAAACTCCTCAAAGAAAAACTTGAAGAGGCACGTATCACACTGAGAAAGGAGAGAGAGGCAGTTCTCGATATCCTCAAAAAAGAAAAACAAGATGGCGTCATCTCTGAAGATGGATTTTTTAAAGGACGAGAGACACTCCAAAAGCACGTTGATGATCTGAATGCGACACTTGAAACGCTCGCAGACAAGAAGCAAAAAGACATCGAAGGGTAATCTATTCTCATGTCGATCATTATTTTTATCGTCATTCTCCTTGTTCTTGTTCTCATCCATGAGCTTGGGCACTTTCTTGTAGCAAAACTCTTTCGTATTCGTGTGGATGAGTTCGCTTTTGGCTTTCCCCCCAAACTGTTTGGTATAAAAAGAGGGGAGACAACGTATGCGTTCAACCTGCTTCCAATTGGTGGATATGTAAAAATCTTTGGAGAAAATCCGGCAGATGTTGACCCAAAGAGTCCTGATCGTAAGAGGAGCTTTATTGCGAAATCTCGGTGGGTTCAAGCCCTTGTCGTTATTGCCGGAGTAGTGATGAACTGGCTTCTCGCTTGGGGGCTCCTCTGGACTTCGTTTGTTCTTGGGGTGACTGCATCCGCCTACGACCTTCCTCAGGATAAGACACTCGAAAATCCAAAGCTCTATATTACCGAAGTGCTCAAGGATTCACCTGCAGATCTCGCCGGGCTCAAGGCCGCAGATCGTATCCTCGACGTCTCTACTGAAAAAAAATCTATTCTTCCTGCGGACCTCGTGCGTGTTGGAGGTTTTCCTGGTTTTGTGTCTGCTCACGGGACATCTACGCTCACCCTCAGGGTCTTTCGAAACACCGAAGTAGAAACACTGACAGTCACTCCGCGATATGGCCTTAATCCTCAAGCAACAAACACTCCTGCTATTGGAGTGGTGCTCGATATTGCAGGAACAGTACACTACGGCGTCCTTGAGGGAGGGAAGGAGTCATTTCTTCGCACGTGGGATTTTACAGTTCTTACGGCAAAAGGACTCTTGAGTTTTTTTGGGAATCTTTTTCGTGGCGCTGCTGACCTCACCCAGGTGACCGGTCCTGTAGGTCTTGTGAAAATCGTCGATGACGCATCTGCTGTCGGACTTGTCCCGATCCTCTTCATTTCGGCGCTCATTTCCATCAATCTCGCAATAATCAATTTATTACCTTTTCCCGCTCTTGATGGTGGGCGACTCGTGTTCATTATTCTCGAGGGAATTCTTCGTCGTCCTATCTCTCCCGTACTACAGGGAAGGGTGAATACCATTGGTTTTGTGTTCCTTCTCCTACTGATGCTCGTCATTACGTATCACGATATTGTGAAACTGTAATAAAAAATCACCTCAGTTCAATGACTGAGGTGATTGAGCAATAATGTGCCGAAGAAATGTCGTTGTGGGGTATGTGCTGAGAGACGCGTCTGGCTGCCTCTTGATGATCGACATCATTTCTGAAAGAGCAATCACGCTGACAAAAAAGACAAACTCTGGTTCAACCTCCATGCGACCTGCAAGCATTTCGGTCCATTGGTATGTTGGGCAATCAAGGAAAACAATGCGCTCCACTTCTTCTGGGGGATTTTGGTCAAAGAGTTCTGTGAAGAATTCAGATACAGCATCGAGGATCTCTGCTTTGAGGAGATCATTCTGACTTTCCATCAGCGTTGCCATTGCACGAAGAGCAGCGTGAGAAAACTTTTCTTCGTCTTGATTATACGTGTCGAACACCTCATCGTACCTTTGGGCCATTTCAGGACTCAGCCACAACTTTAGTACAGCATACGCTTCCACGAGATGACTCCAAAAAGTGCTTCTTTCCACATCATGGCACGTCATGTGTTCTTGTCAATGAAGCCCCTGGCGACGCTGGAGAACTTTGATACAATGACCCCCATGAGACAATCACAGCTTTTTACGAAGACGCGCAAGGAAGCTCCAAAGGACGAGGTGTCAAAGAATGCACAACTCCTTATTCGGGGAGGTTTTGTCTACAAAGAAATGGCAGGGGCCTATGCTTTTCTTCCACTCGGATTACGGGTCTTCAACAAGATCGTCGGTATTATTCGCGAAGAAATGAATGCGATCGGCGGGCAGGAAATCGTCATGACAGCACTCCAAAACCCAGAAGTGTGGTCAAAGACAAATCGGTGGAGCAATGACGTTGTCGATAACTGGTTTAAGACAAAGCTCGAGAGTGGGGCAGATCTTGGACTCGCATTCACTCACGAAGAACCTATTACGAACATGCTTCGCGATTTCATTCAGTCTTTCCGAGATTTGCCGTTTTCTGTGTATCAGTTTCAGACCAAGTTTCGTAATGAAAAACGAGCCAAGAGTGGTGTGATGCGAGGTCGAGAGTTTGTGATGAAGGATCTCTATTCTTTCTCGCGAACGGATGCTGAGCACCAAGATTTTTATGAACAAGCAAAGCAGGCATATATACGAGTATTTGACCGTGTGGGGCTAGGTGCAACCACATATGTCACGTTTGCCTCCGGTGGGACGTTTTCAAAATATTCTCACGAGTTTCAGACACTCACTGATGCTGGCGAAGATACTATTTATGTCCATGAAGGAAAGAAGATCGCAATCAACGAAGAAGTACTCACTAATGATGTTCTTGCTGATCTTGGGGTATCGCGAAGTGACCTCGTCCCCAAAAAAGCAGTAGAAGTGGGAAATATTTTTTCACTTGGAACAAAATTCTCAGATGCGTTTGATCTCGTATACCTTGATCAAGAAGGGAAAAAGCAGACAGTGATCATGGGCTCGTATGGTATTGGCCCCGGACGACTTCTTGGAACTATCGTCGAGACGCTTTCTGACGAAAAGGGGATTGTGTGGCCAGAGTCAGTGGCGCCATTTTGTGTGCATCTCCTTTCTCTCCAGCCAGATGATGCTCAGGTGGCCAAAGAAGCAGACGCACTCTATACGGAGCTCGCAGCAAAAGGGATTGAAGTTCTCTATGATGATCGTTCTTTGAGTCCTGGCGCAAAGTTTGCCGACGCCGACCTTATTGGGATTCCGCACCGCATTGTGATATCTCAGAAAACTCTTGCGCAAGGGAAGTGTGAATACAAAAAACGGACAGATACCGCTTCTCAGCTGTTGAATCAAGAAGATATTATCTTAATACTTTCAAAATAAAAGCCATAGTTCGTCAATTTTTTTCTCTTTGACCCTAAGCCCGCTCTCCTATAGAATGGCTAGAATCTCGCCTATGTTTGAGAAATGGAGAGCCATGTTTTCGGCCGATATCGGCATTGATTTGGGAACGGCAAATACCCTGGTGTATTTGCGCGATCACGGCATCATTATCAACGAGCCCTCGGTCGTTGCCCTTAATCAAAAAACTAATCGCGTCGTCGCTGTGGGAAACGATGCCAAACAAATGCTTGGAAGAACGCCTGCGCACATCGTCGCCATTCGCCCACTCGTTGATGGAGTCATTTCAGATTTCGAAGTGACTGAGGAAATGCTTGCACACTTTGTCGGGAAAGCTCAAACGATTTCAAAAAAAAGTGGACGTCCACGTGTTGTTGTCGGTGTCCCAAGTGGAATCACCAACGTTGAGGCACGGGCAGTGCGTGATGCAACAATGAATGCTGGGGCGCGTGAGGTTTATATTGTTGAAGAGCCAATGGCTGCCGCGATAGGAATTCGTCTTCCAGTGAAAGAACCTGTCGGAAGTATGATTATCGATATCGGAGGCGGGACCAGTGATATTGCTGTTATCTCGCTTGGTGGTGTGGTGAATTCAAAAAATCTCAAAGTTGCCGGTGATCGTTTTAATACCGATATCATTTCGTATATTCGCGACGAGTTTAAAATTTTGATAGGCGAACGCACAGCGGAAGAAGTAAAGATTAAAATTGGCTCAGCCCAGAAACTTGGTGAGCCTAAGGAGGCATCTATTCGTGGCCGAGATCTTGTCTCTGGCCTTCCGCGTGAGGTTGTTCTTACGGATGCGGATATTCGCGAGGCGATTGGCCCCTCTGTCGCACTGCTTGTCGATGGAGCAAAAGAAGTTCTTGAAACAACCCCTCCTGAGATTCTCTCTGATGTCATGCACCGCGGACTAGTGCTCACCGGGGGAGGAGCATTAATTCCAGGATTGACTGATCTTCTCGCACGCACCCTTAAGCTTCCTGTCGTTGTTTCTGACGATCCTCTCACTGCTGTTGTTCGTGGGACTGGCCTTATTATTGAGAATCTCGACGATTTCCGAGAAGTGCTTCTTGAATACGATGATGCGATTGCCCCTCGGTAACTCGCGAGGACAAAGAGAGAATGCTCTTTTCCTTCCCATCCTCTTTGCCGTCCTTGCTCTTCTTCTCATCACCCCGCTCCGTGTTCCATTGCGGGCATTTTCTCTATCCATTGCCACTCCGGTATGGTCGTTAGGGAAAACAATAAAGCATGGAACGCAAGTGTTGCTTCCTAGTGTATTTTCACGTGCTTCTCTTGTAGAGGAAAACGTGCGTTTGCGTCATGAAATAGAGTCACTACGAGCAGAAGAATGGAGAACGGAGGCTCTTAGACGAGAGAGAGATCTCTTGGCCAGTGTGCTCCACCGTGCATCGAGTACTGACGCACTCCTCCTTGCTTATGTGCTTGCGTCACCAAATTTCTCTCCATACGACACGCTTGTCGTTGACACAGGAGCAGACACAGGGATCTTTCCTGGCGCAAAAGTCATTGTTGACGGGGGATTTGTTGTCGGAACAATTACTGAAGTGTTGCCATCATCAGCGATTGCCCAACTGTATTCGTCTCCAGGAGTAACAAAGCATGTTATTGTCGGATCTTCACGCATACCCGCGGTTGCCCATGGGGTTGGTGGGGGAAACTATCGCATAGAACTTCCCAAAAATACTGATATCGCTGAGGGAGACGAGGTCCGTGTTCAGGGATCTGTCGAAGAATTCTTAGGGGTAGTTGAACGTATGATCGTCGATGAGAAGACAGGGATCACGACACTCTATTTGCGCCTCCCGATAAATATGACCGAGCTTGATTCTGTCATTATTGATCTTACGCCTGTATCATATGAATAATCTTCGTTTGTGGATTAATGGGCTGCTCCTCTTTTTCCTTTTTCTTGGGGTTGCGCCGCTTCTTCTCTTCTTTGGATTCGTGTATGCGTTACGAACACCTGGGTACTGGGAATTCCTCGTCGCTGGGTTTGTATTCGAGCTTCTGTATGGTGTAGGAGGATGGCAGCTTCCATTCCCATTTCCCGTCTTTTTTGGGGCAGCACTGCTCCTCTTCCTCGCATCCGTCCTTCGTCGCATCTTGCGTTCGTAGAGGATTGCGTGATTGTGGTAGCATACGAGTGAAGTATGGCAAAACGGCGAAAAGACCAAAGTGAAGACGTTGCTCTCGATGAGATTTTCTTGGATTCAAGTAATCTTCCCGAGTTTGACACTGCTCAGTTTGAAGGACGGATAGAGCGTCCCATTGAGCAGCGAACGATTCTTTTTTTTGGAGGACTCTTTCTTCTCCTTGGATGTGTCCTTGTTTCTAAGGTAACATTTCTTCAGGTTGTTCAGGGCGCATCATGGAGTGATCAGGCAGAATCAAACCGCTTGAAGCACGCCATTTTATTTCCAGCCCGTGGGCTTATCGTTGATCGTGAGGGAGAAGAACTTGCTTGGAATACCCCAACAGAGGGGAGTGACTTTCTTGGGAGAGCGTATACGTCTCGTGGGGGCTTTAGCCATCTTCTTGGTTTTCTCCATTATCCCAAAACCGACAATAAAGGTGTGTATTTTCGAACAGAATATGAGGCCCCTGCGGGGATAGAGGCGGCATTTCATGATCGATTATCTGGTTCACGAGGGATCCAAATTATCGAAACAGATGCTCTTGGAAAAGTCACGAGTGAAAATGTTATGGAGCGTCCTGAGAACGGAGAAACGATTGCTCTCGGTATTGACGCACGTGTGCAAGAGAAGCTCTTCGATACCATTAAGAGTGTTTCGCAAGACCGTGGATTTACTGGAGGAGCGGGAGGAATTGTTGATATTACAACAGGAGAGCTCATTGCGCTCACAAGTTATCCCGAATTTGATTCAAATATCATGACGGCTGGGACCAATACCGCTCAAATCGCTAAATACAACACAGATGAAGCGAAGCCCTTCCTCCACCGCGCTGTTGCAGGGCTGTATGCTCCAGGATCGATCGTAAAGCCCATTGTCGCCCTAGGAGGGCTCACAGAGGGGATTATTACGCCCTGGACGGAGATTTACTCCTCAGGATCGATTCGAGTCCCAAACCCGTTTCTCCCGGGAGCTTACACTCAGTTTAATGACTGGAGGAAAGCCCATGGGTCACTTGATATGCGTCGGGCAATTGCCTGGAGTTCAAACGTCTATTTCTATGAGCTTGGTGGGGGATTCCAGGGGCAAAAAGGACTTGGTATCTATCGTTTAAAAAAGTATGCCAATATGTTTGGTTTTGGAACAACAACAGGCATTGAGTTGCGTGGCGAAGGCGTAGGAAACTATCCTGACCCAGAATGGAAAGACAGAGTATTCCCAGGAGACCCGTGGCGCATCGGAGACACATACTTTACTGCAATCGGTCAGTACGGAGTACAGATTACTCCACTCCAAGCGATCAAAGAGGCAGGACTCATTGCAGGAAGAGGAAAACTCCCTCAAATACATCTCGAACACGATGTTCCATCTTGGCAACTCGAAACAACACGTCTTGATATTCCAGATGCAAACTTCACACCGATTCATGAAGGAATGCGCAAAGGGGTGCTCGAGGGGACGGCCAACGGGCTTAATAATCCATATGTGTCTATTGCCGCAAAGACAGGGACAGCAGAGCTTGGAGTAACAAAAAATCGCGTCAATTCTTGGGTCATAGGGTTCTTTCCGTATGAAAAACCTCGATACGCATTTGCGCTTGTGATGGAGCGTGGAATTAAAGGGAACACCTTTGGTGCGACGTATGTGATGCGCCAACTCATTGATTGGATGGGGGAGGAGACCCCGGAGTATTTTGGAAAGAAAAAGCTCGTGGCCGCTCCTGTTGCGACATCTACCGAAGCCACAACAACGCCAATTGATATTGATGAATCGCCACTTCCTGTTGAGGAATAAATTCGCTTTACAGAAATGATTCCTAACCGTAGTATCACTACTCGGGTCATCATCTAAGGAAGTACTCAGTGACTGAGCTCTTACAAAAACTTGGAGTAATACTTGGTTTTGTGATTGGTCCGATGTACATGAATGGATTATTTACGGGCGGACACTCGCTCGGAGAACGTGTTGTTCTCATGGTTTACGGGGTCCTCGCCGCCCTCCTGATCTTTTCAAGCTTTATTCTCGAAGAGGAATAAACTTTCTTCATTAAACCCTCTGTCATGCGGCAGAGGGTGTTTTTTATGTCTCATACCAGTGGGGCATAGGGGTGTCCGTAGCCTATTGACAGAATTTTATTACTATGATAGTATTAACAACAGAAAAGCACACTCACCAAAGGAGTTACATGTGCGGTCTCGTAGGCTTCACACGCCACCAAAGTTGTGACACCGAGGTTACTCTCGAGTCGCAATATTTGGGAGAGGCCAAACAAAACCATACCCCCCTTACTTTTTAAAAGTAGGGGGGTTTTTGTTTTACGTTCAGAGCAGTGCAGAGGTCTCTTATCGTGTGTGAAGATACTGGTAGATATCTTCGAGCGCTTTGACCGCATCGCCTGAAGCGATGTTGTTCTGGTGATAGATTCCATCAGTACAGTCACCAGCAGCCCAGATTCCTGGAGTGTTCGTCTGCTGATTCTTTGGGTTCACAACAATCTGTTTGTATGGGTTCAGTTCAACGAGTCCTTCTACGTAGTCTGTTGCTGGCACAAGACCAATCTCTACAAAGATTCCGCCTACATCCAGAACTTTTTCTTCATTAGTCTTTGCGTCTTTGTAATAAAGCTTTTTGACGAATTGGTCACCTTCAACTTTTGTCGGGATCGCATTCAAGACAATCTGTACCTTCGGATTCTCTCCAACGCGTTTGACCGTGACTTCATCCGCACGGAATGTTTCTGTACGGTTGAGGAGATACACCTTGTTTGTGTATGCGGCGAGCTGTGCTGTTGTCTCAAATCCCGCATTACCGCCACCGATCACTGCGACATCGCGTCCTGCAAAAAGTGGTCCATCACATGATGCACAATAGGTAATCCCTTTGTGCTCGTACTCATCTGCGCCTGGAATATCAAGCTTTCGGCGCTTGCTTCCAGTAGTCACCAAAACAGTTTTGGATTGAAATGTTCCACCATCAGTCTCGATTGAAAATCCACCATCAATTTTTGTTATTTTCGTGACGGTCGTGCCTTTATGTACATCTACAATATCTGCCTTGTATGTCTCAAGGTGATTCTCGAGTGATTTTGCGAGTTCTGTGCCTGAAATATGAGGGAACCCAATCCAGTTTTGGATGTCTTCAGAAACTGATGACTGACCTCCAAAGTCGAGTGTGAGAAATAGTGTTTTGAGTCTTTTTCGAGCTGCGTATACTCCGGCTGAAACACCTGCTGGGCCTCCACCGATAATTGTTAGATCGTACATATGGTGGGCATTATAACATGCTGGCGTTTGTATAATCTTGGGGATTACTGAAATTTGACAATTTAATTATTGTGTTTTAGTGTTCCTCTCAGAGAACTCTCCATCTGGTTTCTTAAAGAGGGATATTCATGAGTGCGAAGCCAGTCTCCATGCGTTCTTTGTCGGTGTTGTGGCTTGATTTACTTGATCAAAAACTTCGAAGTTTAAGCAAAAGAGAACTTCGGCTGTTTGCTTTGGGGTTGCAGGTGCTAGAGAGGCACCCTGCTCTTGTGCAAGATTTTCAGAAGTATTTTTTGAAACTTCTCAAGTCAAATTTTCATGCCCCGCCACCGCTATTTCCAACCGATCATTATCCGCTGTTCGATATTGAAAAAGAAGCTCTTGCTTTGAGCATCTCAGTCACCGCAAATCTCTACTGTGTGTTTTATCCAAAATACCAAAAGATGATCGGAGATCGTATCATCTTTCCTCGAGATTTGAGCAGGAATGAGCGGACGATACGGTTTAAAAAACTCATGGCTTCCTATGGCCTACCAAAAAATTTATACGAGGAAGAATAAGAGCTAATAAGAGCTCAAGATAATATAACAGCTCCGTATGCCCTAAGATCTACGGAGCTGTTTTCATGTAAAGATTTTTTAGCGGAGTTTTGAACGTCGAAGGAACGAAGGGACAGCTCCACCCCAGTCATCATCATCGTCTTTGGGTTCAGGCTTTGGTTGCGGTTTTGGTTTTGGCTGTGGTGCTGGTTCCTCAGGCAACTCGTGATAGATTGCTCCTCGTTCTTCACGCTTCTTCTCTTCTTGGAAGAGAGACGCCTCGTGATCTTTTTGAGGCTGTGGCTTTTCCTCGCGCTTTTCTTGCTTTGGTGCTTCTTTCTGAACATGGACTTCACGTTGACGAGTTCCTTTTGAGTGTGGACTTGAGAACCCTGATGCGATAACTGTGATGCGAATCTCTCCCTTTCGAAGTTTGTCGTCCATCATGGTGCCAAAGATAACTTTTGCTCCTGCGTCAGCGCTCTCGGTGATAATCTTTGCGGCATCCTGAATTTCGTGCATTGTGACATCAGTACCACCTGAAATGGCAAAGAGAAGACCTTTTGCACCATTAATTGAGACATCAAGAAGAGGAGAGTTGATCGCCATGCGAGCTGCTTCTTCGGCGCGCTTTTCGCCAGAGGCGGTTCCGATGCCCATGAGAACCGTTCCTGCTTCGCTCATGATGGCGCGAATATCAGCAAAGTCGACATTGATAATACCAGGGGTTGTGATGAGGTTCGAAATTCCTTCGACAGCTTGGCGTAGGACTTCGTCGCTCATAGCGAAAGCTGAAAGGAAGGTTGTTTCTTTGTTGGTATTTGAGAGGAGTCTGTCATTAGGAATCACAATGAGTGCATCAACTTCTTTTTCAAGATCAGCAAGACCCATATCAGCAAGCTTCGCTCGCTGGCTTCCTTCGAAAAAGAAAGGACGTGTGACAACGCCAATAGTGAGTGCGCCAAGTTCTTTTGCTGTACGAGCGACAACGGGTGCAGCACCTGTGCCAGTTCCTCCTCCCATTCCCGCTGTGACAAACACCATGTCAGCTCCTTTGAGTGACTCTTGGATTTCTTCTTTGGTTTCTTCAGCAGCGCGTTTCCCAAGCTCTGGATTCATTCCTGTCCCAAGGCCACGAGTGAGGTTCTTGCCAATATGAATCTTGCGGCTGGCCAATGAGTGGTGAAGGTCTTGAGCGTCCGTGTTCATAGCGATGAACTCAACTCCTTTGACCTTCGCATTCACCATGTGATTGACGATGTTCTTCCCGGCACCACCAACACCGATGACCTTGATGCGCGCAAATGCTTCAATTTCTGGATTCACTTTTGGCATAATAAAAATAATCGTTGTGCATCCCCGCATCCACTAACGCAAGCCCTGCTAGAGGTCGTGGGAACCCATTGCAAAATAATTCTTAGCATACCAAACCCAGCGAGAAGGGGAAGTTGACAACTCCCAAGGTAAGCCTCACGAAATCTTTTATGGCAGCAGCTGTCGAAACACGTGCGCAAGGGTCTTTTTGAACCCAGCAAACCCCCCGCTTTTGCGTCGGAAACCACCACGCTCTGCATTAGCGCCAAAGAGGGTGAGTCCATATGCGACAAACCAGGTTGGCGTTCGAATGGGAAGTGTTGTCTCTGGATCAATCATAAATTCGGGCATTGGAACCCTCGCTGGAAGCCGAAGTGTCTCTTTTGCGGATTCTTCTATCCCAAGAGTCAGAGCACCACCACCGATAAGGACAATACCAGCAGGAAGAAGCTCTTGTCGTCCGATTGTACGAAGGTGAGTATTGATGTCCTCGAATATATCTTCTAGCCGTGCATCGATGATCTCTTCGTGGCGCTTTTTTTGGATAGGAGGAGGGACCTTTCCCGTCTTCACACGCTCTGCTTCTTCAAGACTCATCTTGAATCCAAGCGCAATGTCATTGGTGATTTGGTTACCACCAACAGCAAAGACATGGAGTGAAATGGCAACACCTCCTTCGTAGATGACAATGGAGGTTGTTTCTGATCCAATATCCGCGAGGACACACCCAGCCATCTGCTGTGCTCTTGTGAGGGTGACAAGACTTGCGGCAATTGGGGCAGCCATCACATCAGCAACAATGACTCCAGCTCCCTCAACTGCATGAATAAGATCATCAAGGTGTTGAGCGAGTGCAGTGACAATGAGCATTTTTGCTTCAAGCTTAAGACCGCGCATGCCCACTGGTCGACCCAAAACTTCTTTTCCATCAATACGATATTCGACAGGGATAGAGTGAAGAATTTTCCTGTTTGCTTGTGTGGAGAGTGATTGTTCCGCCATGTGTTGTGCGCGCTCAACATCATTTTCCATAATCTCAGTATCAGCGCGTGGCACAATGATTGTGCCTGTTGCGAGTTCAGCTTCTAGTCCTGTCCCACCGAACGCCAAAAACACCTCTTCAATGCGCACTCCAGATAGTGCCTCCGCATGTTCGAGTGCTCTGCGGATTGTGTGCGTTGCCTCTTCTGGATCGGTCACGTATCCGTGTCGTATGCCATGAGCTTCTGCCGAGCCAAGCCCAAGAATGCGAGGGAATCCACCATGCTCAGCTTGCTCAGCGACAACTACGCGTATGGTTGAAGATCCAATATCAATGCCGGTGATGATGCGTCTGGACATGTGTGTGTGGTTCATGGAGTCGTACATCAAAGCCAAATGCTTGAAGCACTTTCTCCAATCTTCTCTCCATTGTACGGCCATGACGCATTCCGTTCAAATGCAGCATGGAGTGGATAACGAGAAGCGCAACCCAAGAGACCCATGTTCCTTCGGCATACCCAGCGTCGTATTGTCTACGTGCTTCGACAAGATTTAAAATAATTTCTCCTTCATGAGGTGAAAGTGAAAAAGAAAGAACATTCGGACTGTATGATTTGTCCCGGTATGTTGCATTGAGTACTTGCGCGCGACGCGATGGGACAGCAGCGATTGAAAGCGTGTAGGGTGGGGTAAAAATGTGCTCAGCAATTCGCTGGAAAGGCACCCGAGGAATCGGGGTATCAGTATGATTCGCAACAAGGACCTCAATATGACCTTGTTTAGCGTCGGCGCTTATCTTTCTCGACTGTTTTGCCAAGTTTGAAGAGGCGCTCACGCTCTTTGCGGTTCTCGAGTGACTTGAGCGCGCGGTTCTTTTTGACGAGCTTTGAGGCATGACGAGTGAAGTAACGGCGTTCGCGAACCACATTGAGGGCACGTGAACCCTGAACACGCTTCGTGAAGCGGCGAATAAGTGAAACAGTCTGTTCTGTGTTGTTTTTCTTTACTTCTGCAACGATTGCCATAATGCGGGGAATACTAGCATGGAGGGAGGAGAATAGCAACCCGTATCTAGCCGATTTTATGCTCTTTAATATATTCAGCGAGATCAGAGATTTTTACTGTTTCTTGAGAGCGATTTTCCATATTGCGAATGATTACTGTGCGATCAAGCGCCTCTTTCTGTCCTAAAATAAGGGAGTAGGGAAGTCCCAAACGTTCCGCATTTCCTAATTGAATTGAGAGAGAATCTTTGTTCAAAGAGTGAAGGACAGGGATGCGTGCTTTCCGGAGAATCTCAATCACTTCCAAGGAGCGTAATTTTGCTTCAAATCCAAGTTGAATGAAGTAGATCTTCGACTTCTTGATAATTTTTGGCATAGGAGCATTGTAAGTCGGCAATGCGATAACACGGTCGACGCCTATAGATGCACCAACTGCAGGGACGTCTTTCTTTGATCCGAGTGCACGTGCGAGATAGTCGTAGCGTCCTCCTCCTGCAATCGCAAGTGGGGTGCGTTTCTTTTCTCCACCCTCGGTGGTCTCATCTGTCGGGACTTCTTCTAGGACTTCAAAGACTGTGTGGGTGTAATAGTCGATTCCACGCACAAGGTTGTTGTTGATTCGGTAGGAAATATCGAGACTTGTAAGATACTCGAGAACTTCTTTGAAATGCTGCTTACACGGAATACAAAGTGCTGAGACTGACTCCGGTGCTGCTGCCTTCAATGGTAGGCACTGTGCGTCTTTGCAGTCGAGCAAGCGAAGAGGGTTTGACTTGATGCGTTGTTTGCAATTTCCACAGAGTCGAGCGATATGCTTACGATAATACTGCGTGAGCTCACGAACATACGCAGGACGGCACTCGCGACACCCGATTGAGTTGATCTCTACTGAAAGATTCTGGCATCCGACTTCTTTGAGAATAGTCATGACCAAATGAATGATCATTGCGTCTGACATGCTCTTTGGACTCCCGAGAATTTCAACGCCAAACTGCTTAAACTCTCGATAGCGTCCTCGCTGAGGTTTTTCGTGACGGAAGAATGAACCATAATAGTAGAGCTTCACTGGTTGAGGGAGTGACTGCATGCCGTCCTGAATATATGAACGCATAACAGGGGCAGTGCCTTCGGGGCGGAGAGCAAGCTTATCGTTGGTCTTTGTTTTCAGGGTGTACATTTCTTTTCCGACAATGTCGGTGTCGTCTGAAATACCTGATGTGAAGACCTCTTCACGCTCGAGGATTGGAGTATCGATAGGCGAGAATCCATAATAGAGACAAATCTCTGCGGCCTTCTCGGAAAATCCCTGATACTTATGCATCATCTCTCCAGTCATGTCACGCATGCCTTTGAGTGTCGTTGGTGCTTCTTTCTTCTTGGGAGCTGCTTCCTTTTTTGATGATTTTTTTTCTGTCATACTGATGGTGTTGCTAATGGTGGATCACTAAATAAATAGACGATATTGATGATTTTGATTATGAGGATGGTGAATCATTCGTTGGTGTGTCCTTCTCATACTCTGTGGTGAATTTCTCAATGATCCCTGGGTGGAGCTCAATTCGTGTTGGCGGGAAAAGTCTCAACAGTGCTTTTCCATCCATAAGTCGTTCAGGGACAGGTCCCCAGGAACGTGAATCTGAGCTTTGGGCACGATTATCGCCCATGACGAAGTATTCCGTGTCAGAAAGTTTTCGTGTTGTTGATGGTCCTCCAGGGTTCTTCACATAGGGTTCATCAAGGAGCAATTTCTCTCCAGATACTGTCGTTATTTCTGTTTTTCCTGGGACAGCGGTGACGATCTCGCCAGGAAGTCCGATGACGCGTTTAATATAGAACTCTGAGGGGTCATTAGGATAGCGGAGGATGACCACATCTCCTCGTTCATATCCACTCGTGCGCTTTGTCAGTTCATCAACAATGAGGTACTCACCATTTTTAAATGTTGGGTACATAGATTTTCCAGAAACGATGAATGGCTGGGCAATAAAAATTCGCAGCGGAATAATCACAAGTGCGGCAATCAGCGCATACCGCACAATATCCCAGAGATGTTTCCCAAGCGATTCTGGTTCTTCTTTTGGTTTTGGGTCTAGCACAGGGGGAACTCCTTCTGGAGAAGGTTGGCGTAAGTCAGTTGAGCTGATCATAATATAGTGACCATAGTATCGGAAAAACATGCTTGACACAATGGGGAAAAACGATGTCTAGCTTATTTTTCGGTTTTTGTTGTTGTTGCTGGTGGGGTTGATGAGCCTTGAGCAAGTGATGTGCGAAGAATAGGGAAGATGGACAGGATGCTTTCGCGATCGTGGAATCCATAATAAGGTACTCGGTCGATGACGAGTGCGGGAAGCTCTCCTGAAAGCCTGTAAATAGAACGAAGCGTACGAACAACCGAGAGATCAAGATTGTAATCAAAGGCGTATATGCGTAATTCAGGGATATCTTGCTGAAGACCGGTAAGGACATATCCTTGGCGCTTACAATCAGCACAGCTCCCTGTATTTGAGTAAAAATAGAGGATTGTCGGTGGCCGGATGCCGCACTTCACCCCCTTTTCTTTGCTTAAAAGGTAGTCTTTGACAAGAAGGAGTGTGTAATTCTTTTTCAGTTCAGCAACCCGGTCTTTGTCTTCCCCAGTATCTTCCATATACGAAAGTTTGTCAGCAAGATTGGAGAGTTCTTCTGAGAGAACGCTTGATTCGGCGTCACAGATCGTGTCTGCGAGGAGGGCATAGTCAACTTCCGTTGCGAGCACATTCATGCTCAATGATTGTTCCACAGCACGAACATCTGATAGACGTTGTTGGTAAAAGAAGTTAGACAAAAGGTAGGCGGACCCAAAGATAAAAATGGTAATTGCGAAAACAATCGCATAAATGTGCCAATTTGTTTCGCGAGGGTCGTTCATATGATGTGGTCGGTATTCTACCGTGGAGGGAAGAGAAATGAAACCCTAGCGCCACGGAGCCTCTTTTGCTGTTAAAAGATTCCACAAACTCTTTGCGAGCCACAATGGGGCGATGAGTCCGTACATAAAGACAAAATACAACATTCCTCCTTGCAAATGGAAACGACGGTGTGTGAGCCTCGAAGAGAGAAACAGGTAGATAAACGTGAGCATGAGCATGTTGTAGATCAGAATACGTTTCATTCCGCTCCCGACAAAGAACCATTCAAATGTTGGTGTCCCCCAATGGATTCCCGCATAAAATGCTCGGACAACCATGTCGAATACCCCGTGTCCAAAATTATAGATTCCGTATCCAAAGAAAAAGAGTGCCGTTCCAACAGTAATGAAGGTCAGTGGGAGTGCGAGCATTCCAAGGTTCCCGTACTGTTTGCGGAAGAGCATAAATCGATAAGAGAGAATCGTGTTCTTGAGGTGTCCTGATACCCAGCGAACACGTTGCTTATATAGTGTTCGAAATGTGGCGGGTGCGACGGTATACACTAATGCGTCTTGTGCCGTCTCGATTTTCATATGGTGCGATTGCATACGGAGGGCAATTTCCATATCCTCTGTGCCAAATGCGTGCTTAAATCCACCAATTGTTTGGAAGACCGATCTTCGATAAATAGAGAAAGGACCCGGAGTAACATAGACAGCACCAAGAAAGGTAAAAATTTTCTTTGTCAGTGCTCCAATCAAAAACTCTATTGCTTGTATTTTCTGAAGAATAGTCTTTGCTTTCCAGATTTGCACTGAAGGGCATACAGCCATAGTTTTTGGATCGTCAAAATATTGGACAATAACCTTTAGGGCACCCGGTGTCACAAACGAATCTGCATCAAGACAGCCAACGAGGTCGCTCGTGGTCTTTTCGAGAGCAAAGTTGAGTGCGCTAAACTTCCCACCATTTTCCTTACGGTAGACCTCGAGGCGACCTTTCCCGAGGGGTATATATGACTGCGCCACCTCAAATGTGCGGTCACTTGAACCGTCAGACACAACCATAATCGTAAGTTTGTCCTTTGGGTAGTCGAGATTGAGGAGTGACTCAATTGTGCCTCCAATGGTCTTTTCTTCATTGTATGCAGGGACGATGACAGTCACTGTTGGCCACTTTTCCCTCATAAGGAGCTCTTTTCCTCGAGCTCGTTCATTGCGTATCTTCTTATAGTGTAAGAAGAGGGTGACATAAAGGAACACCTGAAAATAGATGGCGATAAAGAGCACAATATAGGTAAAGGCGTCCATTGGGGTCATAAAGGGGAGTGGTGAGTCCAGAAACACCATCAGTATATCCAAAAACACCCCAAAGCCTAGTCGGTTATCGAAGGATATGGGCTATGCCAACACAGAACTCTGTCAAAGAGGCCCCAACAGCAAAACACTAGTGTAAGCAGGCAGCACATGCATAAAAAGGCAAAAAATATTACACCACAGTTACTAAAATATTATTATTTTAAGCCGTAATTCTGACATTTTGTGGATAGAGGGTATTGCCATAATATGTGAGCTCTGTACAATGCCGCGGTACCCCAATGGGTGTCCCACACCATTGACTATGTTTGGGGTTTGTGATATAATGTGTCTATCATGCTGCCTGCGGGCATGACCCAACCTATGAATCAACCCAATGTTCAAATGCCTGGATTTTTGGCATTTCTTATGACCCTTGCAGCCACTGCCGTTATGGTAGGAGTAGCGCTCCCTCGTCTGGCCCTCGCAGAGGAGGTCGAAAAGACGTGTAAGGACTACCTTCTCTCTGAAAGTGCCTATGCGTATGAGCTTTCTGTGGCATGCAGTGTTGAAGAGAAGTATGGCCACATCATTGAACCCATTGCTCACTTGAATGAGTATGACCAAGACCTCATTACTGCAGTGATTGTCGTTGAATCTCGCGGAAAGACCGAGGCGACGAGCCACGTTGGCGCAAAGGGGCTTATGCAACTGATGCCCAAGACCGCCCGCTATATGGGGGCAAAAGATATCCGTGACCCATTTGAAAATATCTTGGCTGGAACAAAGTATCTTCGAGCCCTCGAAGATCAATATGGATTTCTTTCTGTTGAAGAGGCACTTCTTGCATACAACATGGGTCCTCGAAAGGCCTCTGAATGGCTCAATCTTCCTGGGCGATCAGCAACAGATGCCTCATATGTCAAAAAGGTGATGGGAATTTATGCTGAAATCAAAGATGTGAAAGAAAAGGAGGCGGCAGAAAAAGAGAAATCAAACGCCGAAGAGTTTCTCAAAAAACTCCTTCTGAAGATCACAGAACGTACCCCTGATATTGATACGCCAGAACTCGTGTCTGCGCGCAGAGTAGAAATCGAAACAAAAGACAAAACATCATAAGTCCTACGGACCAAAGTGCTGTATACTAAAACACCAGAGAGAGAACTCTCTGGTGTTTTCATACTATGATTGATCTCAATATTGGAACCGCACTTATCGCAGGCATCCTCACATTTTTGGCGCCATGTACGCTTCCGCTCCTTCCGGCATTTTTGGGGCTTACAACTGGAGCTGGACTCGACTCACGACGGAATGTTTTTTTGCGTGCTCTCGGATTTGTGCTCGGGTTTATCTTCGTGTTTATGATATTCGGTCTCTTTGCGGGATCTTTTGGAGGCTTTTTTATTGCTCACCGTGACTCCCTGATGCGCATGGGAGGAGCCATTGTTGTCCTCTTTTCACTCCTTCTTCTTGGAGTCATTCATGTCCCTGCGCTTGCATCTCGCGTCGCTCCTCGTATTTCGCTCCCAGCAGTGAGGTCTCCATTTTCAGCATTCTTGGTAGGTCTTGCCTTCGCAGCAGGGTGGACCCCATGTCTCGGTCCAATTCTTGGGTCGATCCTCGTCATCGCTTCAACGGAAGGGACGGCACTACGCGGAGCGATACTTCTTATGGTCTACGGCCTTGGGATCGGTATTCCATTTCTCTTATTTGCTCTAGGGTTTTCTGAAGCAGCATTCCGGTCCGCGTGGTTCCTTAGGGTTTCTTCTTGGATTTCAATTGCAGGAGGAGTATTTCTTCTCGTGCTCGGCCTCGCATTACTCTTTGGATTTTGGGGCACTCTGGTCTCGTTCCTATCGTCACTCTCATTCTTTCATAGAGCAATGTTCATGGGACAGGTATAATTCAGGCCATTTTTTGAGCCGCATAGTTATGTCCCCACAAGGGGATTGTCACTATGTGTTGCTTTCTTCTGTGAGGAGGTACAATAGTATATATGGATAAGAAAAATACTCGAATGATCGTCATTGTTCTCGTCGTCGCGCTACTCGCACTTTTCTACGTATTTTTCCGCGGCGCTACGATCCCACAAGAACCTACCAGTGTCACTCCTCCGGTAAACGATATTGCTGTCCCCGCACTGATTACTGCAAAACACGCATATCGTAACGGAGAACATTTGCTCGCTGGAGAGATCAATCTCCCAACCCCATGCCATCTTTTGGAACACACTGTGACAATTCTGCCAGATGGAAGCCGTGCAACGATAGCCTTTGTACGAAGCTTTAAAGGAGGGGAATGTCCAGGAGGTGAGGTACCTGCTCGGTTTTTTGTACATTTTCCGGCGGGTACCACAACCGCACTAAGGACAACCGTCGACGGGAAGGATGTCCCGCTCTCGCTTATTGAAGCTGCTCCAAATGAGGACCTAGAACACACTGAAATATTTTTGAAAGGGTAAGTTTTCCACTTTTATATAAAGTTTTCCCCAGTAAATTTGTCCAAGCCCTGATACAATAAAGAAGTTCCTTCATATGGCAAGGCAGAACCTTCGCGTCCTTATGTTTGGTTGGGAGTTTCCTCCACACAATAGTGGGGGCTTGGGGACCGCGTGCTATGGACTCACAAAAGCACTTGCAACCGCTAAAACAAAAATTATTTTTGTTCTCCCAAAAGAACTTCCGGGACTTCACCACAACTTTCTTGATATTCGATTTGCGAATCTAGAAAAAATAAAATTTTCTCGTGTAGGAGTTCTCCTACATCCTTACGTTACCTCATCATCTTATCTTGAGGAACTTGAACGTACTGGGAAGGTCGGAATGTACGGACTTCATTTGTTTGAAGAGGTGAAGCGTTACGGGGATCTCGCTCGCGCGTTGGCGAAACGAGAGCAGTTTGATGTCATTCACGCACATGACTGGCTTTCTTTTGCTGCTGGCGTTGCCGCCAAGGAGATCTCAGGGAAGCCCCTCATCGTCCATGTCCATGCGACGGAGTTTGATCGTACAGCAGGGCATCCCAATCAGCATATTTATGATGCAGAGCGTAAAGGCATGCATGCCGCTGACTGCATTATTGCGGTTTCTCATCACACAAAAAACACCATCATTCAGCATTACGGTATTTCCCCTGACAAGGTTTCTGTCGTCCACAACGGAATCGATATTGATGAACATGTTGCCACAATTGATGACACCCTAAAGTGGATTCGTGATGCAGGGAAGCAGATCGTCCTCTTTGTTGGACGTATCACCATTCAGAAAGGACCTGATTATTTTGTAAAGGCGGCTCGTAGAGTCCTTGATGTGAATCCAAACGTAATGTTTGTTGTTTCAGGAAGCGGAGACATGGAGGGTCAAATGATTCGCCTTGCTTCTGAGATGGGGATCTCCGATCGATTCTTTTTCACTGGTTTTCTGCGAGGAAACGAACTTCTCCGCCTCTACCGTGCTGCAGACCTCTTTGTGATGCCATCGGTATCAGAGCCTTTCGGCATCACTCCTCTCGAAGCTCTTGCGAACCACACGCCAGTCCTCATTTCGAAGCAGTCAGGTGTGGCAGAAGTGCTTCCAAATGCGCTCAAAAGTGATTTTTGGGACACCGATGATATGGCTGACAAGATCCTCACGGTCCTTCGCGAGCGCCACCTTCACCAAGCACTTAAAGAATATGGCCATGAGGATGCTCGTCGTGCGACTTGGGAGGAGGCTGCAGGAAAATGTATGGTATTATACGAACAAATTGCGAGGTGATATTTTTTCGACCCTATGCCATCCGTTGTTTTTTACTTTCAAGTCCATCAGCCGTATCGGCTCAAGCGATATCGCGTCTTTGATATAGGAAAGGATCATCACTATTTTAATGATGAAGGGGAGCGCGACACAAACAATCGTAAGGTCTTTCGCAAGGTTGCAGAAAAATGTTATTTGCCTGCAAATGCTGTATGGCTCGATCTTCTCAAAAAGCATCCCGATCTCAAGATTACCTATTCACTCTCTGGTGTATTCATGGAGCAAATGGAAGATTGGGGTCCTGATGTTCTTGAGTCTTTCCGTAAACTTATTGCGACTGGACAAGTTGAGATATTGAGCGAAACATACTGTCACTCGCTTTCATTCCTCTATTCAAAAGCTGAATTTGTCGAACAGGTGTGCATGCATCGAGATAAAGTGAAGTCACTTTTTGGTGTTACTCCTTCGAGTTTTCGAAACACTGAACTCATATATCACAATGACCTTGCCGAATTTCTTTCGTCCAAAGAAGCCGAAGAGCAGATTGGAATTCGATACAAAGCCATTCTTGCAGAGGGTGCAGATCATGTGCTCGGATGGCGAAGCCCTAACTTTGTGTACTCTCCACCAAAAGGGAATATCAAACTTCTTCTCAAAAACTACCGCCTCTCAGATGATATTGCTTTTCGTTTTTCATCTCGTGCATGGAGCGAGTGGCCACTTTCATCAGAAAAATTTGCACAGTGGGTCAATGCGGTCAATGGCAATGGGACCGTTGTAAATCTCTTCATGGACTATGAAACATTTGGTGAGCATCAGTGGGAAGACACAGGAATTTTCCATTTCCTCCGAGCGCTCCCCGGAGAAATATTGAAGCATCCAGACAATAATTTCAAAACTGTTTCTGAAGCAGCAGATATGTATCCATCTGTCGGATCTGTCGATGTTCCTCATTATATGAGCTGGGCAGATGTCGAACGCGATCTTTCTGCGTGGCTCGGAAATGGGATTCAACACGATGCGATAGGGAAAATTTTCGCCATGCGTGACGAGGTCATGTCTACCGGGGATACTGCGCTCATTACAGATTGGAGAAAACTTACAACGAGCGATCATTTTTATTACATGTGTACAAAATGGTGGAGCGATGGAGACGTTCATAAATATTTCTCACCATACGAAAGTCCGTACGATGCGTTTATCGCATATGCGAACGTTCTTCAGGATATGCGGATGCGGTTAATAGAAGATCAAGAAAAGCGCCGCTCACCATTTCAGATTACTAAAGGGGGAGAATCGAAGCTTCACCATACACAACATGAATCACAAGCACCCTATGTTGTGAATACTCCTCCCTCACATTCGAACAAACACGAACATGCTCATTCAGAAGGTATGCATGAAGATAATTTACCATCGCCAATTCAGGTGAACGTGAAGACTGCAAAGCAAATTCAGGTCCTTCATGAGGGGCGAAGAACGCTCCATCGTAAGCCTCGTAAAACATAAGTATTGTATGCCTCGCGCCTTTTCTTACGGCAATCGGCATGTTCTCGTTCTCCTTGATCGTTTTGCACGGATACGAGATTTTTATTATCCCTACGTAGGGCTTGAGAACCACATCGCCGGACGCCTCGCACACAATATTGGTGTGTTTGTCGAAGGACAGTTCTCTTGGACACATAGTGGCGAGTGGACGATTCGCACAAGCGTTGATGTGGGATGGACAGGGACAATTCGTTTAGAGCACCCCCGACTCCGAGTAGTGGTGACATTTGAAGATTCGCTCTATCATGAAAAAGATATTTTTCTACGACGCATCACCATTGAGAATCTAGAAAAAAGAGAGCGAACGATCAAAGTATTTTTTAACCAGCAATTTGAGCTCTATCATAGCGAGCGTGGAGATACGGCGTATTTCGATCCACGGGATAATGCCGTGATTCATTATGAGGGTCGCCGAGTCTTTCATATTTACGCACGGGTAGGCGCAACGCCCTTTGATGAATACACAACAGGTATTTTCCATATCGAAGGAAAAGAGGGGACATACAAGGATGCTGAAGATGGCGTCCTTCAAAAAAATCCCATTGAACACGGAAGCGTTGACTCAACAATCGGTCTGACATTTCAAGTTGAGGCAGAAAAGAAAAAACAAGGTGAATATTGGATTACTGTAGGAGAGTCTATTGAAGATGCAAAAGCGCTGCATGAAGAAGTCCTTCAGATGGGGACAGAACATGTCAGTGCCGGAAGTCATGATTTTTGGAAAGCATGGGTAGACCGGTACCCCAATCGATTTTATGGATTATCAGAAGGAGCTGTTGAACTCTTTAAAAAATCGCAGCTCTACCTCAGAAGTCATGTTGATCGGCACGGTGCAGTGATTGCATCGGGAGACACGGACATGCTCGAATCTGGCCGTGATACGTATGCGTATGTGTGGCCTCGTGATGCTGCTTTTGCGACCGTTGCCCTCGACCAAATCGGCGATCGACACAGTGCTCGGCGCTTCTTTGAATTTGCCGCAAAAACAATGAAACCTGAAGGGTATTTCATGCACCGCAATCGATCAGATGGATCGCTAGGGTCTTCCTGGCATCCATGGATTATTGATGGGAAAACCGAACTCCCGATTCAAGAAGATGAAACTGCGCTCATTCTTTGGGCACTCTGGCAGCACTATGAAATGACACGCGATCTTGAGTTTATCGAATCGCTGTATCACACAATGATTTTGCCTGCTGCGAAGTTTCTTTTGAACTATCGCGACCCGTATACCGGGCTCCCAAAACAAAGCTACAATCTGTGGGAAGAAAAATGGGGTGTACATACATTTACTGCGGCAAGTGTCTATGCTGGGCTTGAGGCCGCTGCTGAATTTTCTGGACTGTTGGGGCACACACGAAACGAACACAATTTCCGTCATACTGCGACAGAAGTATCTCGGTCTATTATGAATCACCTGTATGATGATCGGTCTGGGCTTTTTTGGAAGACCATTGTCACCAATGATCATGGATCATTCACCCAGTACGAGACTCAACCCGATGCATCAAGTGCGTATGGGGTATATGTCTTTGGCGTGCTTCCTCCCGGTGACGCTCGTCTTGATCGTGCGTTTGAACACACCATAGAGCGTTTAACACTCCATACTCCAGTCGGTGGGATCGCTCGGTATGCAGGAGACCAATACTATCGCATAGCCCCTAATGAGCCAGGGAACCCATGGATCATTACATCGCTATGGATGGCTCAGTATACAATCGAGAAAGCGCGATCAGACGCAGACCTCGATCGTGCGCGAGAGTGGCTCAACTGGTGCGTGGATATTGCCGGGCCCACCGGAATTCTTCCAGAGCAAATGAATCCGTACACGAAGGATCATCTCTCTGCGGCACCGTTAACATGGAGTCACGCTGAATATATTCGCACCGTTGTTCTGTATTTAAACAAGCTACGATCACTGAACATTATTCCCCAAGAGCCTTCCTTCGGGCATAATATGTAAAGATATCTATGATGATCTATCCAACATGGAAAGAAACAATGCGTATTCCCGAGTCTGCTCTTCGAGAGCTCTCACTTCGACTTGGAGAAAAACGACGTGACATCGTCCAGAGAAAATCTCGCGCAGACAGTATCCATCATCAATATGCACCACTGCTCCTGCCGTTTCAAAAGACTATTCGTGATATGGCAGAACGTCTTGTCGATGTTGTTGGGGAGCCACAACTCCTTATTCTCATAGGAATTGGAGGATCATCACTAGGGACAGAAGCCATCGTTGATGCACTCGGGCTTCGCCGCCGTGTGATGGTGTTTGACACTCTTGTTCCTGAACGGCTAACACTTCTTGAAGAGCGCCTGGTTGAAGAGCGCCTTGAGCGTGGAGATATTCTTGTTGTCACGATATCTAAATCTGGTGAAACAACCGAGACTGACGCCAACACCACAGCCGTTTTGACGATCCTTGAGGCAAAATATGGAGATATTCGTGATCGTGTTATTGCGATCTCAGGGGAAGGAACACCCCTTGATGCACGTGCGAGAGAAAATGGTTGGAAATTCTTTGGAATACCAAAAGCGGTTGGAGGTCGGTATAGTGTGTTCAGTGCCGTTGGGCTCATTCCTTTAAGACTCCTTGGAGTTGATATCGACGCTTTGCTCCGAGGCGCCCAAGAGTATCTTGAGGGAGCATGGAAATCACCAATATTTTCTGACCCTGGTTCTGTGCTCGCAGCGCTGACATACGTGATGCATGAAAAGGGCGTCCACAGAGAGATTGATTTTTATTTTGACCCTCGCCTTGAGACCCTCGGAAAGTGGCAAAGACAACTCATCGCTGAATCAACGGGAAAACGTTTGGGGTCAAAGCGTGTGGGGGTTTTGCCTGAAGTCGCTCTGGGTTCCACAGATCTTCACTCGATTGAACAGTATGTCATTGATGGCCCACGAGATCTGTTCTTGGTCATTCATAGTGTCACGTTGCGCAGAGATGTCGCGCCATCCGTCTACCACGGCAAAACATTAGCAGAACTTCGCGAGATTGTTGTTCGTGGTCTACAGATGTCTTATCGCGATGCAGGAGTTCTGCATTGTCATCTTTCTTTTGGTGAAGTGAACGAAAAAACACTCGGTGCGTTCATGGCCATGCGCATGGAATCAACCATCCTTCTTGCACACTTACTGTCTGTTGATCCATTTGATCAACCGGGTGTGGAGTCTTACAAAACGCACACACGAGCCCTCCTCGGGAAGAAGCGCGAAGAAGTCTAATACACGCAACTATGTATATTGTTTTTGATATTGGTGGAACAAAAATGCGTATAGCGAGAAGTGATGATGCACAAAATTTTGCGGAACCCGTCATTCTCGATACGCCAAAAGATTTTGATCTTGGGATGGAAGCATTTGCGAAAGCATTTGAGACTCTCTCTAGAGGTGAAACCCCGCTTGGTGTCGCAGGCGGTATTGCGGGTCCGCTCAATAAAGAAAAATCCACGCTCGTCGGCGCCCCAAATCTTCCTGGGTGGATTGGAAAACCTCTTAAGGCTCGCTTATCTGAGATTGCCAAATGTGCAGTCTCAATCGAAAACGACACAGCGATGGTTGGTCTCGGAGAGGCACATGTGGGAGCAGGGAAGGATGCGCCGATTGTTGCGTATATCACGATTTCTACAGGGGTGGGTGGTGTGAGACTCGTGAACGGTCGTATCGATGTTTCTGCATATGGCTTTGAACCAGGGCACCAAATTATCGATGCGGGAGGAAAACTCAGAGAAACCAGCGTGGGGGGGCAAGGAATCGATTTTGAAGGAATGGTATCTGGAACATCACTGACACAACGGTATGGAAAAAAGCCCTATGAACTTACCGACGATGCTTTTTGGGACGAGATGGCGCGCGTTACCGCATACGGGATCAATAACACAATTGTTCACTGGTCGCCGCACGTCGTCGTTCTTGGGGGATCAATGATGAAAAAAATTGGGATTAAGGCAGAGCGCGTCGCTGAATACCTTCGAGGCATTCTTCATGTATTTCCAGAACATCCACGACTCGTCCATTCTGAACTTGGCGATCTGGGAGGACTTCATGGGTCACTCGCATATCTTCGTGGACTTTCAAAAGGGGGATAACTCTCCTTCTTCCGCTTTTCATTTTGTGTGCAGGTTGTAAACTTTCTTCCAGTCTCTTGTTCTTCATAGGTGTGGAGGGAAGGTTATGAGCATGCCAAGACGTCGCGCGTTGCACCGTGAAGTAGAAGAACCTCCAGGGAACGCAGAAATAGTCGAAGGGAATGTGCAAGGCGAAGATAGCGATCAGATTCTTGCTCGAGAGTATGTCTTTCGAGTGATCCTTGGGCGAGGGCAGCGTCGCTCTATCAGAACTGTCGATGCTGATTCGCAACTCAAGCGAGTGGCATTGAGTATTGTGTCTGCCCAGATCGAGCAGCATCAACGCCATCCTGAATATCTGAACCTTGTGCGCTCAGACGACCGTCGCTGTGTGCGAGAGTATGTGCACTTTCTTCGTATGACCGATGATTGCCTGAAAAGGCTGAAGAGTGGTGACGGAGAGCGTACTCGCGAAGACTTCGCACGAAGTCTTGGATACGGCGATGGGGTTTAGTATGTAGTTGTTCATACACATATTGCCGCGGAGCTTTAATGCTTCGCGGCCTTTTCTTTTTCTCTATTCATGATAGGAATATTGTTGGAAGCATTTCGGAGATCATTGACATGTTGCGAGTACTCCACTCACACGGATATATCATTTCTTCCAGGCTCTCACGCTCGGACCTCATGGCTATTGCTGATACACAGGTAAGTAAATTCTTTTCTGTCAGCGAGCATGAAAAGATTCGTACCGTAGTGAGCAGTTGGCGTCTTTTGTGTTTTTTGGAATTCTATTGGGGAGAGTACAAACAGTCGTCTGTCCTTCCTCCCATAGATGCCCCAGAACTCGAAGAGGATGAGCGAGAGTGTCTTCGAAAAACTCTCGAGTATCTTCGAACGATACAAATTTTTGTTCATAGTACGTACAAGGATGTACGAAAGTTTCCAAACAACTTCACAGTACACTAATGTGAGTATGCACATGGGAACAATAGTTGCGCTCCGGCGAACGTATAGTGAGATTTATCACACGGCTCGACGAACTGCATGGATGAGCCTAACAATATCTGAACAACAATACGTACGTATGGTTGAGAAAGACCCTATGCTCAAGGCGCTATTCAATGCACTCTGGATGGATTACAAAATTCATAAAATATTTGCTGTCCCAAGAGGATATAGTCCGCATGAAGAGCATGCACTCCATGTGATGCACCGCTTCATCGATGAGCTCACGTATCTCATGGCAAATCTTCTTGAGGTGAAAGATCTCGTTGATGATTACAACTTTGGTCACCACCGAATGCCCGCGTAACAGCGGGCTTTTTTTGACAATGGTGAGGAGTCAGGTATGCTCAAGTGAGTCATGCACATTGTGTGGGGTCCGCGCTGTGAACAATGTCATATCTCTTGATTCTCGACGAAAGAAACACGTTGACGACCCATCTGTCTATCTCGGAGACCTACTCGGTGGTTCGTTGGTCCGAATTCACGAAGGTAAGAACTATTGCTACTCACTCTCTTTGTGCGCGAGCGACATCGCGTCGCTCCACGTCGCTGTGTTGATCGACTCGCCCGACGCAGTCATGGATGCTGACATCGTCGAGACGGATGATGAAGATGACGAGGGGAATGGCTTCGTCCACATTTTCTTTCGCATGAAGAGAACCATCGAGTGTCACATCATCGAGACATATGCTGATGCCAACGCTATCATCTGCATCCTCTACATTGATGGGTATCCGGATGAGGAAGAATATCGCAACAAAGATTTCCCATGTATCTGTGAGTGGAGAAATGGGATGCTTATACGCTTTTGATCGACATCAAACGGAGGCTTTGGCCTCCGTTTTTCTTTGTCCGAACGGCATAAAACCTGTAGGATAGCGCTATGACCGACCGATTCAGCTACGAGATTGTGAAAAAAGGCCCGACACCACTTGCCCGTGCGGGTATCATTCACACGCCTCACGGAGACATCCATACTCCGGCATTTCTCGTTGTCGGCACTCAAGCGACCGTGAAAGGCGTCTCCATGCCCGAACTCGCACCCATCAAGCCCGAGGGACTCCTCGCTAACGCCTACCATCTGTACCTCGACCCTGGGCACGAGCTTGTCGAGAAGGCTGGGGGAGTCGCGAAGATGATGGGTTGGAACGGTCCCACCATGACCGACTCGGGAGGATTCCAAGTCTTCTCGCTCGGTGCTGCGTTTGGGAATGCTGTCTCCAAAGTCGCTAAGGGCGAGGTCGCGGGCGAAACTCCGAACAAAGGTATCTCGGCAGAGACAGCGCAAGGAGGGAAGTTCGTGAAGATCGACGAAGAAGGCGTCGACTTCACCTCGCATCGCGATGGGGGGAAGCACCGCTTCACACCCGAGCGATCGATGGAGATCCAGCGGGCCATCGGCGCGGATATCATCGTCGCATTCGACGAGTGCACGTCACCAACTGAAAAAGAGGAGTACCAGAAAGCCGCGATGGAGCGTACCCACCGCTGGGCCAAGCGCTGTGTCGAAGCTCACGCCAAGGGCGGGACGAAGGGGATGCAAGCGCTCTACGGAGTCGTCCAAGGTGGACAATTCAAACATCTGCGTGAAGAGAGTGCGCGGACCCTCGGCGCCATGGACTTCGAAGGATACGCTATCGGAGGCTCATTCACTAAAGAAGACATCGCCACTGCGGTGGGCTGGGTCGACGCCATTCTTCCCGAGGACAAACCGCGCCACCTTCTTGGCATCGGCGAGCCCGAGGATATCTTCCTCGGTGTCGAGCAGGGGATAGACACCTTCGATTGCGTGATCCCCACCCGCATGGGGCGCCACGGCCAAGTCTTCACAAAGTCAGGCAAGGTGAACCTTCAGAATTCCAAGTTCCGCGAACTCCTCGAGCCTATAGAGAAAGACTGCGCGTGCTACACCTGCTCGTTCGCCACCTGTGCCTACCTCTCTCATCTCTATCGTACAGGGGAGTCGCTCGCGGGGACCTTGGCGGCGATTCACAATATTCATTTCCTTGTCTCCCTTGTGCGCAACATCCGCGAGTCGCTCATTAGTGGTGATTTTGAATCCTACAAGCAGGCCTTTTTGAGTACTTACTTACGTTCGGACTCATGAAATAGGCCCGCCTACTTCGTTGCTTTCGCTCGAACTCTGTCACCGTACACTGAGTACGGCTCCAGAGATTCTTTACGAAAGACGCCTCGTATTCGGACCCATTTCCTGGGTCCTTTAAAAGGTGTAAAATATTAATGTCGAATAGTTTGTATTCCTGAAGTAAACATGAAAATAAACATCCCTGCGATTCTCCTTTATGGTTCTCTTTCACTTGGATTCCTTCCAGCCCTGGCTTTGGCTCAAGGTGAGGGTATAAAAGCACAACAGGACTATATTCAAAGCACTTATTATGAGCCGAGATATCCCGGTGGAAAATCTCCTGCGGAATCCTACGCTGATTCACAAAAAGTAGTCGAAGCTGCAATTCGTGGGGAGTCGTACAGTGTCATAACTGCAACGGCTAGTCTGGCCACAAGCGGGACAATAACCACTACCACAGTAGCAGACGAAGCAATCTCCATAAAAGATGAAGAAAAGAATTTATTTCTCTCATTCTTAATAATATTTACTGTACTTTTATTTGGAATTATCCTCGCTGGAGTGCTTCAGAAAAAGGAAACTAAGTAAGAGTTTGATTTTTATGAAAGAAAATAAACAATCTGCTATTTGGGGAGGAGCCACTGTGGGTCTAATTGTCGGTCTGATTTTAGGTTTCTTCATCTCTCCATATTGGTATACCGTAGGACGGGCGGTGATAGTCGGAATACTTATTGGAATTGGAGCGAATATTCTTGCGTTCATTGGGAATCTCTTCCAAAAAAATAATTAACGGTTCTTTTTAATTAAGGTTTCATTGTGTATAACTCGTTGCGTTCATATATCTATATATGCTAATATTCGCATATGTCAGAATTGTGCAAGGAGATGGCGCGATTGGGGAAGGGGATCGGCAACGAGAACCGCTTCACTGTGCTTCAGGCCCTTATGAAGGGTCCGCACACCGTGGGTGAGGTCGCGAAGCTCGTGAAGCTCCCGCAGCCGGCTGTCTCTCAGCACCTCAAGATTCTGAAAGAGGCGGAACTCGTCGTGAGTACGCGCATGGGGCAAGAGGTCATCTATAGCGTGAACGTCGGCTATATGGCCGAGCTCCTCAAGAAGCTCTCGGTAGGTCTGCCTCCCAAGAAGTAGCACGTTTATCGGATAGATGGCCCGTCATCGAGCCAAGCAGTTTTCTTAATACCTAAATCACAAAAATCATATGTCATACGACACACTCGCATCCAAAGATACTGTTGCAACAACAGTAAAGAATCTCTCTGATCGCGGATTTCTCCCTGAGGTCATTGCCAATGGCGCTGACGCACTAGCTCGCATCAAAGCCCTTATTCCAGCAGGTGCTTCGGTCATGAACGGTTCCTCCACCACACTCTCTCAGATCGGCTTCGTTGATGTCTTGAAGCAGGGAGGTCACGGCTGGAATAACCTCCACGACGCCATCCTCGCCGAGAAGGATCCCGCCAAGCAGGCCGAGCTCCGTAAGCACTCTGTTGTCTCCGACGTCTACTTGGGAAGCGCACATGCCATCGCCAAGACCGGTGAGATCGTCATCGCCTCTGCATCTGGAAGCCAGCTTCCGCACGTCGTCTTCACCTCGCAGACCGTCATCCTCGTCGTGAGCACACAGAAGATCACTGACTCCCTCGCATCAGCACAGGAAAGACTCGAGCAGCACGTCATCCCGCTTGAAGACGCACGCATGAAGAGCGTCAACATGGGAGGCACCGTCCTCGCCAAGGAGTTCATTTGGAAAGTCGAGCCTGCATTCACCGGCCGCAAAATCCACATCCTCCTTGTCGAAGAAAAGCTCGGATTCTAAGTGCAATAGTGAGTACATCGCTTATAAAACAAAGCCTGGCCACCGATCAGGTTTTGTTTTACTCTGTTCTTATTCTCTAATTCTGCAGAATTAGAGAATAAGAACAGAATGTGATACGATGCGCCCATGAAAGAAGGTAGAAGAAAACAGCCAAAAGAGCTTGAACGAATTTTGAAGGGGGCAGCGAACCATCGAAGAATCGAAGTTTTAAGAATGTTAGAAAGACACCCCGAACGTTCATTGACAGAAATTTGTGACGAACTAAAGATGAATTTTAAAACCGGATCTGAACATATCCGCAAGCTCACCATTGCTGGACTGATCCTCAAGCGTCGTGAATGGGCGACCATCCGTCACGCACTCTCTCCACGCGGGAAGGCGGTGCTCAAATTTTTGAGTACAATGGAATAATGATATGAAGTATTGGCTGATGAAATCCGAAGGGGCGTGTTATTCCATTGACGACCTCAAAAAAGATAAAAAAACAGCATGGACTGGCGTGCGCAATTATATGGCACGGAATTTTATGACACGGGATATGGAGGTAGGGGACTTCGTCCTGTTTTATCACTCAAGCTCAGAGCCCACAGGCGTGTTTGGTATTGCAAAGGTGGTCGGGAAGGCGCATTCTGACGAAACGCAATTTGACAAAAAAGATGAACACTATGATCCGAAGGCGACAAAGGAAAAACCTATTTGGCAGTGTGTCGATGTCGCATTTATAAAAAAGTTTACTGCTCCCGTCACCCTTATGCAGATGAAACTCGATCCAGAGCTCACGGGGATGCTCGTACTCCAAAAGGGCTCAAGGCTCTCCATTCAGCCAGTTTCTGAAAAACATTTTTTACACATTCGTTCCCTTGGGGAAAAATAAAATCAGCCGACCAAGGGGTCGGCTGTGTATTCATGCACGGCGTGATTTCTTCTCTCTCAGCATGCGCATGTCTGCTGCTTGAATGAGTCCCTCCGGAGTTGAAAAGTTTTCAGAAGAACTAGCGCACCCAATTGACACCTGGATATCGATAGTATTTTTACACTGTTCGGAAAAGTGAAGTGTATGTAATCCTCCTTTAATTTTTTCAGCAAGCTGTGTGCTATGCGATGCGTCAGTGTCGACGGCGATAATGACAAACTCGTCACCCCCGAATCTTCCGACCATGTCGCTCTGGCGTATCATGGCTCGCAGGTGGTCGGCAAACTTTCGAAGCAGGGCATCTCCGATGAGGTGCCCGTACGTATCGTTGACCGGTTTGAAATTATTGATGTCTAAAAACAATACACTGAACTCCAGACCAAGCGGAGGGACTACGTTTTGTCCGCGCCGCCATCTGGCAAAGAGTCGACGAATTTCGTCTGTGATCAGGAGTTTCGACGCAACTCCTGTCAGTGGGTCGATCCCGTGTTCTTCACGGACAAGTTTTCGCAGCTCTTCGTTTTCTCTTTTGAGTGCGGTGTTTTCGGTACGCAGCCTAAACAGCGCAAGTTCCCCAGGTCGCAATTTTCTCGTCACAGAGGCTCCTTGTCATCCATCAGCGGTCTATAAATGTACAAACAAATGATTCCACATGAGTAATAACATGAGTGAACACATTCGTCAAAAAAAGATTTTCTCGTGATACAATGCAATTCTCTTGGGTCTACATATCTATGATGTTCTTTTTTTCGAAAGTATTTCGTTCTAAAAAAGTGCGTGGCCTCCGTGGAGACCCACGGACATATGTACGGCTGAAGCCGCACACACGTGCTCTTGTTCACTCTCGTATCCGTGAGCTTAATTCAGTTTACAACGTAGCATATGGACGTATTGCTATTCGAAATGCCCGTTCGCGGTGGGGGAGCTGCTCTTCAAAGGGGAACCTTAATTTCCACTATAGACTTGTAGAGATCCCCTTGGCACTAGCAGACTATGTCATTGCGCACGAGTTATGTCACCTCAAGGAGTTTAATCATGGTCCCCAGTTTTGGGCGCTCGTTTCGAAGACTATTCCAGACTGGAAAGAGCGAAAAAGAGCAATACAATCATTATCTCGGCAGATCCAAGAAGAGAGAATTCGTGGGTATGTCCGTACAGTCCGCACACGCTTGGGATTGAGATAGACCCCATTTATCCATTTTTCAAGTTTTTTGCTCAAAGGGACACATCCATATGTGAATTGCAAGGTGTTCTCTTTTCCAAAATCCTGATACCATAAAAGACATGGAAGGATTTCAAGAACAG
>CAZUMX010000004.1:0-30522 GCA_964622275.1 uncultured Candidatus Saccharibacteria bacterium
TCATCACAGAAACAAAAGCAGACGTTGCCTTTGCGAACTTTGATTTACTGAATTTGAACATATCGTTTCTTGTAAGAAGTGAAAGTGATTGAGAATTGCTTCCCGTTCACTTTTATTAAAACTGCTACTAATAAACCTTATCCTAATAATCACATTTGATGAGACGCACGGGACGCGGATGAATCTTGCGAGGCAACCGTGTCACCTTGTCGGCCCATAGCCCAGGGCGCGAGACAGTGCGTATTGCACTCCATGACTTGTGTGTGATCGGTTTTCACCGAGATTCACAACAGCGGTCACGTCGAACGTTCTTCCCTCATCACTGAAGTTGACAACCGTAACTGAATAACAACTATCAAACCAGACACCCATGTGTTTCGTGAGCAGTACGTGTTATTCGATTGTCAAAGAACGATCAGTGGCTCGTGCCGAAGACTACGGACTCCATACAGAAAAATATCCCGTACAGCTCCTCTCTTACGGCACTCCATCTATTATATGGCTTCACATCTCATTCGGCAAAAAATTTGCTTGGAAAAAATGTGGATAACCCCGTGAGAGACAACAAGGTTGCTCTTGCGGGGCATGCCCTTAAAAGTTTGCGGTCCTTTCTCGGGAAGCCAAGGAACAGAGTGGGACAAAAAAAACGGTGCATGAGCACCGTGCCCACAATATACTGTATGTCCCCTGCTATCGCAATGATTACATTCTTCACACAACACTGTTATGACAGGCGTCTAACGGACAACAAATGACGACTCTGTATAAAGGACAATTTAATCAGACATCCATATAAAAATACCTGACCGTAATAATGTGGTCAGGATATTTATCAATAAAATTTTTTGTGATCTTATGGCAAAGGTTTGAGTGAATATGTGCTCCATCTTTTTTCGCCTTTCTTTTGGAGCACTCCAGACTCAACCATCCCAACCAATTCTCTTTGCACAGTTTTGTCGCTGACATTCGGCAATTCTTTTAATACATCTGACACAGAAACTTCTGGTTTTGTTTTTAACAAATTCAGAATAACTTGTTTGCGTTCGCCACTATTATTCTTTGAAGAAATTTTGTCCGATTGATTGTCCTTTACAGACTGTTCAGACTGCGCTCGATGTGCATAAGAAGCGCTCTGCTCTTGTGAAGAAAATTGTTGAGTTCCGGGCAATGTCCTTTTGATTTCCTGTTGTGGAAAACTTATTCGATGTGACGATGTAGGAGGGATAGACTCTGTTTTAAAAAATTGTTGATTCAAACGCAGGAGAGGTTGCTCATGAAGACCACTCCAGTTATGGGTTATTTTGTCTTTGAGTTCAGCGTATTCTTTCATTACAACAAGAGCATTCATCTCTGATATAAGCTTCGCATTGCGTGCAAGTGTGAGGATGTGGATCGAGCGATTGATTGCCTGTGTAATCTCATGGAGAGTATTTGACTGATATGACTTATTCGAGCCAGAACCACCTATTAGAGACAGAACCTCCATTGCCTCCTCTCTTGCCTTCCAACGAATAGGCTCACGCGAATCAATGATGTCCGTGATCATATACATTGCTGTTGCAAGCTTTTCTGCCTTTTGGACAAAAAAAGATTGCTGTCCTTTATTTTCTTGTCCTATATGTTCCATCGGATCTGTGCTCATAATTGTCTTTTTGAATGACTTATATAGTATACCACTACATAAATAAAAGTCAATGTCTTTTATTTTGATTTATTTCGCTTGTCTTATTGATTTCGTATGTCCATTATATCGCATTTGATTCGAGGTCACTAGATCATCTGAGTAATAAAAATCGACTGTCTGTATCGATTGGAACTGCAAACAATGGTACATCCCCCGTACACACATGTCGTCGTTTTTTATCACACAAATCCACAAAGAAATATGCTATTCACATGATAAACTTGATGCATATTTCTATAACACTATGGCACGACGAAAGAAAGATTTTGAAGAAGAGGAAGCGATAGAAGATGAAGCCCCGCGAGGTCGCGGAAAGAAGAAAGAAAATCAGACTTGGTGGAAGTCACTCCGGGAAGAAACACGTCATTCGATTTTGGGCATTTTTTTTGTGCTCATTGGTGTTGTATTTCTTTTCGCGCCTTTTGGAAAAGGAGGGTTTGTTGGAGATAATACATATCATTTTTTTACCTATCTATTTGGAGTTGGGTATTACCTTATTCCAGCCATCTTGATTCTCGTTTCAGTTAATTTCTTTCGAGCACGTGAAAACACGTTCGCACGCCCAATCTTGATTGCTGCTCTTTTGTTTGTGTTTTCTGGGTTAGGGCTCTTGTCCATCATTCATTCAGAACGTATTGGTGGTGGTGTTGTTGGTTTTGGTATCGAAAAACTTTTTGCAACTCCATTTGGAGAAATTCTTGCAAGCATTTTTATGCTTGGACTCGCACTGATCTCACTGCTTATCTTATTTGATACACCACTCCACTTTGGAATCCTTGGGAAGTTCTTTGGGAAAAAAGATGCGTCAGAAGAATCTGTTAGTGATGTCATCGTTCATGGAGCAGATGAGGAACGCTTTTTAACAGTAAAGAGAGACAAAAAACATTCTGAGGAAGAAAGCCGCGATGAGGAAAAAACCGAGGAAGATGAGGTGGTGCCAGAAAAAGAAAAAGAAGAGAAGCCACGCCAACAAAAGCCAATTCCCCCACAAGAGGTAAAGCCGATTGGTAGAGACGAGATAGCAGCGATTGCGATTCGTCGCATGCCTCATGTTACCTATACGCCACCCCCCATTGACCTTCTCTCGTCCGACAAAGGAAAAGCGGGGTATGGTGATGTAAAAATCACAAGCAACATTATCAAGAAAACTCTTGAAAACTTCGGGGTTGATGTCGAAATGGACGAGGTGACCATTGGTCCTTCTGTTACTCGATACGCACTAAAACCAGCAGAAGGGACAAAACTCTCACGTATCGTAGAACTTCAGCGAGAGCTTTCGTATGCTTTGGCTGCTGATCCTATTCGTGTCGAAGCACCGATCCCTGGAAAATCGTTAGTAGGGATTGAAATTCCAAATACACAAAAAACAATGGTGGGGCTTGCCTCACTCCTCTCGGACCCTGATTATGCAGGTAACCCCAATCCACTCTACGTCCCTCTTGGAAAAGGTATTGCTGGAAAGGGAGAGTATGCCAATATTGCCAAAATGCCTCATGTTCTTGTGGCAGGAGCAACGGGTGCTGGAAAATCCGTTACCATGCACGCCATTATTACCTCCCTTCTCTACCGCAACTCCCCCCAAGAGCTCAGATTCATTATGGTTGACCCTAAGCGCGTTGAACTTACTCTATATAATGGTATCCCCCACCTCCTTACTCCTGTCATCACCGATGCAAAAAAGGCAATTTTGACCTTAAAGTGGGCAACAAAGGAAATGGAACGTAGGTACGAGACCCTTGAATCCACGTCGAGTCGAGACATTCAGTCTTACCATAAGAACATCCTTATCCCTGCCCTTAAGAAACTCGAAGGAAAGAGTGAGGAGGAGAAAGAAAAAGCTGAAGTCCCTGAATCAATGCCTTATATAGTGATTATTGTGGATGAATTGGCAGATCTCATGAGTCTGTACCCTCGCGAACTTGAAGGAGCAATAGTGCGTCTTGCGCAAATGAGTCGTGCTGTGGGCATTCATCTCATGATTGCAACACAGCGCCCGAGTGTGAATGTCATTACAGGGCTTATTAAAGCCAATGTCCCTTCTCGTGTCGCACTTAAGGTTGCATCACAAATAGACTCTCGAACCATTCTCGACCAAGCTGGGGCAGAGAAACTCCTCGGAGCTGGAGATATGCTCTACGCAACAGCGGATATGCCGAAGCCAAAACGTGTTCAATCTGCTTTTGTCTCTGAAAACGAAGTTAAGAGTGTTGTAAAGTGGATTAAGGAACACTCAGATGCTCCACTGGATGAAATTAATCTTACAAATGGGGAAAAACCAGGAGCAGGAAATGTATACGGCAGTATCCCCGAAGACGCACTCACCGAAGACGATGAAGAAGATGAGCTCTTTGGAGAAGCCAAGACAACTGTCATTTCGAGCGGCAAGGCCTCAACATCGTTCCTACAGAGAAAGCTTGGAATAGGCTATTCGCGAGCAGCAAAACTTATGGACATCCTTGAAGAAAAAGGAGTTATAGGCCCCGCTGATGGTGCCAAACCAAGAGAAGTACTCCTTAAAGGAGATAATCCTGGAGGAGTGGTTGAGCCGTAGTCGACCTAACGACGACCCGTCAGTGACGGAAGCCCCCTATTCCCCTATAATCCCCTTATGCATAAGAGGCAAAGGGTTATACGGACATTGGAATGGACTCTCGTAAGCCTTTTTGTTGTGATCGTTATCGGATATAGCGGTTTTGCGGCAAAACGTGTTTTTGAAGGCCCACAGATAAGCATTGAAGCGCCTGCAGACGGGGCAACAATGAGCACCTCCCTCATAGTGGTACAAGGAACAACAAAGAATGCTCTTTCCCTCACCCTTAATGGGAGACTCATCGCTATCGACACCACAGGACGCTTCCAAGAGCAACTGTTGCTTTCATATGGCTACAATATAATAGAGCTTGTCGCTACTGATCGTACGGGAGAAGCACTTACAAAGACGATCACATTATTCTATCAATAACAACTTGTATGGCAGCAAAAAGAAAAACCGAAAAAGAGGAAAAAGTACTGGGAGCAAAGACCGCAGTTGCAGATGTTATTAAATCTATCCAAATGCGTTTCGGTGATGGTTCGATCATGAAACTCGGAGAAGCACCTAAGGTAGGTGTAGAAGCTATTTCCACAGGATCAATCGGACTGGACCACGCTCTCGGAATTGGAGGATTACCACGCGGAAGAATTGTCGAGATCTTTGGACCTGAATCAAGCGGAAAAACAACACTCGCCCTCCATGTAGTAGCAGAAGCGCAGAAAAAAGGAGGAGTATCGGCGTTCGTTGATGCGGAACATGCACTTGATCCTGAATATGCAAAGAAACTTGGTGTGAAGCTCGATGAACTTCTTGTCTCCCAGCCTGACACAGGAGAGCAAGCACTTGAAATCTGTGAATCTCTTGTTCGCAGCGGGAATATTGATGTCGTCGTCGTAGACTCTGTCGCAGCACTCACCCCAAAAGATGAGATTGAGGGAGATATGGGAGCGTCCCATATGGGAAAGCAAGCCCGCCTCATGTCACAAGCTCTCCGTAAACTTACCGCAATCGTCTCAAAGACAAAGACGATTGTGATATTCATCAACCAAATCCGTATGCAGATTGGTGTCATGTTCGGAAATCCAGAAACAACACCTGGAGGAAAAGCTCTTAAGTTTTATACGTCTGTGCGTATCGATATCCGCCGTATCGCTCAGATCAAAAAAGGAGAAGATGTCATTGGGAGTCGCACACGAGCAAAAGTTGTGAAAAACAAGGTTGCGGCACCGTTCCGTCAAGCAGAATTTGATCTTGTATATAATGAGGGTATCTCTCGCGAAAGCGAAATGCTCGTCCTTGGAGAGAAATATGGGGTCCTTCAAAAGTCTGGGAGTTCTTATGGATTTGGTGATATAAAACTTGGACGAGGGTACGATAGTGCTCGAGTATTCCTTAAGGAAAACAAACAGGTAGCAAAGGATCTCGTAAAAGCCATCGAGGAAAAACTCTCTACAGATGAGAGCTTCGGGGCAGGGTCAGAAGACTAGTCTATTGCTGGGCTTCCCTTTTCTTTCTGAGTGATGGGAGAAAATCAAACACGATCCACGCTCCAAGTAATAGCACGCCTAAGACAAGAACAAGGGTGGTGGTTTCTGTATGCGAAACAGCACCACTTAAGAAACGAGCATTTCCTCCAACGTCCGTGAGTGCAGGGGCATTATTCCACACGCGTCCATACGAGATATATGCGGTTGAGCGCCACAAAATAACACAAAGGATATAAAGCTTAAGTGCCGTACGAGACAAAACCGCTCGAGCTGTCCAAATAGCGTAGATACGCCACATGATTCTCTGTTTTAAACTAAAAAAAGGTTTAGCTGACATAAAATGATCTTATGATTTATCTTTTTCTTCGGGTGTATCGAGTAGTTTTTTCATTTCTTGTTTCCCCCGATAAATCCGTGTCTTGATTGCAGACACACTAGTGTCTTCCATTTCTGCAATTTCTTTTTGAGACCGATCTTCAAGAAAGTGGAGAGACAGCGCTCGAGCAAGTTGTGTGGGAATGCGTGATAGATTTGTAGCAACAAAGTCTTTTAATTCATCGCCGGGTTGAGTGGTATATGCAGCTTCAGGGACAAACTCAAAAACTTCTGGGTCTATAGCAATGGTACGTTCACGCGTCTTCTTTAACTTCTGATAATGCGTAAAGGTTGTATTCATGAGAATCTTGTAGGCCCATGAACGAAACGTTGCTCCATCTTGTTTCTCATAGTTCTTTGCATACATATAGATACGGGTGAAAGTTTCTTGAACAATATCTTCAGCGTCTTCCCTATTAAACACAATGGTTTGTGCCTTGCGCACGAAAGCCTCTTCATATCTCTCCACAAGATGGCTAAATAAAGCAGGCTTCTTTAGTGATGCGACAAAAAGCTCCTCATCTGAGGTCTGTTCGTAGGCTGTTATTGCGGAATTGTGTGGATCAAGAAGACTTTTCCCGGCCATAGACATTATTGATGAAGTCCTTGCAGTGACAAAATTTCCTTTATACCATCTTCAAACTTCACTGTTGGCTCCCAACCCAACAATTTGTGTGCTTTCTCCCAGCTAGCTTTTGTGTGTCGAGGCTCTTTTCGGGCTGGGACATAAACTGTGGGCCCCCCTACAAGTCCAGCGAGGGTATTTACTGAAACAGGGTTCCCAGACCCAATATTCATCGCCTCGCCTTTCCCCACCTTTTCACTGGTTGCAGCAAGAATGTTTGCCCGGACAACATCTCGGATATGCGTAAAGTCTCGTGTCTGCTCTCCATCTCCGGTAATCGGGAGTGGTCGACTTGCTTTCTTCTCTTTCAGGAAGATACCAAGAACTAATGCATACGGATCATCTGCCTTCATGCGACCGCCATATACATTAAAATAGCGCAGTGACACCGTTGAGAGTCCATACACCTCAGAAAAAATTCTGGTATATTCCTCTCCAACGAGCTTTTGAAGTCCATAAGGTGATAATGGTCGCGTTGGCATTATCTCAACAAGCGGCAATGTAGGTTGGTCACCATAGGCGGAGCTTGAACTTGAATACACCACTCGCCCAGCATTGCCATCGAGCGCAGCGCGAAGAACTGAAAGCGTTCCATTCACATTGTGATCGTTGGTTTCTGCGGGATAATCAATCGAATATTGAACTCGTGGAAGAGCAGCTAAATGAAACACAACATCTGCTCCTTGAATAATAGGGAGAATGACGTCGTAGTGGCGAATATCGACCTTATGGTATGTGACGTTTTTGACTACTGGGTCTGGGTCTCGAACATCAATAACATCAACGCTCCATTCCCCACTCTTAATGAGCTCCTCAGTCAAATGAGAACCTATATATCCTGCTCCCCCAGTAACTACCGCTCGCTTCTGTTGCTTTTGCATACCTTTATGATAACATTGGGCATCACGAAAAAGTTATTGCTAAGTATTCATCTGTATGTTGGACTACAACGAAGTCACTGCGCGTAAGTATATTTTGGTCGATGGGCATCCTTATGAAGTCCTCGATAGCTGGGTATTTCGCAAGCAACAGCGTAAACCTGTCAATCAGACAAAGCTCAAATCTCTCCTGACTGGAAAGGTGGCAGAAGTCACATTCCACCAAAACGATCGTGTCGAAGAAGCTGATATGGGAAGCCGAGAAGTAAAATTCCTTTATACAAATCGGGGAGAAAATTGGTTCTGTGATCCAAAGAACCCTGCTGACCGCTTCAAGCTTACCGATGAAATGACTGGTGACGTGCTCAAATTCATGAAGCCAAACTCAATTATCGACACGTTAACTTTCGAAGGTAATATTATCCGCCTCAAACCGCCTATTAAAGTCACTCTTCTTGTTAAAGAATCTGCACCAGCTGTGAAAGGCAACACTGCGCAGGGGGCGATGAAAGACGCTCTCCTCGAAACAGGAACAACCATCAAGGTTCCCCTCTTTATTAACGAGGGAGATTTGGTCACCATTAACACTGAGTCTGGAGATTACGTCGAGCGCGCAGAAAAGGGCTAATAAGGTTATTGAGATTCACACATAAAAAAGACCCAGGGTTATCCTGGGGCTTTTTTTACTCTGGGGGCCATTCCACGCCGTCCCCCTGACATTTTTTGCATGATTTCACGGGCCTGCGACGGCGTTTCATACAGACACACAGATGGGGGTCTCCGTCTGCAATACGCTGGAGAAGCTTGCGGAGAATGCCAATCTCGGAACTCATCCGATCTTTATTTTTTTTGATCGTACGTCGTTCTCTTAACTTCTCTTTATCACGAATGAGGAGTAGCGCCTCACGAACAATAGGTGTGGACACCTTGGGTCACCTCCATTCATCAAGAACCATTCCTGAGCTAAAAGTATACTCGCATGAACCCAGAGCGCAAGACAGTAAAACAAAAACCCCCTTCTGGGGGTGTTTTTGTTATTAAGGAGTCACAAATGGGAGAAGGCCCATCATACGAGCTCTCTTGATTGCTTCTGAGAGCTGTCGCTGATAGCGAGCTGCAACTCCAGAGCGACGCCGTGACTGGATCTGACCATAGGGAGTCAGAAACTTCTTGAGCAGATCTGTGTCTTTGTAATCAATATATTTAACGTTGTTTGCTGTGAAGAAACAACGATTTTTCTTCATAATTGCCATAATTGTTTCTGAGGGATTAATGCTTTAAAATGGAATATCTTCGGGATTGATATCTTCGTCGGGATATTCAATGGTTGCCAAGTCTTCTTTGGGAGTTGCTTTCCCTTTTGGAGCATCAGCTGCAGGGGCAGTCGCATTGGCGCCATACGATGCTCCGCCAGACTTTGGACCAAACTGAATGCGGTCTGCGACAATTTCTGTGCGGTATTTTTTCTCACCAGACCCCTTATCATCCCAGCTTCTGGTCTGAATGCGGCCCTCGACATATGCACCGGCTCCCTTTTTGAGATACTGATTGACCGTCTCGGCTTGTCGACCAAACACAACAACATTGTGGTAATCAGTTGATTCTTGGCGCGCACCATTTTTGTCTTTCCACACTCGATTGGTCGCAACAGAGAACTGACATACGGCAATTCCTGATGGAAGTGACTTTAATTCTGGATCTCGAGTCAGGTTTCCGTAAAGGATCGCTTTGTTAATGTACATAAGTGAAGGGTGATTAGATTTTAACCTCTCCTCCCGCAAGCTCGTCGATGGTCTTATCAAGTTCCGCATCAGTCATGACTGGCTTTTCTTTCTCTTCTTTCTTGCCAGTGCGCTCTTCACGGTCATCTTGGCGTCCCGCCTGAGCAATGAGCTTCTTTGGCATCAGGGTGTTTTCCTTTGCAGTTTTGATAATAATAAATCGAAGTACCTTCAAGTTCCCATCAAGGCTCTTCTTCACCGCAGGCGCTGCAGAGGTTGGAGCCTCAAACTTGACCCATCCGAAGTATGCGCTGGTGTAAGTCTTGCGTTGATTATTCGCAACCTTCACCATTGGATAGGCGAGCTCCATCATTTTTGGGAACTCTTCACTAATAATGACGCCCCCTTCTTTTTCGATCACGTCATGGACGTGCGCAACCTGCGCACCGACTTCCTCCTCGGGGACGGAGGAAATGACATGAAAACCTACCTCATATACGTTGGTAGGAACGTCTTCGTGTTTACTCATACGTGGGGGTGAGTCTACCAAAGAGAGAGGATAAAGTCAAAAGATGGCCAGAAATAAGCCTTATATAAAAAAATAAACACCTGGCTTAAGCTAGGTGTTGTTGGTTGGTCCCGAAGGACGAAATGAAAATGAAAGAAAGAGCAAATGTCTTCAGCTGTTGTTCCTCGAAAGGAACTGAGCATCTGACTCAGATAGAATATCCTATATAAAAAACAGGTCAATCCCCCCAATGTGGATAACTCAGAATCACTCAATATGAAAAGGCCCCGCAGATTTGCGGAGCCTACTATCTGTGTTCCGACTAGCGGAACGAATGATTTGCACCCAAAAAGCGGATGCGTTGAAAAGAACGTTCCAGTCGACAGACTGGGAACGGCTCGGTTTTTGCATAATGCATACACCTCTCGCCGTACAAGATCTATCCTACTTATCATTATGAGAGAGTCAAGTTCCAGCGACTGAGACTATTTTCTTTAATCCGTTCTGCTACTTCACCCTCCCCTTCTCCTCGAATCTCCGCTATTCTTTTGATAATAAGCGGTACGTGACTTGATTCATTACGTTTCCCGCGAAATGGCACCGGAGCGACATAAGGACAGTCTGTTTCTGCCATAATCCGGTCAATGGGAGAGTGCTTCACAACATCATCGTAGTTATGAGCAAATGTCAGAACTCCAGTGAAAGAGAGGGTGAAATCTAAAGCAAAATACTTCTTTGCGGTCTCCCAATCAGCAGAATAAAAATGAATGTTTCCTTGAAGCTTCTCCCCTCCCCCCCGTTTATACACCTCGAGAATATCGATAAGTTCTTTGTGGGCATCCCGACAGTGAATCATGAGTGGCTTTTTTGTATCAATAGCAAGTTCGATATGCGCAACAAAAAGATCACGCTGACGTTTCCTCTCCTCCGGAGAATCAATGCGCATTCGGTAATAGTCGAGGCCGCATTCGCCAATCCCTACTACTTTAGGATGCTTTGCGTGCTCTCGATACCAATAGTCATCAAATATCTCATCGTGTTTATCTGTTGGATGCTGACCGATCGTTGCCCAGGTATTCGAGTACGTATCAGCGCAGTCGATGGCACGCTGGCTCATATCTTTATCGGTACCAACCATAATTGCACCCACACAAGCTTCAGCCATCCGTGAGAACGTCTCATCCCTGTCTATATCAAAGACAGGATCATTTTGATGCGAATGAATGTCGATATACCTCATCATATCCATCATTTGTTGTCGAAGTAGTCGATGTATTCGAGGTACAGCCCCTTCTCGAAACCTCCCCTCTTCTCTTTTTTTGCACCACGGAGGGCTAGCACCTCCTCGAGTGAGATGTCGTTGTGGTACAAAATCGCATCAATCACCTCAATAAGATCTCCGAGCTCCTCTTTTAGATGCGTCTTGTCCTCTTCGTCGTACGCAGCACGAACCTCTTGCATCTCTTCGGCGAGCTTATTCTTGAGTTCATGAAGGATCTCTTCTGTCGAAAGATGCCGTACCTTAAAGTCACTGGCACTCACTTTATTCTTCACATCATGCTCGTAAACGTCGATCATCTTGTCTCTTACGAGCTTGTTGTAGATCTTCTTCATGGAAGGCGGTTGAAAAGGGGCTTCTCTGGCATCTTGTGCTCACGGATAAGACGCTGTATTTCTTCTGCGGTGCGAGGGAGGAAGATATGCAAATCTCTGGCAATTGTTGCAAGCTTCCACACACATTCTTTCACAAGAATCTTCCCTTGTTCTGGATCGCTTTTTACAACCTTAAATGGTTCTGTCTTTTGGATGTATGCATCAAGTTCTGTGACCAGCTTCATGATGTATTCAACGCCACGTTTAAGATCATATTCATCCATGTGCCCCGAGAGATGTCGTTCTGTTTCATTGTTTGTAGGGAGATCAACAGCATCCACGAGATGGGTCGTCGCCATTTTCATAATGCGACTCGTGAGATTTCCAATACCATTCTGGAGGTACGCGGCATAAGAGGCCTTCATGCTCTCCATGGTTAAGTCACCATCTTCAAAACTTGGCACATCGTGGAGAAGAACAAAGCGCAGCACGTCCTCCGGAAACATCGCATATCCTTCAAACGCCTTAATGACATCAAATGGGCTAATCACATTTCCTAAAGACTTAGACATTTTTTGTCCTCCACTGGTAATGAATCCATCCACAATAATATGCTTGGATGCTGGGAGCCCTGCAGACATGAGCATCCCTTGCCACATGAGCGATTGTTGGCGAGTGTTGTCCTTACCACAATACTGGATGACCGGCCACCACTTCTCAAACTTTGCCAAGTCTGTCGGCCAACCAATCGCTGAGACATAGTTCACAAGCGCATCGAACCAGACGTACATCACCTGTGTCTCGTCTCCCGGGACAGGAACACCCCAAGACATCTTGGACTTCAAACGAGAAATGGAGAAATCTTCGAGTCCCCGCTCTAGAAAAGCGAGCATCTCGTTGCGGCGCGACTCAGGAATGACAAAATCCGGATGAGAGCGGAAATACTCTTTCAGCTTTTCGGTATAACTTGAGAACCGGAAGAAATAATTCTCTTCTTCGCGAAGCTCCAGGTCGCGGTTGGGGTGAATGGGGCACTTTCCATGGTCGAGCTCAGAATCCGTCTTTTCAAGTTCGCACCCGACGCAATACTTCACTTTGTAGTGCTTTTTATAGATGTCTTTTTCGCAACGCTTCCAAAATTCCTGAGCCGCAGCAACGTGGTGTGCATCAGTGGTACGAATAAAATTATCGACAGAGAGATTAAGGAGATTCTTGAGTTCACGAAAACGTTCTGCAAATTTGTCGGTATATCGTTGCGGGTCAATCCCCTCTTTTTTTGCCCCCTCCTCTATTTTTGCACCATGTTCATCTGTCCCGGTATTCAAAAAGACCTCTTTTCCTAGGTTGCGATAATAACGTGCGAGGGTGTCTGCACGTATGATCTCCATGGCAAATCCCACATGCGGGTCTGCGTTCACGTACGGGAGTGTTGTCGTGATATATACAGCGTTCTTCTCACTCATACCTCAAGCATCAATAATATTCTTTGTTTTTGCAACATCTTGAAGGTACTCAACCAAAATCGCTGCTACTGGAACAGCCAAAACGATCCCGAGGAAACCCGCAGTCTTCGCTCCGATGATTAACGCTAAAATGGATACCATTGAGGGGACGCCAACAACCTTGTTCACGATCTGTGGGTAAATCAGGTGGTTTTCAAGCTGCTGCATGACGAAATAGACCGCAACCATGACTAGTGCTGCCTCAAATCCTGGTGCGGTTGAAAAGAGTGCATTAGAAAACCCGTTTGAGAACGCTATGAACACCGCCGGAACTGCGGCCAATATAGGACCGAAAATAGGTATAACCTCCATGATCATAGCGATCAATGCTAGGAAGAGCGCGTTTGGAACCCCAAGAAGAGCGAGGACCATGTACACAAGGACTCCCATAAGGACAGCGAGGACAATCTGGCCTTGGAACCATTGACCGATCTTTTCTTGTGAGCGTCTCCAAAGATCAACAACATAATCTTGTTTTTTGGCAGGACTAACGAGCTTCAAGAATGTCTCAATCCCCTTTTCTTGAGCTGCAAAATAAAACGACAGCACAATAATGAGGACAAAAGATAAGACACCACCAAAGACAGTACTGAAGGTTTGGATAATATCTCCTGACCCGAGTGTCCCTTGAGCAAAATTAAACACGTCACCAGCCCCCGATGACGGGAAAACCCCCTCAAGAGCTTCGCCTACGGTACCAGTTGTATTCGAGTGTTCTTGAAGCGGGTTCCATAATTCGAGCTGCAACGTCTTTGGAAGTTTTTGAGACAAAATATTAAAATCTTGCCAAACCGCTGGGATAAAGAAATAAAACACAACCCCAAAAAGACTGGCAAGAATCGCATAGATCAAGATGATCGCTGGAAGACGCGGAACTTTGTGTTCGATAAACCACTTTGTAATTGGTTCAATTGCTGAAGCTAGGACAACTGATGTGAGTAGAACAAGGAGAATATCCCGCAAAAACCAAGCCATCAGACACAACCCCAAAATAAAGACCGCACGGAGAATAGATCCGGACGAGATGTGGAGAGTCAATTCGTGTTCATCGTCGCGCATAGGACAGTGTCATCATACCATCCTGATGAAAAAAAACCTACGCAGAAATAAGCTTTTCAAACTGTGTTTTGTCTTTATATGGACCGATAAGCGCAAGACGTGCCTTACTAATATGGAATAACGCTTTAGCAACACGCTGAAGATCTTTCGAGGTCACGGATTGAATTTTTTTGGCAATTTCTTCGGGGGTGCGCAATGGACGACGCATAACCTCCGCAAGACCATAGTGCGTTGCAAGATCGTCAGTTCCCTCAAGAGCAAGGTACATACGACCAATTAAGTGCTCTTTTACCTTAGAGAGCTCTTCTGGCGACACTGGGGAAACAACGAGAGAATGAAACTCTGCCAAAATTGCTTTAATAACCTCATCTATACGTTCTGGGGTAACACCTGCTGATGCTGCAAAATACCCGTGGTCAGTATATGCATCCTGTTCTGCACGAACATAATACCCAACACCGAGTTCATCACGCACTTTTCGAAAAAGCCTAGAACTCATCCCAGAACCAAGGACTCCAGCGAGCACTGCCCCGATATGATGATCTTTGTGTCCAACGGGAAATGCGGGGAATCCAAGAACTAGGTGTGCTTGATCTGAGGTTTTTTCTTTCAAAAAGACCCTAGAACCTTTATCGTTTGCAACAACCTTCTGTTTAGTTGATTTCTTTGTTTTTGGTGTCGCTGCAAAAGCTTTTTGAATCATACGAAGAGCTTGTGAAGGATTCACATTCCCCGCCACAATCACCTTGGTTGCCTTAGAAACATAATGCGACTTCCTGTACAAAAGAAAGTCCTCGCGTGTAAATGTACGGATTACTTCTTTATACCCACCGATTGGCCATCCTGCAGGTTGGTCTCCGTAGAGAAGTTCCATAAAATACTCCCCAACGCGACGCATCGGAAGATCTTCATACATATTGAGCTCATCTGCGATAACCCCTTTTTCTTTTTCGATCTCGTTCACCTCAAGAAGAGGATTGAGGTATAAATCAGAGAGCACGTCGAGAAGCTTTGGGAACTGTTCTGCGCGTGCTTTTGCATAGTACCCAGTCCATTCTTGAGATGTGAATGCGTTGTATTCAGCACCAAGCCCATCAAGAAGCTCACTGATCATGCTTGTAGCTGGGCGATTCGTTGTCCCCTTAAACATCATGTGTTCAAGGAAATGAGAAAGACCATTTTTGTCTTTTGTTTCATACTTCGACCCTGCTTCCACCGTTACAAGCACGGTCACTGTGCGTTGATCTTTTTGTGGAACAATAATGCCGGTAAGTCCAGACGGAAATACTTTGCGAATGAAGGGTTTCTTGTGTGGTGTCATAAAAATGAGTGTACCCCAAATCCAGAGTCCCCACAAATAAAAAAGCGCGCCTATGCGGCGCGCCGACGTTCTCTCGAGCAGAGTGCGTTATGCAAGCAATGAAAAATTTGCATTGCATCCTGCATGGCTTCCAGTTTTGGCCTGAATGTTCTCTCCTTTGCTTGTTCCAGCAAAGAAAGAAACCGATTGATTCGAAAAAAGGTATCATCCAAAGGATACTTTGGGAAAACCTCTTTGAGGAAGTCTTGAGATGCTACGGATTCTCCCGACAAAAGTGGCTTGAATGAAAGCAAAAAATCTCCGATGATAAGCCCATTTACGCTTGCCCGCTCAAAGTAGGCTTGAGTAAGCATATCTTGAACAGTGACAACTCTTGCCTTTAGAGTTGCATAATTCTCAATAGACATTTACGATCCTCTTCTCTAAACCACACGAGGATTATCTACAAAAAATTATATCTGTCAACTACGTCAATTTATTGCGTCTCTGTGTTCCGCATCATCACAAAGGTGGTGACTGACGGTCGCGATAATCCCGTAGGGTAGAATTTCGCTTAGCAAGTCTCTCAATTTCAGCTTGAATGTCTTCTTGGGTCGGCACGGTTCTTGCATCACGATAGGGAGAAAAAAAATATTCAAGGGAGGCATTTCTTGGGTCGTCAGCAGAAAAAGAATCTCCTTTCGCAATTTCATGCAGCCTCAAGATTCTTCCTTCATTTATCGTAATCTCTTTTATTGCCTCATCCTTTGTAAGGCTCTCGATAGACCGTTTGGGTGAGTCCTTGTGAAATTCATTACTGTTGGGAATTTCTACTGTTTCTTCCTTCTTATCCATTCTCGCAATAGCTCCAGCGGCAATAACCGCTCCTGCTCCGATAAGAAAGTTGCGGCGAGATGGATCTTCTGGTGCTCCTTCTTTCATAGACGTTATGCTACCACACTCATCAGTTCATTTAGGGGAATGCGCTTTTGCTCTCCGGTATCTCGATCTCGGACAGTCACATCGTTTTTCTCAAGTGAATCAAAGTCTACGGTCACACAGTATGGCGTCCCAATCTCATCTTGGCGGCGGTAGCGTTTCCCTATGTTGCCATTATCATCAAACATCACATTTGGAACTGTTCTGCGGATCGTGTCGTACACTTCACGAGCCTTTGTGACGAGCTCAGGTTTATTCTTGAGAAGAGGAAACACGGCGATACGTACTGGAGCGACATTCTTTGAGAGTTTGAGGTATATGCGTTTTTCTCCTCCCATCTCATCCTCTGTATACGCACTCGAGAGAATAGCGAGAATTGCACGATCAAGACCAAACGAAGGCTCAATGCAGTGAGGGTAGAAACGCTCCTTTGTCTCTTCGTCAAAATACTGAGAATCTTTTTCGCGACCCGTCATGGCTCCATGAGCTCGAAGGTCAAAGTCTGTTCGATATGCAAGACCCGAGAGCTCTTTGCGTCCAAACGGATAATCAAACTCAAAATCAATAGTGCGTTTAGAGTAGTGCGCAAGATCTTCTTTTGCTACTTCGAGTTCGTGCACTCGTTCTTTTGGAAGGCCAACATCTGCCCAAAATGCATGTGTTTCCTTGCGAAGTTCTTCAAATGCCCGGTCCCAATCCCCCTCCTTTACAAAATACTCTATTTCCATTTGTTCAAACTCTCTGGTGCGGAAGGTAAAATCACGAGGTGCAATCTCGTTTCTAAATGCTTTACCAATTTGTGCCATACCAAACGGCAGTCGAGGATGAAATGTATCGAGAATATTCTTAAAGTTTACAAACATCCCCTGAGCCGTTTCTGGACGAAGATAAGCAATATTTGATGAATCTTCATTCGCCCCAACAGATGTCTTAAACATCATATTGAACTGACGCACGTCACCAAGAAGATTTCCTTCTGGGCTTTTAATCTTCTTTTCTGTTATCGCCTTTTGAAGATCATCGAGCTTCATTCCCTTTACATCAACACCAGCATCTTCAAGTAAATGATCCGCACGATACCTTTTTTTGGTTTTTAAATCCTCAACGAGCGGGTCTGCAAAACCAGCAACGTGTCCTGAGGCTTCCCAGACTCGTGGATTCATGACGATCGCAGCATCCATTCCATACATATCATTTCGATCAAGAACAAATCTCTTCCACCAAAGCCGCTTTACATTCTCCTTTAGTGCAACGCCGAGTGGACCGTAATCCCAAGTTCCTGCAAGTCCTCCGTATACTTCACTACCGGGATAAATAAACCCTCGTCTCTTTGTGAGCGAAACAATGTCTGCCATGATATCTACCATATCCCTCTATCCTAGGGGGAATTCTTCATCATGGCAATAAGGACAAAAAGACTACTCAATGACCACTCCCCCTCCTTTAGGAACCATGGGGTCGGTTGGTGCGATTGTATTCAAGCGTCCCGCTTGTTCTTCAATGGCAGTTCCTGTGAAATTATCAGTGCCCGTGAGGACAGATTCATGGAGAATATCTGGACTTTCCCCCACTTGCCCAAGCGAAGGAGAGATCGAGACTTGGAATGCTACTTGCTTAATTGGACTAATAATCCCCGCACCAGCTGTCACTTGACCAACATTCCATGTCACAATTCCACGGTTTGGATCATACACAATATCTTCAGCCTGCGGATCAATCGTATTTTCCCAGTTTACGTACGAAGGAAGCCGCGAGGTGACGACCATATCATCAACAGTGTTTGATGTATTCACCACGGACCAAATGATGGTATATGAGGTTGACTGTCCTACACGTGGTGGAATGGGTCCCGTGTTTTGAATAGGACTATCAAAATGGACAAGTCGACTCGCAAACTTTACTTCCGTCGAGAAACGTACAGTTCGACTTACAACGGTTTTAATTTCTTCAGGAACCCCTGATTCACTTGTGCGTTTCCCGCGGATAGTTACATCGAGTGTAATTTCTGGGTTTCGTAATAGGCGATCCTTTGTTTGCGCTGGAAGAGCACGGAACATGAGGTCCACTTCTCCTGACTGTCCAGCATCAATCTGCGCTAGAACGGGAGTTTCACGCTCATCCCATACAACGGTATCGTCGCTCGATCGATAAAATCCAGTTTGAGAACTAATAGACCGTCGGTCCAAGGGACTTCCATGAAGAGCAACCTCTACTTGCGCATTCGTAATGCGAGAAGAAAGATTGTTCTTCCAAATAATTTTGGTATTCAGTGACTGATCAAACGCAGTGACATAAGGCTCAGAGGGCTTACCGTTGATTTCAACAGAAACTCCCAAGAAAGGTTTTTTTATGGTGATGCCAGAGAGGAGTGAACCATAGATCGTTTCGATAGTATATTCTTGCCTACCCTGCGTCCCAACATACGTCCTGAAAACTTTTTCTTGACCATCCTCTCCAGAAAGAGATCCTCGAATAAGTACAGTGCGTTTCGATCCTGGATCAACCTTACCGAGTTTCCATACATTGTTTTGGAAAACAGGTTTTTCGCTTGCCTCTTTAAACGTGAAGCCGAAGGGGTAATCAACCTTCAGAAGAACATCATTTAAGGATTCACGTGCATTTGCGGTAAGATCAACACGCAATTCTAACTCTCCACCATTATTCACCTCTCTCAGGGTATCAACCTTCACGTTAATTGGTGATGCTGAAATATTTACTAGATACTCCTGTTCCTTCTTTAATGAAGAGTTAATTCCATCGATGCGATATTCGAGGTGAGCCAATACGCTTTGTTCAGTTTTTTCTTCACCAAGAAAAATAACTTTTGTGTGATATACCCCATTCGCTCCAGGAGCGATCTCGCCGAGAATTTTCTTTTCTTCACGAAGTGGCTTTGTGATATCAGACGGAGAACGCGCCCCTTCTGGGTACGTTAGGACAAGATTAGCATAAGGAAGTGAAACACGATTTCTGTTTGCAATAGTAACAGTAAATTCGACCTGCTCTCCCGCCGCAACAGACACCGGTCCTTCAATGTTAATAGCAACGTTTTTGTCAGATGCCCTTGCGTTTGGATCATCAAAAATCACCTTGTAGACCAAGAAACTGATTGATGAAAGGAATAACAAAATAATGACGCCGAGAAAAAACTTAAATGCGCTCACTTGTGCGTAGGTTTTTTTTGTTACCGAAGTCGACATGGTCGTTGGCCAATCAGTATGTACCGCAATGTCATGGGGAGTGAGCACCCCACCAAGAGGTTTAGGAAGTGCCTCGCTTGGAGTTCCCTCAAGCTCTTGTTTCACTTGCTCTAGTCGACTGTTGTCAAAATCACGCTGTGTCACAACCACAATAATACCACATGGCCATATTACGTGTGGACGGTATTCAAAATGCGATTGATTTCAATCACATATTTCTTCTTGGTCTCTGAAGCAATTTCATGATCTGTATACGAAGGAACATCAATACCCCAATAGCCCAACTGGTGGAATATGCGCGCAAGGGTTAAAGCCTCCCAGTCAGTCCGACGCGACGCATGATGACACAGGAGTTCGCGGTGTGCATGGAGGAAAGCAAAAATTTGCGGAGCAGTACTCTCGTGAGGGAGGAATCGTCGAATTATGTTAGAAATACGTGCTAGCGATTGTGTATCATTCACCCGAAGAGCGTCGTGTGTTGTGGGAGTTGCTGTCGTAAGTCGCCATCCACTTGCGCCACGAACAATATTCGCAAGCACCCAAGACATTGGCTGAACAACATATCTCAAGCGAGACACTTCTTTCCGAATACCTCGAGCATGCACACTTATTCGGCCAATATCCTTAGTAAAAAGTTCAACAACGGCGTCTGCTTCTCCTGATGGAATCGATGTCATCACGAGTGCGGGGGTGTGGTAGATGTGGTGAGGCATATTTTACGTTAACGTAACATCTAGCGTAAACGTATCCACAACAACCTGATCGCCTTGCTCTCCCTTCTTGAAAGAGATATCTTTGGCGTGCACGGTCTTCTTCCAATCTTCAGGTATGCGAGAGAGGAATGCTTGTCCCTCTTCATCGCGAGCACCAAGAGTGAGCATAATGACATCTTGAGGATTCAGAGAATGCTTTTTGCGTAATTCTTGAATTGCGCGTGTGAGGTCACGGAGTTGTCCTTCGTGCCGGAGAGCTGGAGTAATCTCCGCATCAAGAGTAACCCCAGAGGACGCATCGACAACAACCTCTTTTACGTTCACTTCTTCTCTCAGAATTTCAAGATAAGCATCAGGAAGTTGCTCTGGGATTGAGAGCGACCGGAGTGGCTGACGCACCTTAATCCCAAGCTTCACACGGGTATCAAGGGCAAGCGTTACGATACTTCTGAGACGCTCCATGTGTGTAATAGTTTCAGGAACATATGGAATATCCTTTGGCCACGACGAGAGGTGAACACTTTCAGGGTCATGTTTCCCTCGCACGAGGGCAAAAATTTCCTCTGCAAAAAACGGCATAATAGGTGCAATCAGCCGAGCAAAAATATGTAGCGACTGTCGAAGTGTTGTGGCAGCATGAGTGGCGTCTTCCTCATGTTCACTCTTGAGACGTTCTCGAGAACGACGCACGTACCATGTCGAAAGATCATCAACAAATTCTGGAATGCCCCGCACAGCAGCATCGAGTTCAAATCGCTCAAGTCCACTAGATATACTCGCTTCAAGTTCAGAGAGTCGCGAGAGAATCCACTGATCGAGTACTTGGGGGCTTAGAGACCCTTTTTCGTCTACTTTGTCACGATACAGTTCGAAAAATGTGCATACGTTCTTTGTACGGAGGAGGATCTTCTTATACAACTCATCAATACCAGCCATTGAAAAGTTGAGATTCTCTCCTCTTACAACAGGTGACGCAAGCATATAAAGCCTCAGAGTATCAGCTCCATATTTATGAATGACTTCCATGGGGTCTGGGTAGTTCTTGAGCTTCTTGGACATTTTTTGCCCATCTTCAGCCATGATTAATCCCGTACAGATCACACTCTTGAATGCACTTTTCCCAAAGAGGCCCACAGAAAGGACCAGCATGTTGTAGAACCACCCTCGAGTTTGATCCACGGCTTCGGCAATAAAATCAGCTGGGAAATTTTTGAGAAAACGTACACCTGCCTCTGTCGTATCATTTCCTAGGTAGTGAAACTGCGCAAAAGGCATTGAACCGGATTCAAACCAACAGTCAAACACTTCAGGGATACGACGCATGAGCCCGCCACATGCACAATGCAGGATTGCCTGATCGATGTATGGGCGATGAAAATCGAGTTCCCATGAATCATTGTGTGGGATTGGAGTGTAGTGAAAAACTTCTGTCCCTGCTGTTGGGAGAAAATCTTCTCCGCGCTGTTCCTTTTCTTTCACCGACTCTCGTACAGACAGACCACCTGCTCCAGAATGAAGCATCCAAATATCATATTCATGGGTCACAACAAGAATGTGTTTTCCTTCATATTTTTTATCTATCTCGTCAATAAAACCCATGACACGCTTTCTGACATCAGAAAGATTTTCTCCTTTCTCTGGGCGCTTCTCAAACTTTTCTTCTAGCGAAGAAAAATATGCTCGGTAATTCTCAATGGGACCACAATCAAACTCTCCTGCATTAATTTCACTTAAGCGATCATCAAAAATAATATTGTTTGGATCGAAGCCTAGTGTTTCTGCAACAATATGGGCTGTTTCTTTTGTGCGAAGAAAAGGTGATGCATATATCACATCAATGGTCTTTCCTCCTTTTAGTTCTTTCGCTGATGCTTGGACTTGCTTCTTCCCTTTCTCTGTAAGATGGTGGGGGTCTGTCTTTTTTCCGCTAATGATATTGTGTGCGTTTGATTCAGCTTCCCCATGACGCATGAGCGTATACGTGTTGCGTTCTTTTGTGTTGGCGCGGAGCTCAGACAACGAACCTATCACCGATATATCCTTACAAGATTCACATCTCCATACAGGGAGAGGGGCTCCCCAATATCGTGTTCGAGAAATTGCCCAATCACGTGCATTTTCTAGCCAATGACCAAACCGCCCGTCCCGAATATGTTCAGGGACCCATAGGATTTTTTTGTTTTCCTGAACAAGATCGTCTTTAATCGAGGTCACTTTCACAAACCAACTTGTCGCCGCATAATTGAGAAGCGGTGTATCACATCGCCAGCAGTGTGGATAAGAGTGTGTAATATTTTCTTTAGCAAAAAATGTCCCAGAATCTTGAAGATATTTGAGGACGGCGATATCTGTTGCGAGACGCACTTTATCTTCTCCTTTTGGCTTTACCTCCATTCCTGCAAGCACTTTTACTTCAGGAGCGACAGTTCCATCCATCTTCACATGCTGGATAAATGGAAGCTTTTCTTTTTCTCCGAGTTTCATATCGTCCTCCCCGAATGCGGGTGCGATGTGCACAATTCCTGTTCCGTCTTCTGTGGTCACAAAATCCGCAGCGTAGACTTTCCACCCTCGCTCATAATTCTTGAGATCAGTTTTTTTTGCGTAATCGCCAAAGACAGGAGTATAAGATTTCCCAATCAAACTTTCTCCTTTCACCTTCTTAAGCACTTCGTAAGCGTGGTCCTTAAAGACAGTAGAGAGACGAGATTCTGCAAGAACGTATGTTGCTCCTTCAACACGAAGAAAAACATAATCAATATCCTTCCCCACCGCAAGCGCCACGTTCCCAGGGAGCGTCCATGGCGTTGTCGTCCAGACAAGAAAGTATGTGTTTTCTTCCCCTTCCACGGCAAATTTCACATACACTGAAATATCCTTCACGTCTTTGTATCCAAGAGAGACTTCAGAGACGGCCAGTGTCGTTTCGCAGCGAGGACAAATATGCATTGACTTATATCCCTCATAAATCAGCCCCTTGTCATACAGTGTCTTAAAGGCCCACCACACACTTTCTGTGTATTCAGGATCCATTGTTCGATACGGATGCTCCATATCGATCCAGCGACCCATGCGAGGGACGACTTCTTTCCATTCTTTGTCATACCGAAGGACACTCGCACGTGCTTTCTCGTTAAAATTTTGTATACCGTAGCTTTCGATATCTTTTTTGTGCTTGAGGCCAAGCTCCCCTTCAATGAGATTCTCGACTGGAAGACCGTGGCAGTCCCACCCCCAGACACGGCGGACCGTCCGACCCTTCATGGTCTGATAGCGAGGAATCACATCTTTGATAGTCCCCTGAAGAAGATGGCCGTGATGAGGAAGCCCTGTGGCAAACGGAGGTCCATCATAAAAGACGAACGCTTCACGCTTCTCTTCTTTATACAGTGAATGCTGAAAAACATCCTGGGACTGCCAGAAAGCTAGGGTTTGTTCTTCTTTACCAGAAACAGAAAGTTTCTGTGCTGGAGAAGTGGGCTCCTTTTGCATATCCACTGATCATAGCAATTCTCACACAAAGAGACAAAAACGCGCGCTCAACCGAGCGCGCGTCAATTTATTCTTGAGGATGTTCGATGGAAAGAACGAGGCTGGGCCCCCACATATCCAAAACATCCAAAACATGGTTTGAAAAACCATTTAAGTGGTAGTGCGCAATCACTAAAGGAGTGTGTTTTCCCCAATAACAAAAAAATCATGTTTGATGTTGTGGGGAGTAGAACTCACGGGGGTTGAGCGAACCCAACACTTAAAAAATGGGTAGCACAGAAGCGACAGCTGAGCTCCCCAGGAACGGTTTGCGACCTCTTCAAGGTATTGAAGGGCTTTAGGGGTGATTGTGAGAACCCCCTCTTTTCGGAGATTTCCAATTCGCACTTCTAGCATAATGAACTCCTCTAAAGAGCAACTTTTTTGAGCGTACACGAGAACGTTTAGAGAATCAAGGATTATTTCCGCTGAAGTGTTGAGAGAATGAGATCAAAGTCTCGCACAATAGCATCTCCCCTTGATCCATAAGTCACCGTAAAGAGAAGAACATGCTGATCTAAAGTCTCAACCGCATAAACAATTGCATCATAAAGACCAGACCACTCATAAGAAATAACAGGAATTGCATTTAGCTCTGTTTGAACATATGACTTCTTTGAAATATTAAAATTCGCATCCGGCGACGTCTGGATCCAATCAAGCAAACTTTTTCCCGAAAGTGGAAAAGCTCCGATGGTAATCGTTGTTGGACCTTCAGTGGCGTGGATATTGGGGTCCTGCAACCTCTCAGCGTCTTCTTGAGACATCAACGTCATCATATTGCCTTCAGCAGATACCTGAGAAGCATAGTCGCCTGGATAATCCACAGTAAACCCATGTGTCGAAAAAGTTTTTTTTCCACGCTCACGAAAAACAAAAGCTCGTCCAGAAACGCTATCATTCCAATTCATGGCGCCTTCCCGTTTCACAAGTGAATTTTTTAGATCGCGTGATTGTTTGAGAAGTTCTGCATAAGCCTCTCGATGAAGGACATTTTCTTTAAACACCTCAATGTTGTGCCATCGATACATCATGGCCGCAAGAACACCATTTGTGACTAACATCACAATGAAGAGTATTGTCATCCCATCAAGCACGAGAATTTCTTTTCGTTCGCTTTCCATATTATTTTTTTGGAGTACTTGAACCCACTACTGAAAGCTGTTGGGAAAGCACAGCAATCTCTCCACGGAGAGTGTCATTTTCTTTTTTGTGAGCTGTTTTGAGCGCACGCATATCAACCACATGCCAGACCCAAAAGATGACAGTGGTGACCGCAAGGCTTGCGCACACAATTCCAAAGAGCTGCACGTATGGAAATGGTGGGTTGGGAGTCTGCGCAGATGCAGTATCTTTCATTGCTTCTCCAGTAGTCATCCCACTATATTATGGGCGAAGGAGCTTCCCCACAAGTCTCACCGCCTCCTTTTGCATAAGAGAGAGCTCAACCCCTCCATCAATGACCGTGTGGGGGATGTGACTTAAAAATTGTTCGTACCCTTGCCGTACCCCTAGTTGAAACTGGAGGCTTTTCTCAAAATGATCCATGCTCACCCGCTGAAGCATCCGTTCACGAGCCTTTTCAGGAGAAATGGTGACAAAAAAATAGTGGTCAGGCATACATTCACCCAAAATCTCTTTGTGGATATTCCAAAAAAATTCTTCTTTGTCTGAAAGACCTCCAGCAATAATCTGATACGCATACGTAGAACCCATAAAGCGATCGCATATGACGTGCTTGCCTGCTTGGACTGCAGGAACAATAACTTTTTGCATGTGTTCACGACGATCTGCTGCAAAAAGCAGAAGCGTTGCGAGAGGGTCGAGTGGCGCTTTCTTAAGCAGAGTACGAATATCTTCGCAATATGGCTCCTTGGTAAACACGAGATCTGGAAACTCTCGATGGAGAGCATCAACACACGACGTCTTCCCTGCGCCATCAAGCCCTTCAAAAACAATGAACTTCCCCTTTTTATGCATATGTCTTCATCAGTGTGTCGAGCTTCTGATAGAGATCGTCGACAGTTCCTTCATTCACAATGGTTACTTCTGCTTTTTCTTTCATTGCTCGAATACGTCGCTCGGTCTCAAGTTCAGATTCTTTTAGAAATTCTTCAAATGTTTTTGTCATATCATCTTCGTTTTGTCCTCTTCCGCGAATACGGTCAAACCGAGCCTTGGGGCTCGCCTCAATATACACAAGATGAAAGTCGGGCGAACGTGTAAGCCCAATCATGTCTTCTTCACGGCGTATCCCCGTAATCACCATGAATGGGTGCTCTGATTCGCTCACATCCCCCATGACAACATGGCCAAAGAGTTCTTCTCCGAACTCCCGCCGCAGCGCAAGCGAAAGGCGTGAGAGGTGAGCACGCGTCACAGGCAAATATAAACGCTCGAGAAGATCGCGTAATGGCGTTGAGAACGTTCTCACATAAGCACCATATTTCTCGTGTAGGTACTGCGCAGCGGCATCTTTACCGCTCCCCGCCTCCCCAGTAAATCCGAGTATGAGTTTTTTCGTCATGATCGAAGAATGGCATCAATGCGTTTTGCGAGCAGAATGAACTGCTTCTCTTTCCAGCCTTGCGTAGTTTGAAATGCTGTACCCAGACGAATACCTGAGGGGTCATGTGGGCTACGAATATCTCCAGGAAGCGTATTTTTATTCACAATAATGCCTCCTTTCTCAAGTTTATCGCTCGCATTCTGACCAGAAACCCCTTTTCCATCCATCCATGTATCAACAAGAATCATGTGGCTGTCCGTTCCATCTGCAACTAACCGCCAACCCAAGGCGGTAAGTGCACCAGCAAAAGCTTGTGCATTTTTTATGACTTGTTTTGCATATGCTTTGAACACAGGAGACTTTGCCTCATTCAGCGCTATCGCAGTCGCAGCGATCTGATTCATATGTGGACCCCCTTGAAGACCCGGAAATACCGCTTTATCAATTTTTTCTGATAGGGCACGGTGGTCTTTGCGCGAAAAAATAAGCGCACCTCGTGGGCCACGAAGTGTTTTGTGCGTTGTGGTCATGACAACATCAGCATGAGGAAAAGGACTTGGATACACTCCAGCTGCCACAAGCCCAGCGACGTGTGACATGTCTGCTACAAGAAGGGCCCCGGAAGCATGTGCTATTTTTTGGAATTTCTCCCATTCAACAATTCGCGGATATGCCGTGAAGCCAGCAATGATGACTGTGGGTTTTTCTTTCTTTGCCAACACCATAAGAGCCTCGTAATCAATCAGTTCCGTTTCTGGGCTAACACCAAAGTGGATTGGGGTCCATAATTTTCCTGAAAGCGACACTGGGTGGCCATGACTAAGGTGTCCCCCGTCTGAGAGTTTCATCCCCATAATTTTTCCTCCTTTGGGGACAAGAGCAGACAGAATTGCGATATTTGCTGGCGAGCCTGAAAGTGCTTGCACATTCACTCCCCACTCAAGATCAGAGAGCCCAAAGAGTGATAATGCTCGCTTTTGACAGAGTGTTTCAAGTTCATCAACAACACCATTTCCACCATAATACCGTTTTCCAGGGTATCCTTCGGCATACTTATTTCCAAACGCAGACCCAAGTGCCAGAGACACCTCTTTTGAAACACTGTTCTCTGATGCAATGAGGTTGATCGTCTTTTTTTGTCTTCGTAATTCTCTTGTGATTAGTGCTGAGATTTTCTTGTCTTTCATCGAGAAATATCTTACCAGAAAAAAGACCCGATACGAATGGTATCGGGTCTTATGCTACTCGGAGAGTCTCACGGTGAACCATGGGTTTCGTTGTACCGAAGCCCGATGGGATCATAGTGATTATGCTTGATCCACTCCTCAAGGAAAGGCGAAGTATAGCGTTCGACGTCCACACCGAGGCCCATGAGATACTTTGTTACGAAGTGCTCTCGCCCATATTCCCAAAGGTAGTACACCTTGCGAATTCCCTTGTTCACGATCTGCTTTGCACAGCCGTTACATGGGTGAAGCGTAACCATCATGTCTAGAGGATTAATAGCAAATGTTCCTGAAGAGAGGTTGCTGATAGCGTTCAGTTCCGCATGCGAACCGCGACACAACCCCTTTCCCTCTTCAAGCTTCCCGTCCACAACGCGAGCACACCCTGCGGTTCGCGGATTCACATCTCCGCGCGCTGCTCCATTGTAGCCACTGGAGAGCATTACATCTTTGTGAAAGATGATTGCTCCGACTTCATACCACATACAAGTGGAGCGTTTTGAAATGACGATTGCCTGCTGTGCAAGGATATCGAGCGCTGTGGGCCGATAGTACTCTTTGGCAAGCTTGTACTGAAACATCCGCTTCAGAACCTGGGGGTCGGTCGTTGCAGGCCAGCTTCCCAAAGGAACCTTTTTCTGAGACATGGGATCTCCTTATTGATAAACAACACTTTTCCTCACCCAGAACTACCATGCGCCAATGCAGAATACAAGCAGCAATCTTGAGAGAAGATACTCCGCATGCTAGTCTGACAAAAGAATAGGACCTTCATAGGAGACAAAACGTGAAAAAACAAGAGGTTCTTGTCGCCATCTACGGAATCAACAATCTCGGAAAGACGACTCAACGAGAACTTCTCGCCAAACGCCTAGAGAGTGCTGGGATCGCCAGTGTTGATTGGAAGTACGCACGATACGATATTGCACCGAGTGGCCCCATGCTCAATGACTATCTGCGGCGAGGAAATCCGTACCGCCTGACACCAAGAGAGTTTCAAATGCTGCAAGCACTCAACCGCACCCAGGTTGAGCCACTTCTCATTGAACATCTTTCGCGGGGAGATGTCGTCATCGTCGAAGACTATGTCGGCACAAGCATTGCGTGGGGAGTAGGAGCAGGCGTAGAGGAATCATTCCTGCGAGACACCAATAGTCATTTAAGGAAAGAAGCTCTAGCGATTCTTCTCGACGGAGAACGTTTTTCGGATGGGATTGAGAAGGGTCATGCACACGAATCTCGTGATACCTTAACGAGTCGGGTCAGAAAGATTCATCTTGAACTCGCAGCGAAGCATGGGTGGAAAATCGTGAATGCCAACCGTGCAAGAGAAGAAGTACACAAAGATATCTGGGACCTTGTCGCATGGTTCCTATCATAAAAAGAAGGCGCACAGAAATTTCTGTGCGCCTTTTACTTTACTCTTCGAGAGACAGAATGAAATTAGCGATTTGCTCATCGCCACGACAGCCAAGAAGGAGCTCTTCCCGACTGACAACCTGAGTGAAATCGCTTTCCCCCGAAATGAGTTTACGGAACTGTGTCCATTCCTCTGAGAAGTTTCCATGAGAATATTCTGGATCATCCGAGACAAACGGACGGGCAACATGCTCAAACGGAGACATGTGTCCGTTTTTGTGAAGATCGTTTGCAAGATCGACATCCTTGTCGAGCGAACGCACTCCATCATGGGTCAAGTAACTGGTCCGAGCACACTTGCCCGCAGACGCACGAGCAAGGACCAATTCATCGTTTTCTTCAGCACGATCTTCGGCGCGAATGTAGGGCAAGTGCCATTCCCCTGCCTGAAGCTCGGTGGGGACACTCCCCATCATTGCCTTGGCACACACAAGACCAAAATCTTGCGCTTCGGGTTGGGCGTTTTTGCTTCCCCTAAGCCCAAAGTAATTTCTCCAATATGTCGACGTCACGATGACAGTGTGGAACGTATATGGTTCCAGCACTCTGTTTGCATGCTGCTTGTGAAGACCTTGGTCGAGTGCAGAAAAAACGGACCCTAAGCCATATTCCTTGGTGAGCGCCTCTACGCGATCACAGAGCCCTGCGACACGCACCTTTCCGGCATCAGAAAGCTTGGCCGTGTCTCGCTCGACAACGGCTCTTCCCCCGATGAGGTGATACGCCTGTATGACTGCAACATCTCGGCCGGCAAGCCAGTTTTTCACCGTGCGCTCTCGATCCACCTGAGAGAGGTCTGTGCCTGCCTGCATCCCCGCCTTATTTGCCCCAAAAGAATTTGGCACATAGGGGCGGTCAAGAACATGTTCAAGCCGTTTCCATACCGGAATTGCTCGTGAGCTTGCTGAATTACGGGAAAAGACTCGGTGGGTGTTAAACTCGGCAAGATACGGTCTTGGAAATTCGACCTCGATAGATACAAGGCGTGATCCACGGTAGACGCTATCGCAAATGACTTTTGCGCTCGCACTTCCCACAACAACTGGGGCGTTCATTTCTCTTTCTCCTCAATGTACAAGAAAAGACTTTTTACAGAGTATCTATGGGCTACAAGAATGTCAAACAAAAACCAGCACAGTGTCTGTGCTGGTTTTTGTTTATAAAAATCGAATTTTCTTTATACCACCTCAATCCCCATGGAGCGGGCGCTGCCCTTAATGGTCTCGATCGCAGCCTCGATGGATGCTGCAGAGAGGTCCGGCATCTTCTTCTCGGCGATTTCGCGTGCCTGTGCCAGCGTGATCTTACCAACCTTCGATGCGCGGTTCTTGCCCGAACCCTTCTCGACCCCCGCTGCCTTCTTGATGAGGAAGGATGCTGGAGGTGTCTTCAGGACGAACGCAAATGTACGATCCTCGAAGATGGAAATATCCACCGGAACGATGTCGCCAGCCATCTTTGCAGTCGCATCGTTGAACTTCTTACAGAAGTCTGCAATGTTAATACCAGTAGGACCAAGATTGGTACCAATTGGTGGGGCAGGATTTGCCTTCCCTGCTGGGATCTGGAGTTTTACTTTTTTTGTGATTTTTTTTGCCATAGGAAAATAAGGCTTATTTGCTATTTCCTGAGAGGAGAGAAGCCCGGCATCCCGGCACCTTCCAGTTCAGGTGATACTAGCTTAAATCTTCTTGATCTGCAAGAAGTCGAGTTCGACTGG
>CAZUMX010000004.1:30622-36465 GCA_964622275.1 uncultured Candidatus Saccharibacteria bacterium
ACACGCTTACCCCCCTTCATTTTAATTTTCTTTTCCTTAGGGACGACGACTTCAAAAATTTTATCTTCCATGCCAAGGGATTCAATGCGTTGCTTGAGGTTGCGCACAACAGCGTTCTCGTATCCTGAGTAGGTGTGGATCGCATACCAAAGGCGCTCTCCTTTTCCCTTCCCAACTTCTGGGGAATGTGAATGATCAGCAGACATATATGTTTAGATGAATCGCTTTACTATTCCTGTAAATCCGTAGTCAAGAAGACCCAAACCAAAGCCAATGAAAAGAGAAATGAGAATGACCATCACAGTAAAACCAACAGCCTGACGTCTCGTTGGCCAGTTCACGTGCTTGAGTTCCCCTTTTGTGTCACGAAGATAATCGACAAGTCCCATAAAAATTAATACAAAAGTAAATAAATTGCCCCCTACTAAAAACCGCCCCTCCCGGGCGATGCATTGAAGTTGTAGGACTAGTCTATGCTTCTACAGCATAGTTGTCAATGAAAATAAAAAACCCTCTGAAAGAGGGTTTTTTATCCATTGGGCTATCGGTTATCGAACCACGTATGTGATCGTTACAGATGTCGAAAGTTTCTCCTGTCCTGGCTGCACATTTGCTACTGGAGCCATGTCTGCTGCCATGAGTTTTGTTTCCATCACTCCTCCTCGGCCATAGTAATATGGATAGTTTACGCCTTCGTTATAGTTTTGTACGCGAACAATTTCGACGCCAAGTTTCTCAGCAAGTCGCTCTGCTTTTTCCTTCGCTTCTGCGATAGCTTCGTCACGAACACCCTCAAGAAGTTCTTCTTCCTTCTCAACCTTAAAAGTAAGACCGCTTACGTTGGTTGCCCCTTTTTCTGCGATTCCTGAAAGAATGTCTCCTGCTTTATCAAAGAGATCGTTGTGTAGTTTGAGCTCATAACTCTCTGTGAGACGGTATCCTTTAAGAACCTGCTTACCGTTTACTGGTGGGCAGTAGGTTGCGGTACAGACAGCAACTCGATCTTGCACCCAGTCATATTCTGGATAAAGATTGTATCCTACTGTGCGAATGTCTTCTGGCTTCACACCAGCACCAGCGAGAAATTCACGGAGAGCTGCGGTTTTCTTTGCAACTTCATCTGTCGATTCTTTAGGGGTCTTTCCAAGATACTCCACAGAATACGACAACTCAATTACATCTGGACGCTCATAGGTCTCTGCGTCACCTGTAACAGTGATGGTTGCCTCGCTCGTTGGATTTTGACCGATATACTTATACGTACGAAGTTGCGTAAAAATCATCACTCCCACAAGCACAGCAAGTACGAGAAGGAATAGTGATCCTGTTTTGAATAATTGATCTTTTGCTGATGAGTTGTCCATATGTTTTAACTATCTATTAAATGGCTTATTCAGCTGCTAGTGAGTAGTATACATCTTCCTTACTTGACGGTTACAGACTTTGCAAGGTTTCTGGGCATATCAGGATCATTCCCTCGAAGAACACTCAGATGGTAAGCCAAAAGCTGTAAGGGAATAATACTTGCGAGAGGGGTCGCGACGTCCAGATCGGGAACCTGAATCCACTCATCAAAATCTTTATGATTCATGTGGCTCAATCCAAGAATCCATGCACCACGCGCCTTAAGTTCAGAAATAGTCCCTTCCATATCATGACGTGTCTCATCGTTTGGAAGAAAAGCAATACATTTTGTTCCAGGAGCAATGAGCGCAAGCGGACCGTGTTTTAATTCTCCACCCGCAAACCCTTGCGCATGAAGGTACGCGACTTCTTGTATTTTGATGGCTGCTTCTTCGGCAATAACCCCATGCATCCCACGCCCAACAATATACACATGCTCATCCTTGAGAAAGAGTCGGCCAATGCGATGCATTTCTCCTGAAAGGTCTTTATTCATCCAGTGACGAATCTCGTCTTGAGCATGTCGTAACATCTTCTTTGCGTTAGGAAGTTTTTTTGTGACAAGGAATGCAAGAAGAATCAATACCGTCATTTGTCCTAGAGCGGCTTTTGTCGAAGCAACGGCTCGTTCAATCCCTGAATGAATAAACAGCGTGTGCGCACTGAGTCGTTCCATCGTTGACCCATGAGCATTTAAAATAGCGATAACAGTTACTCCTTGTTTTTGGGCGGCTTTTATACACTCGAGCGTATCTGCAGTTTCACCGCTTTGAGAAACAACTAGGAGCACGGTGTCTTTTTTCATCCTAGAAAGGTAGAGTTCGTATTCACTAGAGACAAATGCTTGAGCAGCCATGCCTGCAATTTTTGAAAAGAGATATTGCCCCAGGATGGCCATTTTCCCAGCAGTGCCACACCCCGTCAGAAAAAGTGTTTTTCCATGAAGAAGGACACGTACGCGGTCAAGAACAGCATCATCTTGTGCGAGCGCGGCGTCAATAGTCGATTTTTCTTCCATCATTTCCTTGAGCATGAAGTGCGGGTATCCATCTTTACTTGTATGGACATTGTGGAGCTGTATTTTTTCCGCTTTGCTTGTCGTGCGCACTCTTGTATCAAGAGAGCGAATAATGTACGTGTCTGCCTCCATAACAACATATTCACGCTCGCCAACATTGTGAATGTCAGTTGCATAAGAAGAGAGTGCAACATAGTCGGAGGCGAGAGAGTGTCCGTCAGGACCTATCCCCACAACAAGCGGAGATCCGTCGCGAGCTGCGAATATTTTTTCCGACTCTTGAACCATGACGACAATCGTAAATCTCCCCTTAAGTCTTAATGTTGTTGCAACAAATGCATCTTCAGGATCGTTCTTAGTCGCAAGAAAATATTCCATGAGGTGCGCAACAACTTCAGTGTCTGTTTGCGATACGTAGCGCTCTTCATGAGAAATGTGGGTTTGTTGTTTTAAAAATTCCCGAATCTCCTCATGGTTCTCAATAATACCGTTATGAACAACAGCAATAGTGCCACTGCGATTGGTCTGGGGGTGAGCATTCTTTTCAGTCACTCCTCCGTGTGTTGCCCAACGCGTATGACCTATTGCCATCCTTCCAGGGAGGAGTCGGATTTCTCTTTCTGGTACAGCAGATATTTTCCCAACAGCTTTCGCAATATGAAGTGTCTTGTCCCGAGTCGCAATCCCCCACGAATCATAGCCGCGATACTCCAAAAAACGAAGTGCGTGCAGAGCCTTCAATCCGGCACTTTCATCTTTGCCAACAAATCCCACTATTCCGCACATAGATATCAGTGAGAACTCCCTTCAGAGCCATTGGGTCACTTCTTTCCTTTCACGAGGGTGTTAAACTGTTTGCCACGATCAAATTCGTTCTTAAATTTCTCGAAGCTTGCCGCCCCTGGCGAAAACACAATAATGGCGTTAGAAAGATTTTTCGAAAAAGAAAAAGCATACTTCACACATTCTCCCAGTGTCTGAAATTCTTGAATATCTGTGGAAAAAATACCCAGTTCTTGCTTCAGCTTTTCTGTAGCAGATCCCCCAAGCAGAACAACATGATCTTTTGGGATTGTGCGAGTGATTTCCTCTGCAAGATGAGAAAACTCAAGTTTTTTATCAGTCCCACCCGTGATTAACACAACATTTCCGAGACGAGAAAATCGACGAATAGCAGCAATGGTTCCATCCGGTGATGTTGCTGTTGTATCGTTGACCACTAGTAATCCTTTTTTTCTTAGGACAATTTCTTGTCGGAACCGAGGAGCGGCAAGTTTGAGAATGTCTTTTTCATTGATGTGTAGACGAGGGGCAGCAAGGGAAACAGCAAGAAGTGCTTGTAAGAGATTCATCAGATTATGCTCACCGCGTTCAATACGAAATCGCTCAATTGAACATAGCACCTTCTCGGTTTTTCCAAGAAAAAGTATTGCGTTCCCGTCCACAACTCCAATGCCATTCTCCCCTTTTTTTAGTGGACCTATCGCTACGACATAAATCTTTCCTTTTGGCTTTTTCTTTAAAAAATATGGTGTCCATTCTTGGTCTCGAGAAAGAATGAGCATGTCCGTCTTCTTTTGGTCTTTAAAGATATTTGCTTTTGCGTCTGCATACTCTTTGATATCTCGATACCGATTCAAATGATCAGGATAGAGATTAGTAATGACAGAAATGCGTGGTGCTTTTTTTGAGATAGGAAGAAGTTCGAGTTGCCAAGAAGAAAGCTCTGCCACAACTGGAGCATTTGCAGAGACCTTCCGGTATGCCTCAAGAAGGAAAGGATTTTTGGGAGTATTCCCTGTTGCATAAATACGTCTTTGTGTGGTTGAAAGGAGCTCAGCGATCCATTCAGTTGTCGTCGTTTTTCCTCTTGTCCCCGTAACGGCAATGATGGGTCTTTTTGACGAAGAAAAAAATAGCGCCGTGTCGTTCCATAGAGGTTTTTTGAGTTTTCGGGCAAGGGCAAGATAAGGACTTTCCTTAGGAACTCCGGGATTGACCACAACAAGATTCGCCCAATAAATATCTTCTTCTTTGTGTTCTCCCAGCGTGAAGGAAAGATGTTTGTGTGCACCAATTGCACGAAGTGATGGGGCAAGCGTGGTCGCATCTTTGCTGTCAGTCACACGGACAATAGCTCCCTTCTTTAATAGCCAGCGCGTCGTCGCAAGCCCACCTCCAAGAAGTCCGAGACCGAAGACCAAGACTCGTTTTCCACGAACATTGACCATAGTCCGGGTAGTAATTATTGGGCTGGGGCAGCAGGAAGACCACTCAGATAATTTGGTTCAACTCTGTCAACTCCGGATAATGTTTGGAACTTAATAATTGCTCGACTAACTCCTTCGCTACCAGGATCAGAAATACCAACAAGAAATATCGGAAACTGCGTAAAGTGCTGCTTGATTGTCCCACCGGCTGAGGCGACCATTTGTTTTGCTTCTTCAACAGGAACAGTCGAACGGAAGACAACAATGACTTCTCCGGTAATATATTCTTTTCCATCTTTATCCTTCACAATTTCAGGAACGACCCCTGGAGTACTTGTTGGTTGTGTCACCGTCACAATTGATCCACTTGGTGTTTCCCGAACGGTTTCAGTTGTAGAAGGAGTAGGTGAACGCATACTATAATGAAGAATAGCGAGGAGTACGACAACACCCACTGCAGCAAGAGTTAGGGAAACCCAGCGAGAAAGACTTAGTTTGGGAATTGTGGGAAGAAGGATGGACGGATCTTCTGATGAAGATGTGTTTGGTTGCTGGCGGTCTGGCTCCATATAGTCCAAAGTATAGGGAGAAAATACTAGAGATGCAACTAGACTTATTGCCGGGGAGTATACAAAGAAATACTTCCTTCTGTGGTGTACGACACGCGGGTACCTTCTTTTTGAGGGACAAGAAGAACAAAGATTTGGGTGCGTGTACTAAGCTCAATCACAAACGTACTTCGACCATCATTCCCTTCTCCATATCCAAAAACCCTCCATCCCGCATGTTTCGCTCGAGAGCGATACCAATTAAAAATATGGACTGAGTCTGCAGGAGCTGAAAATGTCCAATATGGAGTATCAATAGAAAATGGTGTTCGTGCAATATCAAGCGATGACCCTGGATACGGTGACACGAGTTCAAAAAATTTTATCTCTTTTTGAAGTATGTTGTTATAAGCATATGTCGTGAGCCCCAACACACAAAAGAGCAGTAAAATATACAGAAGGATGCGTTTTCGTGTACTGTGCCCTTGCGGTGTTCTGACATACACGACCGCTTGCCAGAAAATCAGTACAAAAAGTATAGCAATGAGTATGTGGAGGTACATCATAACAATGGTTTACAGCGCACTTTGGAACACTTCTCGCGCTATCACTGTACGGTCTTGTGCGCGTTCACCTAGAAGCATATCGCCAATACGTTTTCTA
>CAZUMX010000005.1:0-687 GCA_964622275.1 uncultured Candidatus Saccharibacteria bacterium
TGCGTCATCTTCAATTACGAGGACTTTTTTAGGCATGGAGGAAGTATACACCCACAAGGAAGGTTCCTCATCCACATGTTGACCAGGTGGGAGAAAGCGGATACAGTCGCCACAGCATGAGTTCGTTGGAGTAAGTTATGACCCCCCCAAAGAGTACTTGATGTCCTCGATCGGTACGAAATGGTGCTAGGTATTCATGCCACGACCATTGGGAAGGAAGATGCTGACGATGAACAAGTGAGACATCTTCTCACCATGATCCCCAAGATGAGAGTCTTTGTCACAGAAGGGAAGATCGACAAGGTGTTTCGGTGGTTGGGCTTCCTGCAGGGTGTGTTGTGGTCGACACATTTTTACACCCTCGATGAACTGAAGGAGCATAATAGAGAGGATGCTCCACTCCCGCACACCGCAACATGAATAAAAAACCGGCCTTACCGCCGGTTTTTCTTTTACACCCCTCGGTAGATCGGTCACACACACATTTCCTGACGGAAATGTTGCGAGACCCCACCTCGCGGTTTTTGCCTTGCCGAAGACGGCAAACAAAAACATCGCTCCGGTTTTCTATTCCTACCCGTGATGCGCGAAGGCGCATCACGGGTAGGCCAGCACAAAATCACCACCCAAAAAGGGTGGGATTTTGTACATGCTGTCCTCTCGGTAGGAATCGAACCTACATTGCAA
>CAZUMX010000005.1:697-34817 GCA_964622275.1 uncultured Candidatus Saccharibacteria bacterium
ACTCGGTAGGATCGGTCACACATAAATTTCCTGACGGAAATTTTGCGCGACCCCACCTCGTGGTTTTTGCCTTGTCGAAGACGACAAACAAAAAATGCCCCAATGGGCTATTTTTTGAATTGGTCCTCTCGGTAGGAATCGAACCTACATTGCAAGTTCCGCAAACTTGCGTCCTATCCATTGAACGACGAGAGGGTTGTCTAAAAACCAAGGCGCTCGAAGATGAGATGAGAGAGGGGTTCCCGAAGGTCCTCCTCAAGGATTTTTTGAGCCAAAAGGTCTCGAACCTCATGGGGGTCAACATCATCTGCAAGCGGGACAATAATATACGGAGTAAGGCGTTTTGTCGACTCAATGATGAGTTTGTGTCCTCCGAAGCTTTCAACAACCGAAAACCCGCGAAGCGAAGGATAGGGGTGCAGTTCACCTTGGATACGAATTCCTGCGGTGCTGATTTCGACATGAAGATCTTGTGGATGCCGCATTGCCATGAGGAGAAATGCTATTGTGGCAAGAATGGTCAAGATCACAAGCATGACGTCACCAACGATGATTTCCCCAATAAGAGCTCCTAGGACAATAATCCCAACAACGGCATACCACTCCCGTGTTTTTTCATAATGTCGATACTCTGGGGTTGTCCACTCCATACCTTCACTAGAATATCACGGGCACTACGCTTCTGCTATGGGATGCGCACGAGAAGATCCTTGAGTCTTAGATATAGACCAGGGAAATCTGTTGTTTGGGATGGGGTATCAGAAAGTGCTTTTTCGAATCTGGCTTTTTCCCACAATCCCCACCAGGGCACACGCACCTCTACAGTATCTTTTTTTGCGTTGATATGGGCAACTCCAGTTTTTGTCCACAATCCAAAGAACTGCATGGGAGCTCTCATGTCAAAGGAAACAGCATCATGGGTGAATGACAAAGAAGAAATATTTGGATGTGATTGCAAAACAAGGTCGCCCGCATAGAGCGCTTCTTGGTGTGTAAGGGGTTCACGCATTTCAGTGATAGTGATCTGAGATTTTCCATACAAAAGCCCTTCTCTTATGGATGTGATATTTTGCAATAGTACTTTTTGGTTATCGTCAGAGGCCGCATCTTGATCTACTAGTAATGTCCCGCAAGTGAGTGCAAGCAGACTAGTCGACGCAGTGTTGAGATCAAGAATGGCATCTCTCAACATCTTTTGATTGTCTCCAGACAGAGTATTTGGCATACGGAGTTGCTCAACATTCCGACGTAATTGTGCATACTGGCTCTCCAGGCGAGTCCGTAATGGATGTGTTGGTGATACGGAAAATGGAGTTTTTTCTATGTGGTGGTCAGCAAAAAGCTGTAAGCATGGAGGAGGGAGGAGAATTTTTTTAGACGTTTCTCGTTGAAGGAGCACAGGATTGGGATCCATGATCTGTGTTCCTCCTTGCTCATCAAATACTTGTACGCTTGTTGGGACTTCAATCTTCTGTGCAGCATTTGCGTGAGCATGAGAACAGAGAGCAACGCAGATCAATAGTTTAGCGATCTTTTTCATTGTTTTTTTTGCCCCAGTGCCATCCTGGTTTTTCTCCATGGGTATAGCAAGTGTAAAGCAGTAGTAGCGTCAGGATGCCTATGGTAAACAAGAATCGTTTTACACCGATGATTCCCGCCTCCTCTCCCCTGAGTATTCTTTGAGAAGAGAGAAATACTGCAATGATATATAAGGCCACAACCGCCCACCCTTGCCAGGTTGCGGGAGTCCACCCCCACCCATATGTTTTTGTTTTAAACCAGATTTTTTTCTTTCTTTCTTCCAGCATCCCTACAGTGTAGCAAATTTATGCTCGTAACCCCTTTCCGGTTTTGAAGATCCACCAGTTTATAAAGACAAGGATCCCTACAAGAGTCGAGAGAACGATAAATGATGTCACAACCCTTGTGTCCGAGAAACCGAGCATCCCATAACGGAATCCGTTGACCATATACAGGACAGGATTGAACAGTGAAAGATGTTGCCAAAAAGGTGGAAGGGCCGAAATGGAATAGAATACACCCCCCAAATAGGTTAGTGGGGTAAGAACAAATGTAGGAAAGATCGAGACGGTATCAAATGAGCTGGCAAATACTCCGTTAATAAGTCCCGCAAGAGCAAAGAGTAGAGAAGAGAGAAAGACAAAGACGAATGTCATTCCTATGTGTGCAATGGAGAGTTTCGTAAAGAACAACGCAACTCCAAGAACAATAAGCGCGGTGCACATTCCGCGAATGACTGCTGCCGTGACATGTCCCAAAATAACAATGAGGTATGGGGTTGGAGAAACCGCAACTTCCTCAATGGTTTTTTGGAACTTTGCCATATAAAAGGTAAATGCAGAATTCATGAATGTTTGCGTGATCACGCTCATCATGACTAACCCCGGGACGATAAACTGCATGTACGAGACTCCATTGATCGCAGCGACCTGACTCCCGATAAATTTTCCGAAGATCAGGAAGTAGAGGCCTGTGGTAATTGCAGAAGGGAGGAATGTTTGGGTCCAAATACGAAAGAGTCGAACAACTTCTTTGCGGACGATGGTGTAGAAACTCACCCACATCATTTCAGGTGTCATGGTTATGTTTTGTTGGTTTGGCGGATAAAGAATTCTTCGAGGCGATTAGTTTTGTTCCGCAAGCTCTTTACTTGGTAGCCCTTGGCATTGAGATCTCGAACAGCATCGTTGAGGAGATATGTTTTGGTGAGGGTAAGCTCGAGTGTAGAAGGCTGATTTTTTTTTGCGTGAACTGTAGATAAAGATTCTATTAGCGAAAGATCCGGGTCTTTATCAAGGTCGAATACAAACGTTTCTTCGTCCATATTTGCAAGGAGCTCTTTGATTGTTCCTTGTGCAACAATCGTTCCTTTGTTGATGATGGCAACGTCTTTGCAGAGTTGTTCTGCCTCTTCTAAGTAATGAGTGGTGAGAATAATTGTGACACCACTTTGATTGAGCTCTGTAAGGAAATCCCACATCCCTCGTCTCAATTCAATATCAACACCCGCACTTGGTTCATCCAAGATAAGGAGCTTGGGTTCATGCACGAGGGCGCGTGCAATCATGAGTCGTCGCTTCATTCCACCAGAGAGCTCCATAGCTTTTGCATCACGTTTTTCCCACAACCCTAGCTTGCGCAAATACTTTTCTGCCGATGGGTATGCTCGCTTTCGAGGGATGCCATAATACCCAGCCTGGTTAAGAATAATATCAATGACTCTTTCAAAAATACCAAAGTTAAATTCTTGAGGAACAATTCCAACGTGGAGTTTTGCTTTCGGAGCATTTTCATCAATAGAAAGCCCCTCAATCTTCACCTCTCCCGATGTTTTATTTACAAGTCCACAAATAATATTTATGAGTGTAGATTTTCCCGCACCATTTGGTCCAAGTAGCGCAAAGAAATCTCCTTGAGGGACAGTCAAAGAAATACCCTTGAGAGCTTCGGTCCCACTCGCGTAGATTTTTTTGAGGTTTGTGATTTCAAGTGCGTGCATGATCTTTTTCACCTAATCTTTTACAAGTGGGAGAGTTCCCATGTAATCCGCTTTTCCTACTGAAACACCATGTGCACGAAGAATGTCATATGCGGTGGTTACGTGAAATAAGAAATTCGGAATGGCGTATCCTCGTGCGTATCCGTCACCGGTGAAATGCATATCTTGAGGAAAATATTTGAGTTTAATGACCTGATTTGCCGCATCAGCAAAATCACTTTCAGAAAATGTGTGCAAATACTCAACGGTCTTGTCGATTCTGTTGTACAGCTCAGCAAATGTTTTTTCCGTGTCTTCCATGGTCGGGATGTCTTTCCCAGAAAGTCTTCCAGCAGCACCTTTCGCATTATCTGTTGCAACTTGGACTTGTTTTACAAGAGGGAACATGTCTGGTGCGAGCCGAAGGTTGAGCATGTGTTCGTCAGAGAGTCCTTTCTCTTTTGCATAAGCCTCTCCTTTTTGGAGGACACCTTTGAGCGCTGTGAGGGAATTGATAAAGAGGGGAACGGTGAATTGATAGTACATAGTGTGGGGTAATGTTGAATATCGGACTATTATACCCACGAGCGATGAAGCAACAAGCTTATCAGACTTCTGCAAGACGGTTTTTGAGGAAACGCGCATACGCATGAGCAAGATCGTGTTGCCCAAGCATGACTCGATAAGGAACTTGAATGAGCGTTGCGGCGATTTCGTACGCCTCCCGCACTTCACGGGGAGGAATTGGCCGTTGAGAAGCGTATCCCTGATGTAAGATTTCTGCCATCTTTGTGTCACTCAGCGCAGAGATATCGGCACTTGTTCGGCAGAGGGCAAAATACGGGTCATGCACACGCCAAGAATCCTTCGGAGGCATAACATCGAGGAATGTAATATTTCCATCGACAATGACAATATTCTCAGGATTAGAGTCGATGACAATAGAGAGTGGAATCTCAGCATTGAAGTATGGATGAGTTGAGAGGGTGTCAGACAGTCTTGCGTGCGCAGCATCGACATCTTTTTTCTCAAGGTAGGGTGTGGCGGTGTATGCCCACGACGATGTCCCGAGGATTTCTTCTCGGACGTGCCTGTATCCTCGTTCAAAGAAATTCACGAGTGACCTTCTTCGAGTCTGTGTTAAGTTGCTCAGTCGGTCAATAAGGATGTCTGTGTACTGCTCTAAATGAGATTTTTTTAGGGCTCCGTTGGTGATAAGTGTAAGGAGATTGTGAGATGCATCAATCTTCCTCATGACGATATAGTGGTCGGTCGCATGGTCCTCGTGTGTGTGAACCAAGCGGCCCCCATCAATTTTGACGTGGTGTAGTGCTAAGTAGATCTCAGGTGAAAGAATCTTATTCCAATGGAAGTCCTCTGCAATATATGCGCGACGAATATGATGGTCGCTAAGATCTGCGAAGTCTGCGGTGCGATGTTTGTACGCCTTGAGGACGCGGTCACCCCTAAAGAAGAGTTTTGACAGGACCGTCTCTACGACATGGTCGTGATCCCCGTCGTGCCCCTCTACAGCATGTTGCTCAAAGGCAGTAACAATGTTCATATGAATGTATAACTGTATCATGGACAAAAAAGAAACCCCACACCATTAGGATGTGGGGCAAAGAGGGGATACATGCACGAAACGCATATCCCCGTTCGACACTTGCAACGTTCCCGTAGAACGAATTCCACGAAACTCTCCGCACACGACATACAACCCATCTCGGTCGCTTGTGTGTATCGACAAAGATATGGTTTCAGCATGACGAAGCGCAGTTGTCTCGGTGGCAGTCACAAAGAACAGTTCCTCTGTCAGTGCGCACAGAGTTTCGTAGTGCGACACAATGATCAGGGCAGATCGTTCTTGATTCCGTCCAAATCGATGAGTCCATTGGATGATGGAATCATAAAAACGGCGTCGGATTTCTTGAGGTTGTTCAAACAATGATGCGTCCCGAAACACAGGCTCTGTTTCGTAGTTGATGTACCCACGACCACTAAGCGTTCCGAGAGCTGTCCTGCACCCTACAACATCACGTTGATCCATTGGGCGAAGTGCGGGGTCAAAAAATGGATCGGGAAGTCCAACTTCCTTTGCCACAACATGTGCTGTGCCATGTGCTCGAGGAGCTGGCGAGGTCATCAGGTGGATACGATATCCGAGATGTTCTTGGGTCTCCACCCACGGACGAATCTCGGTATTTGCTACTCTCCGGACGTGGTCGATTCCCTCTTGGGTTAGGTCTGGGAATATATCAGTGTATGCGGTTTTTCCATGTCGAAGGAGCAGTACATTCAGACTGGGCATGAGCCCTCCGTGTATCAGTATGGTCTATAGCTCAGACTAGCGGGTTTGCCTTGTGTGTCAACCGTCTTCAAAGAAGGTCATCAATACTCTGCGGAGGCGAAAGGATTCGAACCTTTGGTCCGGTTACCCGGACTCCAGTTTTCAAGACTGGTGCATTCGACCGCTCTGCCACGCCTCCAATGAGGCACATCCTATAGGGAAATTCCGACAATCGCAAATCCTAGGCTATAATACTTCCTATGGCTGTCCCAGCATTTCACGAACATAAGCACCCACGGCTTCATCGAGTTTTTTATGATTTTCATGATCGAGGGTTCATAATTGTGAATGATATTCTGGCCTTTTTCACGATTGTGTCGGTTATTGCGATTGTTCTTGAGACCATTCCTTCTTTTGGTCCCTACCACACTTGGATTAAATTGGTGGAATATGTCAGCGTGGGGGTATTCACGGTTGAATATGTTGTGCGTCTTTATGCAGCAACACACCCACTGAAATACGCACTGTCTTTTTTTGGAATTGTTGACCTGATTTCTATTCTTCCAACATACTTTGGGCTTGGAAACTTTACACCACTCAAATCTGCACGCATGCTTCGTGTCCTTCGCTTTCTTCGCCTTGTACGGTTCTCAAAAATTGCGAGACTGGAGATCGAAACACACCGCAAAGACATTGAAGATCATGCGTCTATCTATCGTTTTAATATTGTGATCTATTTTTTTGCAATGTTGTTCGCTGTTCTTGTTCTTGGGAGCATGATGTCTACTCTCGAGATTCATCACTCAACACTTGGACAAACAACAGAATCCATGCTCTGGGTCTTTACGGTGTTGGTGGGTGCTCCGGTTACACACGCTACACCCGAAACACTCGGGGGGACATTTCTTGGTATCGTGACGCGCTTCACTGGACTCATCATGCTTGGATTTCTTGTCCATATTGTCGGCGACGTGTTTCAGTCAGTGTTATTCGGGGAAGTAGAACGAAAGAAAGCTGCGCACAAGAAGTCATGAAGTATCTCGGTGTTGATTATGGCACAAAACGCACGGGCGTAGCTTATTCTGATGAAGGAGGCCGAGTCGCATTTCCTCATTCGGTTTTGCCGACTCGTTCAAAGCTTGCGGAGGACCTCCATGGTCTATTTATAGAGATGGGAGGAGGAGCCTTTGTTCTTGGGCGATCTATTTCAGGAAATGGTGAAGATAATCCTGTCATGAAAGAGATTTATCAACTTGGAGAACAACTCAAACAGTATGGAGAAGTGTTTTTTGAAGATGAACGCTATACATCGCAGCAGGCAGCGCGTATTCAGGGAGAAGGCGAGCTCCATGATGCAAGCGCTGCCGCGATCATTCTCCAAGGATATCTTGATCGAATAAATCGCCAAGCATCCCCAGCAAATCCGTACACTATTTCATCCTAGGAAGAAATTTGTTACTATCCCAAAATGATTTCTATCGATCAATTTAAGGCAGTTGAAGCAAAAATCGGCACCATTCTCTCTGCAGAAAAAGTTGAGAATGCTGATAAGCTCTTGCGCCTTTCTGTGGACTTCGGAGAGGAGGGTGGTCCACGTCAAATTCTCTCTGGCATTGCACAGTATTACAGCCCAGAGTCTTTGGTTGGAAAACAGTGTCCATTCATTACCAATCTTGAACCACGCACAATTCGAGGACTTGAGTCACATGGAATGATTCTTGCTGGGGGATTGGAAGACGGGGTCGTTCTCCTTCATCCGGACAAGACCGTTCCATCAGGGACAGGCCTACGATAAGTTTCCCCAATGCGGATGAACCATTCCTCCTATATAATACCGAGAGGTATGAGTCTTTTTTCTGTTCCGACGTTTTTGCGTATGCCTGCAGTAGGTCTCGATATCTCTGATGATGCGATTCGCTTTATCGAGTTTCGACAAACCGCACGAGGTATGGAGGTCGCTCGATTTGCCACGCGCCCACTCGCAGAAGGGATCGTTGTATCGGGACGTGTTGTGGATCCTACCCGTCTCAAAGAAAGCATCGCAGTGCTTGCAAAAGAGTTCCACATTTCATTTGCGAATATTTCTCTTCCAGAGGAGCAAGCCTATTTGGCAAATATTCGCATACCACACGTTGCTGAACATGAAATTCGTGGCGTACTTGAGCTGAAGTTGGAGGAGCACGTTCCAATCCCTGGAGCCCAAGCCGTGTTTGATTATGTTTTGGCACATGGTTCTGAAGGTTCTCGAGAATACTTAGATACAGTTGTCTCCGTGTTGCCGAGTGATGTCATTCATCAGTATTCTGAAATCTTTCAGGGTTCTGGGGTCACTCCGCTTGGGTTTGAACTTGAAAGTCAGGCAATTGCTCGCTCGGTCGTGAAGTGGTCTGACCTAGGAAGTTTCATGGTTGTCGACATTGGAAAAACGATTACCTCGATTTTTGTGATTGCCCGGGGGGTGGTCCAATTTGCTGCATCTGTTGATATGGGGGGTCAATATTTGACTGAAGCGATTAAGAAAAAGTTCTCAGTCGAAGATAAAGTTGCGGAAGAAATGAAAGTAAAACATGGTATTGTTGCTTCCAAGCAAAAGCCAGAAATTTGGGATGCCGTCTCTCGGGTCGTGGGTGATTTTCGAGATAAAATTGCCCAACATTATAGTTATTGGCAGACCCATCATGGGGAAAAATTTGGAGGGGCAATCGAACGCATCTACCTCTCTGGTGGTGGAGCAAACCTGAAGGGACTATCAGAATACCTTGCCCTCGGTCTCTCGACGCCTGTGCATGTGGCAAACCCTTGGGTCAACGTCAATACATTTGAACATTACATTCCACCGATTCACCAGCAAGGAAGTCTTTCTTTCAGTGTGGCGATTGGTCTTGCTCTTCGCGAATACGCACCCTCTCATTTATGATCAATTTACTGTCTCGAACTGAGCAAAAACATATATACCAAGAATATCTCCTTCGGATAGGAGCCATAATCTTTTTTGTCCTTGGTATACTTGGAGCATTATTTATCCTCCTCCTCATTCCTTCATATATGCGTTTGAAGGGGGAGGCAGCTTCTATTGAAAGTACATTAGCTGCAAAGAGACAACAAACGAATGCCGAAGACCAAGGGCAAGCAACTGAGGCAAAAGAATTTCTTCGTGAAATTCAGATTCTTCAGTCACAGCAACATGGAAGCGGCCCAACAAAGCAACTCGAAAATGTTCTCAACTTTAAACCATCCGGAGTAGTTCTTACGGGATTTTTGTACGACACCACCGATAGCAAGAAAAAATTTTCAATTCAAGGAAAAGCTGACCGTCGTGAAGACCTTTTGCTATTTAAAGATCGTCTAGAGAAAGAGGGTGGATACGAAAAAGTGAATATCCCCGCCCAAACACTTGTCAAACGTACCGACATTCAGTTTTCGCTCGACTTGTCACAATCTGACACAAACACTTCACCTGCACCCACCCCTGTTTCTACACAGTCAAAGAATTCAGACACAGAGATTTTGCCATGAAAAAGACAACACTTATTATTTTTAGTTTTGCTTGCGCTTTCTCACTTGTGGGTGTGGGGGGAAGTTGGTATATGCTTTCTTCAATCTCTGCAATGCATGATGTGTTAGATGACGGACACCGTGAGCTCCAAAAAGAAGAAATGCGTCTTCAAAATATCCTTGAAGTAAAGCGTCAGCTCGGGAGACTCTCGGCTGAACGTGCTGAGCTCGCACAATATTTTTTTCACGAGGAAGATATTGTACGTCTTCTCGAACAACTCGAAGATCTTGCCCGACACGCTGATGTTGATATGGACGTCAAAGAAGCTTCACCGATGGATCGCAGTGGTCAAAAGATTTTTCGCGCAAACATTCATATCAACGGACCATGGAAGAATATTCTATACTTCACCACTCTTCTTGAGTCTCTCCCATTCCACGTTGAACTTTCTCGCATAAATCTCCTTGGGGGAGATGTTTCTGGTTGGTCGGGAGACATCACACTCGATCTCTTAAGTTTTATTCCTAAACAACAGTGATTCTAAATATGATGCAGCAACCATGGTGGAAACATATTGATATTCGCTCATTTTTTAGGAGTGGGGAAGTTCGACGTAATCCATCTTTGGTGTGGAAATGTATTCTTGGCTTTTTTGGCGTTGGACTCACTGCGGTATTGGTTGTCAGTTATGTCATGTATTACCAATCTATCGGAGGAAGCGTTTCTGAATTATCCCAACCATCGCCAAGAAGCTCGCTTCGAAGTTCTGATGTAAAAACGTTGATTGATGTTTACTCAAAAAAGAAAGAGTCATTTGGAGAACTTTTGTCGCATCAACCAACATATCCTTCTCCCGAAAAAGGCGCAGTTGTTCAATTGCCAGTAAAAGCCATAGAAGGAAGCTCGACAGCACCGGAGACTGTGCAACCTAGAGAAGAATAAAGGGATATGATAGGCTCATGGAACGCCTGCTGTAGAGTGGGGGTCACGCCTCCGTAGTTCAATGGATAGAACAGGAGACTTCTAAGCTCTTGATCGAGGTTCGATTCCTCGCGGAGGCAGAGGGCGATTAGCTCAGTTGGTAGAGCAACTCCTTTACACGGAGAAGGTCAGAGGTTCAAGTCCTCTATCGCCCACAACATGATTCACCGATTAGAAGCACATATTTATGGTCGCGTGCAGATGGTGATGTTTCGTGATTTTACGACACGCAAGGCGCGTAAGCTCGGTTTGGTCGGGCGAGTACGGAATCTAGTAGATGGATCCGTTTATGTCGTCGCTGAAGGGGACAAGCTCGCGCTTGGTGTGTTGGTGGATAAATTACACAAGGGCTCTGTGCTCGCAAAGGTGGAACATATTGATATTGTATGGAAAGAACCTTCCGGGGAATACACAAGTTTTGATATTGCATATGAATGAATCAACACCATACGCAGTTGGTATCATTATGGATGGGAATCGTCGCTGGGCAAAAGAGCGTGGCCTCCCTACGCTTGAAGGACATCGGCGAGGATATGAAAAACTCAAAGACGTTGTCGATTGGTGTAAGTCATTAGGAATCAAGGAACTTACGGTATACGCATTTTCGACAGAAAATTGGAACCGTGCAAAGGGGGAAGTCTCGTACCTCCTCGATCTTTTTCGATCAGGTATCCGTGATCAGCTTGCTCATGCCACAAAAGAAGGGATCCGACTTCTTTTTCCCGGAGATACCGCACGTTTTCCCGAAGATATTCGTACGCTTATGCGGGACGCACAAGAAAAAACAGCTCACCACACGGGAGCGACACTTGCGCTTGCCTTGTCGTATGGAGGCCGCGCAGAAATTCTTCATGGTGTCCAGCAAGCGATTGCTCAAGGAGCACAAAATATTACTGAAGAAGCATTTGGAAAATTACTTTGGACCAGTAGTCTCAGAGACCCAGATATGATCATTCGTACAAGTGGCGAAGAACGGCTTTCGGGGTTTCTCACATGGAAAAGTGTGTATAGTGAACTCTTTTTTACCGACACGTTCTGGCCAGCATTTACGAAGGAAGAGTTTGTGCGTATGCTCGAAGAGTATGGAAAGCGTAAGCGTAGATTTGGGGTCTAAGTCTCCAAGTGTGGTCTGGGAGGATAATCATCTTTTGGTTCTCAACAAACCAGCAGGTCTTGTTGTTCATACAGATGGGCGGACAAAAGAACCAACACTTTCAGACTGGATTGCAGCGAAGTATCCAACCCTTCGCGATATTGGCGGAGAACATACCCTTGATTCAGGGCGGTATGTCCCTCGTTGGGGGCTGCTTCATCGTATTGATCGTGATACTTCAGGAATACTCCTCGTTGCAAAAACAGATGAAGCATTTTATTTTTTTCAGCGACAATTTCTTGATCGTAGTACAGAAAAAACATATCTTGCGTTTGTTGCAGGGTGCCCAGAACCTCGTGAGGGTGTTATTGAAGCACCGATAGGAAGAAGTCGCTCTGACTTTCGACAGTGGGCAGTTGGTGAAGCTGCACGTGGGACATTACGAAAAGCTATTACGGAGTATAAGGTTCTCGCTTCATCGTCAGAATACGCAGAACTTGAGGTAACACCAAAGACTGGCCGCACACATCAAATTCGAGTTCACCTAAAATCTCTCGGCACACCCATTCTGTGTGACACAAGGTACGGTGCGGTGCAAGGCCTTTCATTTCAAAGGCTCTCACTTCACGCATGGAAAATTGCTATTACTTACCCCAACGGCGAGCGAAAGATTTTTGAAGCACCAAAACCCGCAGATGTTCTTTATGCCGAAGGGCTTCTTGGGCGGGTTGACCTATAGGGACTCTTTTGATAGAGTGTCCGCTATTCGATATGACCACAACGATTGCAACAAAACTCAAGCTTTCTCCCGTCGATATGGATGCCCGCAAGGCAATTGCTATGCGCGCAGGCGATGTTGTCCGCGTGTGGGTAAAGATTGAGGAAGGGAAGGACAAGGAAGGGAAGGCAAAATTCCGCCTCCAGGCATTTGAAGGGCTCCTTCTTTCTCGTAAGCATGGCACTGAGCCAGGTGCAACCTTCACTATTCGTAAGGTGACCTCAGGTGTGGGTGTGGAGCGTATTTTCCCTCTCTATTCTCCCGTCATTGATGAGATTGAGATTGTGAAGAAGGCAAAGGCCCGCAAGTCCAAGCTCTACTATGTCCGCACAAAGGTTCTCAAAGAAATTCGTCGCAAGATGAAACACACGATGGTGTCAGACTCTCAAAAAGAAGCTGCGCCAGAATCTCCAAAAGCAGAGTAAAAAACAAGAGCCTCACACGAGGCTCTTGTTTTTTGTAGCTTGATTGGCTAGAATGCCCGCATTGCCCAGGTGGCGAAATTGGTAGACGCACTACTTTGAGGTGGTAGCGCCGCGAGGCATGCTGGTTCAAGTCCAGTCCTGGGCACCACAAAGACGAAACAAACTCCCTTGAGGGAGTTTTTTCGCTTTGTGGTGAGCCGGAGCCATGTTTCGTCAGCAGACGAAACGGGCGAGGCCGGGTCGAGAAAATCTTTCTGCGACGGCAGAAAGATTATTGTTGACCAGTAGATAAACAAACTCCCTTGAGGGAGTTTTTTCGCTTTGTGGCCAAGTCCACGTTGTGTGGTCGCACCACTATTTCCTCAGCGGTGCAGAAAATATTTTGTGACCTGTGCCTGTTTGAATCACAACGAATCATTTTGACACCACAGGGTGTTCCTGATAGTCTCGTCCCCAGATTGATCTGGTTGTCTTGTTTGTAAAAAAGAGGAGAAGTCATGAAGAAAAAGCGAATTCCGAAAACGACCCTCGTTGAAGGAATGAACGTCAAGGCAGAGGTCTTGGTGGAGCACGAGTCTGGGTTCGTTACGCGAAGTCGTGTACTGAGAGTGATGCGTGTCGAAGCAAGGACGGCAGAGCTCGCTGGTCTAGTCATCACACAGCACATTGCGATTCTTTCCGACAAATATGGAAAGATACACGAGTATGACTTGTCGCATCCACTGCGAATCAAAAACAAAAGAGGGAAGTGGGTTCAGCATCGAGGCTGCTGACCCACCAAAAAAGCACCGGTTGTCTGCCGGTGCTTTCGTTTACCACATTGTTAAAATAAATTGACAGATTACAATTTCATTGTATTATAAACAAAGGCGCACGACGCACATGGAGGTTTGGCATGATTAACATGAAGGAAGTCTGCACACATCCGGAGAGATTTGTTCTTGAGTTGAAGAGTGGAAGAGTACTCAAACTCGCAAATAAATTCATTCTTCGGTTGGCTGGCGATGGCGACACATATATCCTCGATAGAGGAGACCATCTTTTTCCGATCCGTGAGATAAAGGTTGATCAAGAGACCGGAAAGTGCCTTGCGAAGAGTGTTGATGGATGGGTCAACGTAGGTACCATCGCCCGTGTTTTATGAGAGGGATCATATCCTGCGTGTACCAGTACACGCAGGATTTTTTATACCCATGCACATGAGGTACAATGTTTTCATGATGAATGAATGGATGGTCTATGCGCTTCTTGCTGCTGTCGCCGCAGCAGTGGTTGGGGTATTTAGTAAAATTGGCGTCACAGGTGTTGACCCTACAGTCGCTACCGCTATTCGAGGTGTTTCTATTGCGCTCACGATGACTATTGTTGCAGTGTGGCTCGGAAAAGTGCCACACATGTCCTCTATCCCCATGCGATCACTCTTCTTCTTGATTCTCACTGGTGTGGCTGGAGGGCTTTCCTGGCTATGGGGATTTATGGCACTCCAATCAGGTGGAGAAGCTTCACTCGTGAACGCCATTGATCGACTCAGCCTCGTGTTTCTCCTTGTCCTTGCCACAATATTCCTCGGCGAGAACATGACGTGGATGAAGGCCATCGGTGCACTTGTGGTTTCTGTGGGTGTCTTTCTTATGACAACCCCATTTGAAACTCTCAAAGGTTTACTTTCACGGGTCTTTTCTTGATGAAACTATGCGTGGTGGTATTTCATACCAGCACGGATAGACAATGCTCGATACGTCTGCTCAAGTGTCATGATGCGGGCAATTTCATGCGGAAAAATCATTTTTGAAAGAGCAACAATCATATCTGCACGCTTGCGCACAGTATCTGTGACACCATAGGCACCACCCACGATAATGACCACGCGCTTTTTTCCACCCTCGATAAGTCTGGTAAGGATTTCGCTGTATTCTGGAGATGAAACCTGCTTCCCACGTTCGTCAAAAAGAATAACTGCATCTGTGTCTTTGATCTGACGCAAAATTAGATCTGATTCTTCGTGTTGTACTTCCTCGCCTTTCGCTTTTGAGGGAATGAGCGTCACTTCTGTATCGATGGTATGCGAAATACGCTCAAGGTAGTCAGCGCCAGTAGTCTCGCTCTCAAGTGATCCTTTCTTTCCTCCAAAAAGAAATTGAAGTTTCATACGTTGTGTGTGGGCGCGGAGAGATTTGAACTCTCAACCCTTACGGGATACGCTTCTGAGACGTACGCGTATACCAATTCCGCCACGCGCCCATCTCGCTAGACTAACAGAGAACGATATAAAAGAAAAACCCCGTGAGATGTCGCGCCGATGCGCACTATCTCACGGGGGAATGTCAGTGGTGATGCCCATGGTGATGATCACCTGATGCACCAAGGTGAAGGTGGAGGGGATATGCTTTTTGAGTAAAGAGCGTGTATCCATATCCAATGCCTTCGTTTGTCACGTAGAGGCCGATGACAAAGCCTAGCATTGCGTCAATGCGAAAGCCCAAGGGGATACTCCCGAGAGCAGAGATCACCACAATTCCCGACATCCACATATCTGAGCGTAGGTGGAGAATATTCGCATTGTGATTGATGGTGAGTGTCGAGGTGGCAAAATGTTGTGCTTCACGGAGAAGCTGTGCGGCAAGGTAATTTCCTGTACCGCCAATGATCCCCGCAAAGAGCGTGTACCCCCTCTCGATGGTCACAGGAGCTGACAAGCGATCCCATGATTCATGGGAAACAAGGACCCCACCGCCAATGAGAAGAAGAACATTCATCATCGTTGCGAGCTGGACTGTCTCTTCTGAGACATACATTCGGAGCATGAGCGCGAGCATGACTGCTGTCGCAGCGACACCCAAGAGATCACTTCCTAGGTGAATGGTGTCACCAATCACGACAACGCTTCCAGAGAGCAGTGTAAGCCACAACTGGACACACAGAGTGATAAAAAGAATGATACTCGCATTTCGATAGTGGCGAGATGGACACGATGCATCCTGATGTGTGCACGAAAACATGGGAGAGAACCTCTCTTGATGAAAAGATCAGTGTATCTCCCTTCAGCCTAGCAGGAGGGGAAGAACAGTCAAACCATTTGAGTTTTGGCTACTTTTCAGTATACTCCACCCCATGGTGTCTATGGTGTAATGGTTAGCACAGAGGTTTGTGGAACCTCTAGTTAGGGTTCAAATCCCTATAGACACCCTAACCGGATTTCTCAATAGTTTTCCAAAGGAACTCTCAACTGAGGGGTTTTTTAGGTTCGAACGTGGTAGACTTTGGAGATGGGAAGTATTAGCCCCCGAGCGTTCCAAATATTTCTTCTTGTTGGGGGGGTTCTTGTGTTGCTGATCTTTGGAGTGGGGCATGTTTTGACCCGAACATCAAAAACCACCGCCATAGTTGACCAGCAATCTCTTGTAGCAACCAGTTCAAAAGAAATTCTCCTCTCACCAAAAGAAATAGAGTTACAGAATAACCCACCCACAACATCCACCCAAACAGTCCTTAATAGTCAAGCTTCCACAACAAAAAATGTCCCCCCGCTAGACTCTCAAGAAGTTGTGGAAACTCCTGTGATTGAAAAATTCTATTTTGCTGTGATTGAAAGTGGGGAATTGGTCTACCCAGTTGAACAGGGGTCTTATAATTATCCACTTCCGCACTTCGTCACCATATATAAATATGACACTAACGAAAAAAAATTAACGAAGGCATTCGGACCTTATCCAAGCGAAGCTAAATATCTGGAAGGCGATGAAACACCGCGCATAAGAATATCTAATAATAGGAAGAATATGTTGTTCTCTGACATGTTCGTCCTCTCTTTCCGTGGTGGAATCAAAAATTTTGACATTATAAGCCCGCACAAGGGCTTAATCACAGAAAATACTGAATCCCCCGTGCTCTCTCCAGACGGAAAGAAAATCGTATATAGCGTCGGAAACGCCATAAAAATGTTTGATACCCAAACAGGGGCTTATACTGATCTCATTAAAGATACATCACCACTCGGAAAAAATATTGGAAAATTCGATGGTGACGTTGTGTACCCAGTATACTGGTTTACCCAAAATGGTGATTCTCAGATTCTCCTAGAAGTTAGAACACGGAATCAAAACTCGATACCATGGCAGATATCTGGCTACTATATATATGTGTTGGAGACGAACACCTACTCAACCACAACTTTTGAATATGCACTTGGAAAAAAAATACAACATTGTGATATTGAAGGCACGGTCTGTATTCAGTCCCCCTCTATCACCAGCAGATCTCCTGATGGACGTTTTGAATTGATAAATGGCGGAAGAGAACTGTTGGATTACTCTGTTTTATCTACGGATTCTAAATTTGATGTCCGTTTCCCAATTTCAATACTAAAGCCGACATTTTGTGACACCATGACATGGTCACATGATGGTCAAAAGATACTCTGCTCGGGATCAGAAAAAATATCATCTGCGGAACGTGATTTGTTCATTCAAAGTGTTTCCAACGGCAAGGCCATATCCCTCGCTCACAAGTATGCAGTAATTGATATTTCAACACGTAAAACATCACCTTCGAGTGTGACAACTAACGTTATTCAGATACCTCAAAATATACGCGATGCCGCACTTAGCCAAATCGAAGAGTTTGAAGCAAAATTGGCCGAGCGCAATATTTTGAAGGGGAGCAAAGAATATGAACAATATGCAGATGGCGAGTTGTGGCAAATCTACTATTATTTAATTCAATCTCAGGTAAATAATACGGTGGGGTGGCTTGGTAATGGGAAGTATTTTGTTGTTAAACAAAACTCCGATGCACCTGGGTACAGAGAGATAACGAAGCAAACCGCCTTACTGCTTGATTCCAGCGGAAAAGAACATCTTCTTGGGGAGTACTCAATTAATCCAGCAGAAAAAATTGAGGGGAAGGCAATTATTGAAAAGTTCAGGTCCGTATCATTTATGGATGAAGCAACCACCAATCTTCAAAAGGAGATTGATCAAGGCACTCAAGTCTATATGAGAATGAAGAAGGTAGATATTAAATATCTCGGAGGAGTATCACCCTAGAGACGTTGCAATGGACGTTCTCCGTGGCCCTTGAATTAATTCATACTACCCATCAACCACACAGGTTCGAAATTGATCCACTACGGCACCCAGTGCGTATCTCGAAAAAATTTTCATAAAGTGACCGTATAATAAGGTTAATATGAAAAAGAAAAATATTCTCGCAATAGGGTGCGGTGGGGCAGGCATGTTTAGTCTTGTGGTTGCCTCACAACTCAAGAAAGGCCAGTTCACCACCAAAGTCCTTTCAGACGAAGAGAATATTTATTGTCGGTGTACGTCGACCTACGTGCTTTCTGGTGACGCGACGCTCGATGATGCCATCCAACCAGACAGTATGGTGGGAGATTATGGAGTTGAGATCATTCATGAAAAAGCGGTTGCTATCAGTACTGTGAAGAAACAAGTCACGACCAACAAGGGAAATGTCTACCCCTACGACTATTTGGTTATTGCCACAGGCGCACGACCAGCGCGTCCTCCAATTCCAGGAATTGATCTGCCTCATGTCTATAGTGTGCGTACAAGCGAGGATGTTCGTCGTATCCAGAATAACGCAAAAAAAGCCAAGCGTGTTGCTGTCATTGGAAGTGGTGTGATCGGAATCGAAATGGCAGGAGTCCTCAAGCATCCTGGAGTTGACGTCAATCTTATCGAATATGCGCCTTCCATTACGCCACGTATTGCAGATAAAGAATATGCGGATAAGCTTGTTGGGCATCTAAAAGATAATGGGATCATCACACATTTTGGGACCAAACTGGTTGAAATCAAAGAACATGAGGGAGCATTAGAACTCCACCTTGAAGAAAATGGGGAAAAGAAAACTATGATTGTGGATATGGTGATCTTAGCTGCAGGAGTTACTCCGAATACAGAAATTGTGAAGGGGACAGGCATTCGTACATCGCCACGTGGAATTATTGTTGACTCACGAATGAGGACAAGTGCTCCTGGTATCTATGCGTGTGGTGATTGTGCAATGGTGGAGTCTGCTATCACTGGGGCATATGAACAAAGCGCTCTCGCAAGTCTTGCCATCCAGCAGTCAAAGATAGTTGGGTTTCAAATTGCGGGATTTCCCATTCGCTACAACGGTTCAACGAATGCGTTTGCCTTTAAGGTGATGGGGAAGGAATACGCAGCGTCAGGACTCACTGAAGAGATGGCTCGCAAGCGATATCGCTGGGTTATTGTGGGGCGTGCGGTAACAACAGATCTTTATAATGACCTCAAGGCAAAACAACCTCTTGAGGTAAAGCTGATTTTTGCTGGGCCAAAAATGCGCCTTGTGGGATATGAAGCATTTGGCAATGGAGTCATCGCTTCTGCCGAAGTCGCAAGTTTTGCTATGGGACTCCGGTTATCCATTCTGGGCATGCTTAAGTTTAATTATATTTCTCATCCAAGCCTTACCCCATGGCCGTTTATGAACCCTATTATTATGGCTACTGAAGATGCCATGGGAGCAATGATGAAATCCATTAAGACATTCTTCGGAGTGAAGGCGGTGTGATGTATTTTTGAGAAACCTCCACCCAAAGAGAAAAAAGCATTCCAGCAATGCCAACCACAATTGCAATCTTTGCAAGGACAAGGAGTGCTGTTCCCAAGGTCAGCACATCCTTTCCAAGCCCGAGAGCAGATGAGAGATAAGCCCAGTCGTGCACCACACCGTCACCGCCAAGGAGGGGGAGTGTGCGGTCAAAGGCGTCGCGAGCATATATTCCTACTCCATGGAGACTATTTCCTAACCACAAGAGAAGAAGCGATGAAGAGAATAATTCTCTTCGAAAAGCGAAATACAGAATCAAAAAGAGTGGGACAGCAATTTGCATCATCGATCCTGCGAGCATGTAGATGACCTTTGGAGCCCAGAAGAAGAGGGTATGGCCAGCTTCGTGGAAGATAAGGTCCACGGTGTTGAGAATGCTTCCACCAGATGGATAACGAAGGATTGAAAAGAGATACCAGATCGCGAATATAAAAATGAGACTTTTTCCAACAAGACGCATGTTTCGCTCCATGAGCTGTATTATATCGGATGATGGAGATACAATAGGAACAGTATTATCCATCATGACTTTTTACGTATGGAACAAAAAACACTTTCAGAGCTTCTCAGTTTGTCCGGAAAGACGGCAATAGTGACTGGTGGGGCAATGGGCATAGGACGGGGAATCGCCGACCGTCTCCATGAAGCAGGAGCGAATATTGTGATTGCAGATCACAATGGTGATGCTGGGGGAAAAACCGCACACGAACTCAATCTGCGTCGTGAGGGGAGTGCCGTGAGTACCGTTGTTGATGTGTCGAGGGAGGATGAGGTGGTCGCCGTTGTTGCCCTTACGACACAGCGATTTGGGTCCATCGATATTTTGGTCAACAATGCCGGAATTTTCCCATTTGTTCCACTCGCTTCCATGAAAGAGAGTGATTTTATGCGCGTCATTGATGTAAATCTGCGTGGTGTGTTTCTGATGACGAAGCACATATCAGAGGTAATGAAGCAGAGGGGAAAGGGGGGAGTGATTGTGAATGTCACGTCTATCGACGCCATTCATCCATCCATGATTGGCCTCGCACACTACGATGCATCCAAGCACGGAGTCTGGGGATTCACAAAAAATGTTGCACTCGAGCTCGCTCCACATGGTATACGCGTGAACGCACTTGCCCCAGGAGGGATTGTGACTCCTGGGACTGGGCTTACTGATCAAACGACAATGGAAAAATTTGCTGCCTCCATTCCACTCAAACGTCTTGGTGACCCTGATGAAATGGGACGCATCGCACTCTTTCTGGCCTCAGAATTATCAAGTTATATGACAGGCTCTCAAGTTGTCGCAGATGGAGGGGCTCTTCTTGGATAAATATATGCATAAACATTTTTTTCTTTACGTTTTTCTTGGCATCGCTCTATTCTCAGCAGGTGCGTGGCTCTATCGTCCTTTGACCCAAGCACCCGCCCTCTCGCCAACGCCAGAGCCTATCTATCGAGAGGTGGTGTATGCCACGTCGACTCCATATGCGGTTGCGACTGCAACATATCCAGAATTTCCTGGAGCACCCGAGCTCAGTGCGAGAATAAAAGAGTCTATTGATAAGGCAATTGCAGAGCATGCTCGTTCCTCAGAAGAAAACTGGAGAGCACGCTATGACACGAGAATGCCTGGCGAGTCCCTCACGCAAATTCCTCTTCCAGATGAGCGATTCTCTTTTGTTTCAATGTGGGAGAAGGGATGGATTGATGACACCACCGCAAGCATCCTCCTTATTCTTGGTGGGTATCAAGGAGGGGCACATGGATATACTGCGCTCCTGTCTTTTAACTATGATCTCAAAAATCACAAGGATATTTCTCTCGAATCGCTGTATCCTGGAAACCCGACGTATCTCGCAGAGATTGCTCAAAGATCACAGGACAATCTCAGAACACAATTTATTGATATGGGTATCCCTTCCGACACCCCAAACGATGCACTTGTCGATGGAACAGCTCCCCGTCAAGAGAATTTTGGAACGTTCACCTTTACCCCCACATCGACCACCCTGTACTTTCAAGAGTATCAGGTCGGACCTTATGTACTCGGAACTCCACGGGTAACATTGTCTCGACCATAGCGTCATCGCTCGTTGCGCTCTGGTATACTAGAGGCTATCCATGGATATCTTTGTTGAACTTTCGCTCATTCTCATCCTCACCACGACGATCGCTGCGCTCATGAAAGCGTTTCGTCAACCACTTGTCGTTGGGTATCTTCTCACTGGGATTATTGTAGGGCCATCGGTGTTGGATATCCTTAAGTCCTCAGATCAAATTGAACTTTTTTCAAAAATTGGTATTTCCATCCTCCTTTTCATTGTCGGTCTTTCACTCAATCCTGATACGATCAAGGAGACAGGGAAGGCTTCATTGATTACGGGCCTGGGCCAGATTATTTTCACCACCATTATGGGGTTCATTCTCATGACCCTTCTTGGGTTTGAGACTGTTCCAGCACTCTATGGAGCTATTGCACTCACGTTTTCGAGTACCATTATTGTTCTCAAACTGCTTTCAGATAAAGGAGATTTGGGGAAGCTTTATGGAAAACTTGCGATCGGGTTTCTTCTCGTGCAAGACCTTGTTGCGACCCTCCTTTTAGTGATTGTTCCGCTTGTTGGAGCGCAAACACTTGGTGGGGGAGATCTCTCAGGTGGGCTTCTTGTCAGTTTAGCCCTCAAAGGGATCGGTGCGTGTCTCGTTCTATATGGGGTCAGTAAATTTTTGCTCCCTAAACTCTCATTCTTTTTGGCACAAAGCCAGGAACTCCTCTTCCTTTTTTCTGTTGCATGGGGTCTCGGCCTTGCTTCATTCTTTTCGTGGATTGGATTTTCCATTGAAATTGGCGCCCTTATTGCGGGCGTAACGCTTTCGGTTTCTAGCTACTCATTCGAAATTACTTCTCGCATGAGGCCACTACGAGATTTCTTCATTGTGCTCTTTTTTGTCTTGCTGGGTTCTCAGGTGGTGCTGACCGATGTGTCATCTATTGCTGTCCCAGCACTCCTACTCTCTCTCTTTGTTCTAGTCGGAAATCCTCTCATTATGTATATGCTCATGAATCTCCTCGGGTATCGTTCACGAACCGGGTTCATGGCTGGGCTCACTGTCGCACAGATTAGCGAATTCTCGCTCATTTTGCTCTCTTTGGGTCTTTCTCTTGGGCACGTCACACAAAAGCTTGTTTCGCTTGTGACGCTTGTGGGCATGATCACCATTGCGGGGTCAACATACCTTATGCTCTACGGAGAAAAAATTTATGGGGTTCTTAAATCACTCCTTCGTTTTCTTGAAATCAACAAAAAGCCTCACAGGGAAAAGCATGGCCAAGAAAAGCCCCACGAGATGATTATTTTTGGTTACGGCCGTGTTGGATTTGAGTTTGTGCGCACCGCCCAGAAACTCGATATGTCGTATGTGGTGGTTGATTATAATCCTGAGACGGTAGCGAATCTTCGTGGTGAAGGAGTGGCCTTCAAGTTTGGTGACGCAGAGGACGTTGAATTCCTTGAGGAAATTCAATTGAGAAAAGCTCGTATCGTTGTCTCAACCATTCCTGATCCAAACGTGAATCTTCTTCTTGTGAACCAGTATCGTGCGGAAAATGCCGATGGCGTCATTGTAGTTGTCAGTCACAATATCGCAGAGACCAAGAGCTTGTACCTTGAAGGAGCTTCGTATGTCGTGATGCCTCATTACCTTGGAGCAGAATACGCTTCACGCATGATCGCGGAACATGCAGATGATTTAGCAATGTTTGAAAAAGCGCGCAATCGGCAATTGGCCCAAATTGCCGCCCACGAAGAGCGGGATATTCACTAATGTAAGCATGACACTTCCGTGGAAACTTGAGGCGCTGGGAGAACGATATAGCCATCATGCTGCGGCAGCAATTTTTCTTCTCGGTTTCTTTTTTGATATTTTCACCCTTCCACGTATCGATCATCCTGCGGTACCGTATATTATTTTGGGGCACATGACGATTATTGGGGCAAGCATAATCCTCAACCGTATTCTCATGGAGAAAGAAAGTGAACGCTTTGACCGCATACAACCCATCTTTCCACTTTTAACGTCGTTTTCGTTTGGAGCACTACTAAGCTTTCTTTTCATTTATTTTGCGCGAAGTGCGGCACCTGGGGCAAGCTGGCCATTTCTTGTTCTTCTTGCAGCGATTATGGTCGGGAGTGAGGTGTTTAGAAAAAAGCTCGAAGGTCTTCGGTTTTATGTGATTCTTTACGGATTTTTATGGGTCATGCTTTCAGTGCTTATGACCCCTACTGTCATTGGAGGTATTTCGCACCAGGTGTTTTTTGCTTCGCTCGTCGTTGGGATCCTGTGTTTTGCTCTGTATCTTTTTGTTCTATTCCTTGTCACAAATCGTGAGACTCGATACATTCTACCTAAAACTATTCTCTCTGTAGCGTTGGGAGTGTTCCTTATTGTTCTTTCGTATCTTTCACATATCATGCCGGCGATTCCTCTCGTACTCAAGGAAGGTGAAGTGTACACTCATGTCGAGAAGCTTGGTACCCAATTCATAAAAGAGGGAACGCATCGAAGGTGGTATGAAGGGCTCCTCACTCGAAGAGTGCATCAATGGACTCGTGGGACTCCGGTCTATTTCTTTAGTGCGGTTTTTGCTCCTGCTCGTGTAGAGGGGAATATTGTCCATGATTGGCAGCGGAAAGATGCTCAAGGTTCATGGGTGTCGGTTTCGCAAATCGCCTTTCCTATCTCTGGGGGAAGAGAAGAGGGGTATCGCGGATATTCATTGAAAGAAAACATCACTCCTGGTGAGTGGAGAGTGGTTGTCAGACTTTCTGATGGTCGTGTTGTTGGCCGCGTGACATTTCTTATCGTCGAAAGATAGGGGGCGTTTTCCCTTGACCAGATATTTACGGGGTGATACAAGAAAGAGATGATTTCACAACAAGGGAACCTTCTTCTCGGACTCCTTCTCCTTAGCCACAGTGCTCGGGGCCTTGCTTGTGTCCGCAAATCCTAGGAATTGTCGATAGAAGCCAGCCTCCGAGACTCGGGGGCTGGTTTTTTTGTTCTTTCACATTGATAGCAATTGAGGAAAGTTCCATGCTTAGTGATCCAGCCAAGAAATATGGCATACATGTTCCATTTCTGTTATCTGAGCCAAAGTGGGTGAAGGTACCTGAACCCAAGATACCAACTTTTTGCTCTATTGACCTTCGGGATGGGAACCAGTCGCTCAACGATCCAATGGGTCCACTCCAGAAGATTGCATACTTTCATCTTCTGACCCGTGTTGGTTTCAAGGAAATTGAAGTCGGTTTTCCAAATTCTGATGCATTGGAGCGAGAATGCTTCCGCATGCTCATTGAAGGGGGACATATCCCCGACGATGTTGCCATTCAGGCACTCGCAAGAAGTCGTGATGACGATATGGAGGTGACATTCAGAACGCTTTCTGGCGCCAAGAAGGCCATCTATCATTTCTACCTTGCGACAGCTCCTTTCATGCGGGAGCGTGTCCTACAGATGTCGACGGAAGAACAGGTGCTTCGCGCAGAATACTTTGCGACACAATTCCTTCGATATCGGGATCGCTACACGGAAACAGAGTGGACTCCAGAGTTCTCTCCAGAGATGTTTACCCAGACCGAACCTGATCATGCGCTTCTGGTGGTAGAGCGAGTGGTGTCGACATTGGCGCCCCACTGTGATCGGATGATCATTAATCTTCCAGCAACTGTGGAAGTCGGAACACCGAGAGAATATGGAAATCTCATCGAGTGGATGCATGAACGCATTCATCATCGAGAGAAGATTGTCCTTTCTGCTCATCCTCACAATGATCGTGGGACAGCGGTGGCTGCCGCAGAGTGTGCGCTTCTTGCGGGGGCAGATCGGGTCGAAGGGTGTCTCTTCGGAAACGGTGAACGCGCAGGAAATCTCGATGTCTTTAATTTGGCGATGAACTTTTATGTACATGGACGTGATCCACGACTTGATTTCTCGGCGCTTGATGACATTGTGGATGCCTATGAAGACGCTACGGGTCTACGCGTTTCCGAGCGACATCCCTATGCTGGTGCACTTGCATTCAAATCCATGTCCGGGACACATCAAGATGCAATTCTCAAGATCATCTCGAACATGAATGATGATGGGTCGTGGCGCGGAGTCGCATACAACAATATTGATCCGCGTGATTTAGGGAGATCCTTTGAGGCTGTTGCCATCACGAGTCAGTCAGGTTCGGGCGGAGTAGGGTACGTTCTTCGCAAGAAGACCGGCATTACTTTTCCTAAAGGATTGCTTCGTGAGTTTTCTGCCCGTGTTCAAGAGTACATTCGGGTGGCTGGTGGCGGTGATCACACTGAAAGCATCTGGCCACTTTTTGTGAAGGAGTACCTAGAACAGGCACATGCGAGCATCATGCTTGAGGCATATCAATCCTCCGTCATTGATCAGGCATGTACTGTTGTAGGGAAAGTTCGTAAGAATGGACAAGGGTACAGACTCGAGGGTTCAGGTGGTGGTCATGTGGATGCCTTTGTGCAAGGGCTCCGGAAAATTGTGGGAGACTTTGATGTAAAGACCTACGAGGAGCATGCTCTTTCGTCTGGTGCTGGTGCTGATGCACTTGCGCTCATCGAGCTCCTCAAAGATGGGCAAGTTGTGTACGGTGTCGGTGTATCACAGGATACACTTGAGGCATCTTTTCGTGCGATTCTTTCTGCGCTCAACAGGGCAGGGTAATCGTCACAAAAACCCGCGAGAGTGTTCTCGCGGGTTTTTTCTTTGAACCATTATTGTGCAGGAAGTGCTTCGCACACAAGGCCGTCTTTGTCTCCATCAAGCCTGAAGATGTCCATGTTCTTCCCAAGCTCTTTGCAGCGGTTATAGACCTGCATTGCCTCCTTCTGGTTTTTGAAATCAGAACAATTATAGTCCATTTTTTCGGCATTACAGAACCCATCAACATTGATGAGGTTTCCTGTTGTTTGATCACGTTCAATTTTTGATGCGGCAAAACTTTTGGTCTCAATGAGTTTTCCAACATCATAGTCGTTGTTCGTTGCTTCCATGCCAAATGCACCTAGGAGAAGTGCAGCAACAACCCCAAGGATAATTTTTGCGGTCCCGTTTTTGACTGTAAAGAATAAAATGCCCACGACCACAATAAGTGCACCGATAATCCAAAGACGGGCCTTCTTTGAACTTCGAAGTTCTTGCATGTTCATAAACAAAGTATAACAGGATGCCTCAGTGTGTGAGAAGGAAGGATGGATAGCTGTGCATAGGCCACGTATCCCTTCGTGCTACTATTTGGCAATATGGAAACACGCATTGTCATCGTAGGGGGAGGATTTCTTGGTATCGCAGCAGCACTTCGCCTTGCGCACAAGAAGATCCCAAAGACAAAAATCACCCTTGTCTCAGACCGTCCCCATTTTGAGTATCATGGGGCGCTCTATCGACTCGCCATGGGAGGGTCGCCAATAGAGATCTGTATTCCACTCCGAGAAGTATTTCAGGGTCTTGATGTTGATGTTGTCGAAGATCGAATCACGACTCTCAATGAAGAACATAAGTTGGTTGGTGGTGAGAGTGGGTCACGATATCGATACGATCACCTTGTTCTTGCGTTGGGGGCTGAGACAAACTATTTTGGCATCCCGGGACTGAAGGAGCATGCCTTTGGGATGAAAACTATTGTTGAGGCACTTCAGCTCAATAGACATATTCAGCAAACGCTCTCGACGTGTTCAAGTCTGGATAAGGACGATCAAGCATGTGCTGCTAATTTTGTCGTCGTCGGTGGAGGACCAACAGGGATGGAGGTCGCCGGGGATCTTATTATCTATGCTCGCAATCTCGCTGCTCAGCAGGGAATGGATCCTCACATGGTGAACGTAGAGCTTATTGAAGGCGCACCTCGCGTTCTCCCACAGTTTCCTGAACACTTTTCTCGCCGCATTGAGCACCATCTTCGCGGACTTGGCGTGAATATTTTTACCAACCGTACTATTGAAAAGGAGGAAGTCGAGTCCGTGTATCTCAAGGATATGCAGCTGAAGACAAAAACAGTTATTTGGACTGCGGGAGTTCAGGCGAACCATCTTTTTAAAGAGTGGGGGTTTCCCGTTGATGCTCGTGGGCGTGTCGAGGTTGATGCACAGTTTCAAGCAAAAGGGAAAACCAATGTATATCTTGGTGGAGATGCGGCAAGTAATGTGCAGTACTGGGGAATGGCACAAACAGCCCATGCACATGGAGAGTTTGTTGCAGATGTGATTGCTGCAAAAATCCAGCAACGCCGGATTCCGACGTTTGTCGCAAAGCCCCCAATCTATGCTATTCCTTCAGGAGAGCGATGGGCAGGCGTCATGTGGGGAAAGATTGTTGCTTATGGGAAATTAGGATGGTTCCTTCGACGCCTTGTTGATTTTGTTGTTTTCAATTGGATGCTTCCACCCACAAAAGCTTGGGCGCTTTTGCGAACAGGAAAATCGATCTGCGATACGTGCAGCGTCTGCTCGGTTGAGCCTGTAAAAAAATAACTATCGCGCAAATGTGCTGTAGTAATTAGTGACGGTTGCTTCGCAAGAAGCACTTTCTCCTTTTTCAAGAAGGGCACAGAATCCACGAGCTTCTTTGTCGCTGTGAAAGTATGATACGAAATCCTTCACTGCACCAATGATGCAGTTGTGGTAGAGCAGTGCTGTGGGGGCATAGTCACAGCGCCTCTTTGTTTCTGTGGCATTTGACACAGTGCTCCCTGAGGCATCACGCCCGAGAGATTGGGCACAGACTTCGTCATAAGGTGACGGAACATCTTTGCAGCGACGAAATCCGTCCACAAAATCATAACCATTTTTCTTAAGCACATAAGATGTTTGCATCAGATAACACTGATACTTGTACTTTTCATCGACGGCGGTGCATGGATAGAGCAGATCGTCGTCCTTGAGATAGTTGGTCTTATGATTCCTCCAATCTGTCATGACATTTTCCATATAGACTCCTCCATAACACGAACTTCGTTCCCAGTCGCCATTTAGGAGATCACAAATATTTAGTGAATCAAAGAGTTCGTTACGTGTCATGGACATGACTCCGTGCCCAAGACCATGCACGCAATTGTAATAATCAAAGGAGTACCGTTCTTTGCCAGGCATCTCCGCACAAAAATCATTGATATGTTCTTTGATATATGCACTTCCTTTTGTGCTTACAGCACGCTCTACGACTCCATGATAGTAGCCACTCCAACAAAAACTATCACCGTCTATGAACGCCTCTCCGATGGATCCTTTTTGGTCATATGCCGTATTGCCGATGACGTGAGATAATTGGTGGCACTGACTTTGAACGAAGGTGCTCGTCGCATACGTACGTATGATGTCTTTGAGTGCGATGGGGGCTCCCGCAATTGTTGTGAGCGATTCATAGTATGCTTTATAGCATTGGAAATCTCCCGCTGACGCTCCAACACACCAGGGAGAAACTGTGGGAGTGGGGGCTTTGGAGATCGAAAGGGGATGGTCTGCGATATAGAGCCACAGGAGGAAAAAAAGCCCCCCGAGAATCATCAGGTGCATCTTTCGATCACGAAGAAGCTCGCGTCCCAGCATGGCCATATTCTACCATGTGTTTGTAACGCTTTTGGCAAAGCGAGACATTATCGGTATAGTGCAGGGAAGGTATGACAGAGCGTACACTTGCCCCCGTCGTTGAAGAAGCGAAGGGAGGAAGCCAAGAAGCATTTCGCCGTATCTTCGACATTCTGCATGGGCGGCTCTTTTCATATGCACGAGGTCATACAAAGGACAAGGCATCCGCACAGGATGTCGTCCAAGAGACCATGATTGGGATCTGGGAGGCGCTTCCGACTTTTGAATATCGTTCCGATGAATCATTCTATGCGTTTGCGTTCATGATTTTAAAGCGCGGGTTGATGAGAGTGTACGGAAAAGCTGCAAAGTCTCCAACATCACTCGATGCTATTTTGGAAGAGCTCGGTGACCGAGTGTTGCCAAAGGAGTCCCCAGAGTATGAAGATTACCGGACGCTGACAAAAGTTTTGGATACTATTTCTGAAGGTTCACGAGATGTCATTATGCTCCGATATTGGTCAGAGATGTCATTTGCTGAAGTCGCAGAAACTCTTGGGATTAATGAATCGGCAGCAAAGGTAAGACACCATCGTGCAATGAATGAACTGCGAGAAACCCTTTCACAGTATGGATATGGAAAAGATTGAGACACAAATAAAGAACATCACCCCAGGACTTTCGATGAGAGAATCGGAGGCGCTATGGTCCCGTGTCGAAGGAGGCTTAACTCCTCGCATGGCGAAACACTCAAAACGATCTTCTCGTCGTTCTGTCTTTCGTATTGTCACTGCAGGGTCGCTCATTTTGGGGCTTCTTGGAAGCTCGGTCATCACCGCATACGCTTCTGAGTCGCTTCCTGGAGATACGCTCTATCCAGCAAAGATCACTATTGAACGGGCTCAAATCCTTCTTGCTCCAGAGACAAAGAAAAAAGATCTCCAGCTTGCGTTTGCAGACCGACGAGTTAAGGAAATTACTCAAGTCCTTGCTGATGTCGAAGAAGATACGCCTTCCGTAGAACCTGCGCTAATGGCTGTGATGGTCCCTGCTCCCACTGAAGGCATAGAATCTGCAGCAATGGTTTCAATGGAGACAGGAGAGGGAGCTGGTGCGCCTACTGAACCTGCGCTTATGATGATGAAGGTTGCTGACCCAGAATCTCTTTCAAGTAACGATGAACATAAAGATGCTTCTCTGGCGCGTATGGGTACTGCCGATGCGGTTGCCCTACAATCTGCAACACCAGAGGCAACACTGATGATGGCTCCTTCCACGCAAGAACTTCAGTTCAATGATTCACATCAAGCGACAACTGTAGAGCGCCAGAAGAGAAAGTGGAAGAATCTCGATAATAAAAAACGGGCACTTAGTGTTGCCATTAAAGAGCTTGAACGAGCACAAAAGGATCTCAAAGAGAGTGGAGCGACGCAAAAAAGTGAAGAAGTTGAATCTGTGATTGTGAACCTCACTGAGCTCAATGACCACGGAACAACCCTTGATGATGCGTTTGTTGAAAAAATGCAGCGCAATGAAATTCAATTGTTCCGCCCAGAAGATCACTCCTCAGGCGGAAAAGAACGCGGAAGAGAGAAACCCCTAGAGCATCATTCTTCGGCCCCAGAAACGCCAGAGCATGTTATTCCAGAGCTTCAGACGGCGTCACTTGGGAACGTCGGCACCGATGACTCAATAGAGATTGAGAAAGAAATACAAGAAGTACACACTCAAAACGAAGAACGAAAAAAACGCAAGGGAGAAATCAGAGATTCGTTGCGACGTCATGGTGAGAGTGAAGATCGTGCCACCGTGTGTCGTGTCGAATCAGGAAACATGAGAGAAATCTCTGTCCAAAAAGATAAATTGCCTGAATATCTCCAAGACGGGTTCTTGGAGGGGAAGTGTCCTAACACCCAAGGAGACAACCAGGATTAGCGTTGTATACTTGGGAGATGAATTCAACGGGAAGAGTGCCAGCAGTCCTTCTTATTCTTTACGGGATTTTGTTCGTAATTCTTGCCTTTCATCCCTACGATCGTGCGACATGGTTTGCGGAGAATCTAACTGTATGGATCATCGTCGGGGTTCTCGCCGTGCTCTGGTGGCGGGGTATTCGGTTTTCTCACACTGCCTATATTCTTGCAAGTGTCCTTGTCTTTCTTCATACCATCGGTGGGCATTTCACCTTTGAGCGCGTGCCGTTTGATTGGTTCTCAAATCTCTTCGGCTTTGAACGCAATCACTATGACCGCATCGCGCACTTTTCCGTCGGCTTCTATGCGTTTGCCATTGCCGAGTGGCTGTATGAAAAGCGTCTTGTTGCAAACCGCTTCCTCCTTTTTACGTACCCCGTATTTGTGATTGCCACCATTGCGATGACGTACGAGCTCGTTGAGTGGTGGTATGCTGCAGGAGCCACAACCGCTGAAGCCGCAGCGAATTATCTCGGAAGCCAAGGCGACATCTGGGATGCGCAAAAAGACATGCTTGCTGATACTCTTGGGGCCATTGTCGCAACAACACTTTTCTTTTTCATTCATAAACCAAAACCATGACCACAACGTCTGAAAAAACTGAAACCGCAATTCTCGCCGCAGGGTGTTTTTGGGGGGTTGAGGAAGCCTTTCGAACTTTGCCTGGAGTGATATCTACTGAAGTCGGGTATACCGGGGGCGATGTGGACGAGCCAACATATGAACAGGTGTGCGATGGAAACACGGGTCATGCAGAGGCAGTGAAAATTGCTTTTAATCCCAAAGAGCTTCCGTATGAGCAGATTCTTGAAGTCTTCTGGGAGTCTCATGATCCAACAACAATGAATCGCCAGGGCCCTGATGTGGGCGAGCAATATCGCTCTGCAATTTTTTATACAACCCCCGAGCAAAAGGAAATAGCTGAGTGGTCGAAGCAAGCTGCGCAAAACAGGTTTTCAAAAAAGATCGTCACCAGTATTGAAAAAGCACGGGAGTGGTGGAAAGCAGAAAATTATCATCAACAGTACTTCCTGAAGCGTGGCGGGGGTACCTGCCATATTTGAGCAAAAAAATCCCAAAGGTGAAGCATTTGCGTTTTGTAAAGGCTTCACTTTTGGGATTATGAAAATATAGTATATGGAACATCTTTGGACACAAAAAGACCGCGAAGAATCATTCGGAGTGATTGTGTTTCAAGGAGATAAGAGGGACCAGGTTCTTCTTGTAAAGACGGACCATTGGGGGTTTCCCAAAGGCCACCCAGAGTTTGGAGAAGATGGGCTCACTGCTGCGCTACGAGAAGTAAAAGAAGAAACAGGGATCTTGCCACACATCGAAGATGAAATGTGTATGTTTCATGATCAATATGAAATTCGTCGTCATGGATGGACAACAAAAAAGACTGTGACGTATTGGGTGGGTTTCGGAGAAGGAGAGGTTATCCCACGAGTCGGGGAAATTCAAGAAGCACGCTGGGTTGCAGTCCAAGAAGCCTTGCGTACACTCACGTATGATGGTGTGCGCAATATCTTGAAAGGCCTGTTATAATAGTAGGTACTTACTTATTAGTTTGATACTTCTATGCTTCAAGAATTTAAAGCCTTTGCAATGAAGGGGAATGTGGTTGATTTAGCAGTTGGTGTTGTCATTGGTGGCGCATTTGGCGCGATTGTCACATCGCTTGTAGGGGACATCATTATGCCGATTGTTGGCGGGATTACTGGTGGCGTCGACTTCTCTAGTCTTTCGTTCACACTTGCTGGCGTGACTGTCGCGTACGGAAAGTTTCTTCAAGCAGCATTCGTCTTTATTATTGTCGCTTTTGCGCTCTTTATGGTTGTGAAAGCAATGAACGCCATAAAGAAGAAAGAAGAGGCAAAACCATCAGAACCACCAGCAGACGTGAAGCTTCTCACGGAGATTCGCGATCTCCTCAAAAAATAGTTTCAACCAAATCACCACAAGACAACGTGGTGATTGTTTTTTATAATAAAAGGAATGTTTAGGGTTTTTCTTTTTTTTGCTGTTCTTGTCCCAAGCGCAGCGTATGCCATAGACTATACCCCTCTTGTGAACCTTCCGTTTGTTGGCAGCGAGGTGCCAACAACTGGCGGGTATCTCGTGGCAATCTTTAAGCTTTTGATCGGACTTGCGGGGATTGCTGCTGTGGTGCGCTTAGTCTTGTGCGGGTTTAAGGCAATTGTGAGCCCGATCCCTTCAGCCCGCCATGATGCAAATGAATGTGTTCTCGGTGTTGTGTCAGGCCTCCTTCTTATTTTTTCTTCATGGATTATCCTTGATCAAATAAATCCCAAAATTCTTTCTACAGAATTTGCTCCGCCCACGATCATTGGAAATACAGGAAATTCTTCTGGGGATGGACAGTCGGGAACTCCTGTGGATTGTGGATCAGCAAATCTTTGTTCTGGAAATTCACCAGGCCAAACCCCATGTTTCTCTGCGAATGCTGCTTGTGCTTCTTATGCAGCATATGCTGATCGTTATGCTGGTGGGGGCATCAATGCGAGTGTCCTCCGTGAAGTGATGGCACAGGAGTCGTCGTGCAATATAGGACAGACAAATCCAACATCAGGGGCTTGTGGTTTAATGCAGTTAGTGCCTTCAACAGCACAATTGTATCGTGGTTCATGTGGTGTCACTAGTCAGATCGACTGTGCGTGGCTAAGAAATCCAGTGAATGCTGAAGCGAGCGTCTGTCTAGCAGCTGCCTACCTTCGTTCACTTCAAAGTGGAATATGTAGTGGCGGTATTCGACAAGTCTTGGCTGGATACAATGGTGGCTTCGGTGCTTGTCAGATGAGTCAGGACTGCGCATCAATGCAAAGTTGTGATGGAGGATCTGTGCGAAAATGGGAGTGTCCATACGAAAATCCAGAACACACGATTTGTAATAAAGATCGTGCAGCAGGAAGCTATGAAGAAACTCGTCGATATGTTCCTGAAATCCTCACGTGTCTCCAATAATATGAAATCTATAATTGCCTTTCTTTTTCTTATTGCTCCATTCATTTGGTCTCCGTTGGCATCAGCAGATGAGGTGTTGCTCAACGATCCCCTCGTATATACATCATACGAAATACCATTAGTGTATGACGGTGCAAAAGACGAGATTGTGTTGGGTGGAAAGGCGACTAGCACTTATGCGCTTGTCAGCAAGACATATGTTTCACCAAAAGGTGGATTTGAAAGTCCGTTTCTTGGAATTTCTATTGGGCCAAAAGAAAAAATAAACCAGCGATTCGGTATTCCTCGCCCTGAGTTCCAAATCACAGGTAAAAAAACGACATATACTATTCCTGCTCCATATTTCCCGGCAGCTGATCGCATTGATATCTATAAGGGATCAAAAAAACTTTTTTCTATCGATATTTCAAGCT
>CAZUMX010000006.1:0-15959 GCA_964622275.1 uncultured Candidatus Saccharibacteria bacterium
AAAAACACAAGGCACACAACAGCGCGAATACCCAGTCTTTCTGAGATACAGATAGACTTTTCGCTCAAATGCATGAGAAGCATTCGAGGATTCAATGAGAGAGAATTCGCTGCCGAGATCTTCCTGTTTTTTATTGCGAAGAAACTACGATAATTATACTTACGCTTTACAAACTGTCAATAGTGTTGGATATCATTTTATCCTTTCACAGAGCCACATATCGGACATTTTATAGTGTCCGATAGAATGTCTGTTATGTGTCCGATAGTATACCCATGAATTGAGGGATTTTTCAGATATTTTTTGTTATACTGGCCACATCACTTCTCAGTGTTATGGATGAAAAACTTAAAAAACCGTACGATCCGAAAGTTGAAGAAGCTCGCATAAGGGCTTTCTGGGATACTAAAGCAGTTGCAAATCCTGATGAACAGATTCGTGCTGGATATGTTGATCAAAGTGCACCTACCTTCTCTATTGTCCTCCCTCCGCCAAATGTTACTGGGACACTCCATATGGGCCATGCAGCCATGCTTGCCATTGAAGATATTATGGTCCGTTTTCATCGCATGAAGGGATACCGTACACTCTGGATCCCTGGGACAGATCATGCTGCGATAGCAACACAATCAAAGGTAGAGAAAGAGCTTGAGAAAGAAAAACTTCGTCGTAGAGATTTGGGACGCGAAGCATTTCTCCAGCGTGTTGAATTATTTGCCCAACAAAGCCACGATACAATTGTGAATCAAGTGCGCATGATGGGTGCTTCGGTGGATTGGTCTCGAGAAGCGTATACCCTTGACCAAAAACGCGAGCGTGCTGTACGAACAGCATTCAAAAAGATGTATGACGATGGTCTGATCGTTCGCAGGCATCGTGTGGTGAATTGGGATCCTAAAGGCCAGACAACCATCTCAGACGATGAACTTGTGTATGAAGAGCGAAAGGCAAAACTCTACACGTTTCGATATGCGAAGGATTTCCCTATCTTGATTTCAACAACGCGGCCAGAGACAAAAGTTGGTGATACTGCAGTTGCGGTCCATCCTTCCGATGAACGATATAAGGAGTATGTTGGCAAAGAGTATGATGCTCTCTTTTGTGGAGTTCCTATTCATGTGCGAATTATTGCAGATGAGTCAGTTGATAAGTCTTTTGGGACCGGAGCCCTCGGAGTGACCCCAGCACACAGCTCGGCTGACTGGCTTATGGGGGAAAAGCACAAGCTCCCTCTTGTTCAAGTGATTGATGAGCGCGCAAAGATGATGGTCGGAGATGAACGAATACTGGGAAAGAAAACAACGGAGGCTCGTGAAGTGATTGTCTCATGGCTCCGAGAGGAAGGACTTCTCGAGAAGGAGGAAGAAATCACTCAGAACGTCTCCACCGCAGAGCGTACAGGAGCTATTGTTGAGCCTCTCCCTAAACTCCAGTGGTTTATTGCTGTGGACCAGGAGTTCACAATGGGTCCCTCAAAGATTCCAAACATTCCTGAAGGGGCTCGCACAACCTTAAAGCGCCTCATGAAGGAAGCTGTCGCTCAAAACGGAATTGCTATACTCCCCGACCGATTTGAAAAGACCTATTTCCATTGGATTGAAAACCTCCGTGACTGGTGTATCTCTAGACAAATCTGGTTTGGCCACAGAATTCCTGTTTGGTATCGGGGAGATGAAATATATGTCGATATCGTTCCCCCGGCAGATAATGGATGGGAGCAAGATCCTGACACACTGGACACATGGTTCTCTTCGGGGCTATGGACATTCTCTACGTTGGGATGGCCAGAAGAGACAAGTGATCTACGCGCATATCACCCCACCACAGTGCTCGAAACTGGATACGACATTCTCTTTTTCTGGGTGGCTCGGATGATATTGATGACAGCATATCTGCTGGGCGATATTCCCTTTAAGACTGTGTATCTCCATGGTCTTGTTCGTGATGCGAAAGGGCGCAAGATGTCAAAATCACTTGGAAACATCATCGACCCATTAGATATGATTGAGAAATATGGCGCAGACGCAACTCGGTTGTCACTAATTATTGGGGCAGCACCAGGAAATGACCTTAAACTTTCAGAAGACAAAGTTCGAGGGTATAAGAATTTTGCCAACAAAATATGGAATGCTACCCGTTTTGTTCTTGAACAGACTGAGGGATATACAAAAGGAGCATCCCCTCTTTCAGAGCAAGATGAGCTCACGCGCAAAGAGTTCGCTGATATTGCTGCCGATATTACTGGGGACATTGAGCACTTCCGGTATTCCCTCGCCGGAGAAAAGTTGTACCACTATTTTTGGCATACCTTTGCTGATAAAATCATTGAGGAGACAAAGGTGCGTATCCGTGAAGGAGGAAACGATGCGTCCTCAGCTCGTGAACTTCTCGTGTGTCTCTTGTCACAACAGATCATCATGCTTCACCCATTTATGCCGTTTGTAACGGAGGCACTGTGGAGTCTCCTCCCATCTTCGTGGAAAGTAGATCAGCGACCCCTCGCTCTTGTATCATGGCCGGAGACATTACATTAGGAACTATCCTTCTCGCTCTTGTAGGGGGAGTCATTCCTGCTCTCTTGTGGTTGCGATTTTGGATTCGTGAAGATGGTGACCACCCAGAGCCTAAAGCAATGATTACTCTTGCTTTTTTGGGAGGGATGGTAGCTGTCGGTATTGCCTACCCTCTTCAAAAGCTTGTCGTGTCTTATGTTGGAATCGAAGAAAATACATTTATTCTCCTCCTTCTCTGGGCAGCAATTGAGGAAATAGCGAAATTATGCATGTTTCTCCTTGTGTCATACCGGAGTGTGGATTTTGATGAACCCATGGACGGAGTTATCTATCTTGTGACCGTTTCGTTAGGGTTTTCAGCTCTCGAAAATAGCTTGTTTCTCATTGATCCAATTAGTGCGGGTCACGGAACCATGGCTATTATTCTTGGGAACTACCGTTTTATCGGTGCAAGTCTTCTTCATGTCATTTGTGGTGCCGCGATCGGAACTTTTCTTGGGATGGCGTTTTATACAGGAGAAAAAGGTCGTCGACACGCACTATGGACGGGTCTTTCTGTGGCGATCTTATTGCACACCGCATTCAACTTTTCTATAATGAAGAGCGACGGAGATTCGCTTTATCTAGTCTTCGGAGGTTTGTGGCTTGCTGCAATTACGCTCCTACTCCTCTGTGAGATCGTTCGGCGTGTACATCCAGGGCTTTCGGCTCCTCCGACAACGATTGTTCTTAGTCGCTAATTTTATACACTCTTTATTTCTCTATGCCAACAAAGCGTCCATCATTTTTTGACCGCCTGACTACAGTGATCAATACTCCTACGGAAGGAACCTCTATGGATGAAACCGGAGCTGACGCGTCCACAATGCGCGTGGAAGTTCCAGCAAAACCTCAAGCGAGCAGAGACACACATCTGTCGGTACAAAATAGTGATGATGCTGACACGGAGAGTGATATTGGTAAGCTTCTCGTCGATCTTTATGAGTCTGATGGGAGTCTCATTATTCAATCAATGATTGCAGGAGTAACACCTGAAAACCTCCAAATTTCTATTACCAGAGAGCGCGTGGTCATCCGCGGGAAGAGAGAAATGCCCAAAGACCGCCCTGAAGAATATTTCGCAAACGAACTATATTGGGGTTCTTTTGAACGTGTGATTGACCTGCCGTACGAGATTGATGCTGATAATGCTGAAGCTGTTGAAAAATACGGCCTACTCATCGTCCGCCTCCCTAAACTCGATACACACAAGACTCAAGAACTTCGAGTTAAATCAGTGTAGCATTTACTATGGACCAAAAGACACAGAAAGTCATTCTTGGCGCTATTGTCCTTCTTTTTGTCTTTGGAAATATTTTTCCGCAAATGATTGTTCCCGTTGTTGTGCTCGGTGCACTTGTGTTTTTCTTTATTCGTCATTCTGGGTTTATCCCTTCTTCATTTTCGACTATGCCACCTTCACCTGATACTCAAGCTGTGCTTTCTAAAATCCGATTTGGGTTTCGTGCCATCGTTATACTTGTTGTCGCTATTGTTCTTTTGGTGAATATGATTGTCATCATTCCCGCCGGTTCTACGGGGGTCTACCACCTCTTTGGGAAAGTGCGTGATCAAGAAATTCATTCTGGATTTAATCTTGTGAATCCTCTTGCCAGTATTGTGAAGATGAGTATTCGGACGCAACAATACACCATGTCGAGCGTCGCCGATGAAGGGATCCGGCATGGTGATGACTCTATTGAGACCCTCACCAAAGAAGGACTCAAAGTATTGCTCGACATCACTGTCCTCTATCGACTTGAAGAAGACAAGGCATCGGATGTATACAGAACCCTCGGTACAGAATATGAACAAAATTTAATTCGTCCAGAAGTACGTAGTGTCATCCGTGAAGTCATTGCGAACTACGAAGCGAAAGATATCTACTCTGAAAAGCGTGACGTTGTCGTTTCTGAGATTGAAAAGAAGCTAGCAGAAAATATCGGTCCTCGAGGTATTGTGATTGAGTCGACCCTACTTCGCAATGTTGTGTTACCACCAGAACTTGCTGGTGCCATCGAACAAAAGCTTACGGCAGAACAAGAGTCACAACGGTACGATTTCGTCCTCGAAAAAGAAAAGAAGGAAGCAGAACGAAAGCGTATTGAGGCGGAGGGACAACGAGATGCACAGAGAATTATCTCCTCTTCTCTTTCAAGTGAGTACTTACAATATCAATTCATTAAGGAACTCAAAGATCGCCAAGGGACTATTTATGTTCCAACCAACCTGCCGCTTCTAAAAGGAATCTAAGTGCAAAGAACCCGGAATGATTCCGGGTTCTTTTGTTTTTGATTGATACGGCCATGAATCAAAATGACAAACATGACCATATGCTTATGATCAAAAAAAATAACACCCGAATATCTGGTGTCATATATGTAAATTTGGTTTCCAGATGCCAAGAGCGAAAAAGCATCTGTAATCGAGAAGCATCGACTTCCATAATGGGTAGTATTGGTTCTGACCGAACGAAGTTATGGAAGGTCGTGAAAGATAGCCCTTAAGAACATTGATTGCTCTCACTTCTCTTCTCCTGAGATTTTTCAATCCGCAGTCATCCGAGCATATGGATAACTTTCATGCATTGATGTGCAAACTTTCGATGGGCATACTCTTCCTCTAGAGGGATAGTCCTGGTTTTCCATTTGCTCACGATAAGAATCGCTCACAAATATGGGAGAAAGGCTTCGAGCCCGGCCGAAAGCCGAACAATCGGCTTTCTTCTCTGCCGAAACTCGCTGCGCTCTTTTCTGTGCCGAGAGCCGGGCTCGAACCGGCGACCCCTTCCTCTTCAGGGAAATGCTCTACCAACTGAGCTATCTCGGCAGGTGACAAACAAAATGAGAATATCATATATTCTCATTTTTTTCGAACGATGCCGAGACACACCTATTTATCTCGGCAAACTGGTAACCCAGGGACTATATCAAATTATCCCCCTTCTTTCAAACGTCCATTATGGCCTCTTAAGAAGTGGATTGTTGAGGAGGTCTGAGATGGTCCCAATTCCCTCTCCAGCGCTTCCTGTAAGCGAATCTACGCGATTAAGGAGAGTTTGATACGTGTGGATATAGTTATCAATGGTTGGCTGAAAGTAATACCACAATCCTACGCTGGTCCCTATAATTGTTGCCCAGTACAAGAAACGGAATATTCCGGACCACACCTGAGCACGGTGCATCTTACGAAGAATGTTGTTGTTCTCGCGAGTGAGTTCGAGGAGCTCTTCAATTTTTTCATCCATACATACAATTAAAGCACATCAAAAAAACTTTACCATAATTTTCCGTAGTTTTTGTTTCCTTCGGTCAAAAAACTCAGTGCTTTCATGATATCCAGTAGAAGCATAGAGGGCTAATGCGGGCGTATTTTTTGAGAGACAATCTAGCCAAAGTCCGTCTTTCCCATGTTCTCTGGCATACCTCTCTGCGAGGTCCATCAGTCGTTTGCCCACCCCCATTTTTCTATAATGTTCTTCCACTCCAATGCGAGCAATATGTCCAAGATTTGGATGTTCTCGGAGTTCAAGAGGAGCCTCTTCAGGGACATCTTCGTCCAGAGTCACTTCAATATATCCCGCAATCCCCCCTCCCTTTTCTTGAAGAACGCTTGCTATTCTATCACCACCTTCTGCGTACCGTGTTGCTTCATGAAGAAGCGAAGCGGCATCTTTGTTGCTGTCTACTTGCATACGGATCTCAACGAGAAGCCCCACGGTATCTTTGGTGATGGTTACTTCATCAAAAAGACCCTCGTTCGATGGGTCTTTTGTGTACTGGGGAGATTCTTCCATTCCTCGAGTATACAGCCTTACATACCATTTGACATAGACGAGCCAAAACACTAAAGAACCGTATAAAAAAATAGGCATCGCTTAAACAGACAGATTCTGTATAAGCGATGCCCCTGACCATAAAGGACTATTTTCCGTAATACATGTGGATGATCGATATAGATAGCTCCTCGGGAAAACGTCCGCAGCTGCGAAGCTCGTATCCTAATCCTATGGAGCCATCAAATTTGTTGAAGCCGGCGCTGTAACCATCACCACATACTTTTTTAAACTGCGCATCCCAGATCTTCCCATGTACCATGAGTAAGTCTTTTATGAACAGTATTGTCGAATCGACGGTATTCGTTGTTTCGGCAGAACGAAACGTCTTCAGTGGTTCGCTCCCATCGAAGTAAGAGTGTTTCCTGACATCGCTAGATGAATACCAGCCGCTGATGAGGATGACCGGAAAACACCTATCTTTTTTCTGATAAGTTCTCCGCATAAATAGGTCGTGGTTGTCGCTGTGGTTGAGAATTTTTACAGCAAGCTCTTCGTGTGAATTGAGAACTGTGGTAAGAGCAACGTTTAGATATTGCTCAAGAAGGTTAATAGAATCCACCTCAACGACAAATCTTTGCACCATGTCTATCGACATCGCAGCATCCTCTACATGAAGTTTTGATGTACCTTACTCAATATATAATGACATATGAATTATATAGAGTCAATATTATAATAAACCTAGGTCATTGAAATGAAAGATGCTATGTGTGCCCCCGGCGGGAATCGGACCTGCATTTACTCGTTAGGAGTGAGTCGTTCTATCCATTGAACTACGGGGACAAAAAACGAGCCCTTAAGGGCCCGTTTTGCGTGTTTGGCAGCGTTCTTATGCTGCTTGTGGGGTTGTGGCAGGGCCAGCGCCAATACCCAAGAGAGACTCGAGCTTCCTCCTATCAAAGCCAACAATGAGGTCTTGATCGACGGTGATGACAGGAACTCCCATTTGACCTGAGAGATCCATCATTTCTTTACGCTTCTCTAGGTCTGACTGTACGTTATATTCATTATAAGCAACGCCATTTTTTTGAAAGAAATCTTTGGCCATTTTGCAATACATGCATGTTGGGGTTGTGTAGATATTTACAGTTTTCATGAGGAGAATGATGAACTGATAAGATTATGTCATCGGGTGTGATTTTACCATACATCTGACTGCATTGTCACTTATTTTACACAACCTTCCCTGCCTTGAAGTATCTCTTATTGAGATAGATAGTGAGGTACCCAGTTCCCATGATCACGAGTCCCGCCGCAATGAAAAGTAGAGGCCCAGAAAGCGTGTCTTCAAAATACTCGAACATGATTTTGACGACATACCCAATGAGAAAGAGCGATGTGAACACTAAGACAGATCGACTTTTCAAATATACCGATGCGTAGAGTCCCACAAACAAAAGTACTGGATACACGAGCTCCCAAAAGACCCGAGCGTCAGGTGCATACCCCTGAAGATACATTGCTGACCCAAGAACGAGTGGAGTTCCGAAGAAGTAGAGTGCCCCGGAGATCGGACGTAATGGCTTGTTTGAGAATCCGAAGCCAAGAGTGAGATACGAGAGTCCTAGTCCAATAAGAAAGTAAGCAAACGGGTCCCATCCTGGGAAAAATGCCAGCTTGCTGAGATATGTAGATGTGAAGAGAATATATGCAATGCTACCGAAGACCACTGAGAACAGCGCAACAGTGATTCTCTTTTGGTACACATAAGCGAGAGCCCATAGCAAGGCTAGAGCGAGAAATATCAGTGCTTTCCCGTAACTCCCATCACGATATCCAAGCTCCCACAGGGTGACAAAAACGCCAGAAGGGATAAGAAGTCCTCCAATAAGGTGAAAGGCGTCCGCAAACCCAAGAGATGCTTGCCTGAGTGTCATCACGGTTGCTGCAACAAAAAAGCCAAGCCCAAATCCAAGTGTGACAAGTATGCGCATTGCGCTTTGCATTTCCCCCCACTTTTGCCCGATGAAGAAAGCAATTCCGAGAAAAACAACGAGTCCGCCAATGTAGTAAAGAATGGTCGCAATACGGGACTTCCCCTCTTCCTCTTTGAGCTCAGAAAAGGTTCCTAAAATATCTGATTGAGAAATTATTCCTCCTTCAAGCGCAGAACGAATCTCGGCTAGTAGTGCTTCTTTGGTCATCATATGTCTTGTGTTATTGAGCGACCCAACCTAAGAATACATCGGGCATGTAGTAAGTAGTTGTTGGAATTTCTAGGTTCATTTTTTCGTAATAGGAGTCATTCTTGAGATAGCGTGCATTATAATCATAGCTTCCTCCTCCAAACATTCCTAAAAGTCCAAAATCTGTCCGATCGACATATTGCACATACTCATACCCATCTTTTGCTTTAGGGGTATCATCGATCACAAAGTTTGCAGCTTCCTCGAAGGTGAGTTTTTTGCTTGTGTTTGTTTTCACATCATGAAGAAAGAAGAGCGGTTCTTTCATGTCAAGAAGTGCGTCTTTACAATACGCATCACGGTCTTTTGGATCAATAGGAATTTTTTTAAGTGTTCCAGACGCAACACGGTAATATTCTCCTGCACACGTATTTGCTGGGCGAGCAAGATATCCGTACGATGAAACACCGACAACTGTGTCACCGAGAGCGTAAATAAAATTCTGTGTTGGCGGCGGGACATTTGAAAAGGCTCGTCCGCCATAAATGACTGCTGCGATGACAGCGATCATGAGCACGGGAATCAATAATCCAATAATAATAGGAAGGTTGCGTTGTATACGTTCCATAGATACAGGTAGTATAGCACTTCCCCGTCCCTCTGTTACGTCTCAGAAAAACCCATAGACACTAACGTAAAATTGTCTTATTAGTGCGGAATGCGAGAATCGAACTCGCGCCACCTGCTTGGGAAGCAGAAGTTCTGCCACTAAACTAATTCCGCGTCACTATTTTTTGTTACCCCAGAATACTACCGCAGAAATGATTTTTGTCCAAAATCCTTCCTCGTTTTTTGAAGCAGGTTTTGTGTCGTTGTGCTCAGCACTATCTGAAATAACCGCCACTTTCTCACCATCTTTGACGATAAAAAATCGATTGCGCAGTTCTGACTCAATACCTCGCTCGCTAGAAAGTCTGGCATTTTCCGCACGGAGCTCTGTTTCGCGAGCTTGGAGGCGTGCGAGTTCAGCCTGAACGAGATCTTTTTTTACGCGTGTTTCTTTTGCTTTGTAGTACATCCCTATCGCAGCTTGTGCGAGGACGATGGTCAGCAAAAGGACCACAGCAAAAGCGATCTTGCTGCCAAAAAAACGTCTCATGCGATATTTTCGGCGAACCCCTAGCATTTCAGGCATTCATTTACTATACTATGTGGGTTTTCCACTCACAAATACCTTATCCTTTCTTATGCTGTTCAACAAAAAAGGCCAAAAAGTTATCCGCATTGCTTGGGTCGTCCTCTCGGTCCTTGTGATCGTCTCGATGGTGCTCCTCTATATGCCGATCTTCATGAATTAGGCATTTTAGGCACGACACTAGTCTGATTTGATCATTTTTAGAAAAACGTCTTGAGGGATCGTAAATCCTGGTGATCCGCGCTCTTTCATCTTCTTCTTCCCCTTCTTCTGCTTCTCGAGGAGTTTCATTTTTCGCGTAATATCGCCACCATAGAGGTAGCCGGTCACGTCTTTGCGAAGTGCAGAAACAGTACGTGAGGCAATGATGCGCCCCATCGCACGGCCCTGAATTTTCATGACGAAAAGCTGTCTTGGGAGAATGGTAAAAAGTTTTTCTACGGTTTTTTGTGCTTCTTCCTCCGCACGCCTTCGAGAGACGACCTTGGTAAAGGCTTGGACTGGTTCATCAGCCACAAGAATATCTAGCCGAACAACATCCGCGAGCCTATGTCCTGATTCTTCGTATGACAATGATGCGAAGCCAGAAGATACGCTTTTGAGCTTATCAAAGAATCCACGCATGAGCTCTCGAAGTGGCATTTCAAAGCGCACGGCTGTACGACGGTCTCCAAAGACATCCGTGTGTGTTGTCGTCCCTTCGTGTTCAAAAAGGAGTTGAGTGATTCCTCCAAGGTACTCAGGCGGGGTGATGATCTCAGCATCGATCCAAGGCTCTTCAATCGTAAGGTGTTTCTGATCATCGGGAAACAGTGGAGGAGAGTAAATAATGGTTTTCTTTCCAGTTTTTTGATCAGTAATGATATATGTAATCGTCGGGGTGGTAATCACCAGCGCAAGCTGAAATTCGCGTTTCAGTCGCTCGGTGAGGATCTCGAGGTGGAGCATGCCGAGACATCCACACCGAAATCCTCGCCCCAAAATACCCGAGCTCTCTTCCTCAAAAGAAATTGCGGAATCAGAAAGCTGGAGGCGTTCAAGGGCTTGTTTAAGAAGATGAAAATCGTCTTGGCTCTCTGGAAATATTGATGCCCATACGACAGGGGTGGGTCTGCGATATCCAGCGAGTGCGGGAAGTGGTTTCCCTGTTGAGGTAATGGTGTCACCTACTCCAGCAATTCCTGGTCGTTTAATTCCAGTAACAATATATCCAATCTCTCCACCATGAAGCGCATCGTCCGGTATCTCTTCTGGACTAAAATGACCGACTTCAAGAGCAAAGAATTGCTCTTTTGCGGCGATAAACGATAGTTTATCGCCTTTCTTGATTGACCCATCAAGCATGCGTACATAGACGATGACACCGCGGTGATTTGAGTATGAGAAATCGAATATGAGCGCACGCGTGCCATCGCTTTCAGCATATGCCAGGGTCGGTGACGGAATTCGCTCGATGACTGCGTCAAGAAGCGCTGAAACATTCTCCCCAGTCCTACCTGATACAAGGAGTACTTCATCAGCGGCAACTCCAAGAGTCTTCATAATTTCTTCACGAGTTTCCTCAATGCGTGCTAGTGGAGAATCTATCTTTGAGATCGCTGGGATAATGACCAGTCCCTGTTCGCGTGCCATACGGAGAGTGGTAAGAGTCTGTGCTTGAACTCCTTGGGTAGCATCAACAAGGAGGATAGATCCTTCAACGGCGTGCAGAGCACGAGACACTTCATATGAAAAATCGATATGTCCTGGAGTATCAATCAGGTTTAATTGGTACGTCTCTCCTTTGTACCTATACGCCATGCGCACTGGCTGCATTTTGATGGTAATGCCTTTCTCTCGTTCAAGATCCATGCGATCAAGAACTTGGTCCTTCATTTTTCGAGTCTCAATAGTATGAGTCACTTCAAGCATGCGATCGGCAAGCGTTGATTTACCATGGTCAATATGTGCAATGATTGAAAAATTTCTTACGTGCATAGATATCTATTCTCTCGAGACTACAATTCTTCTTGCTCTCCCGCAATAGGCCGAGTGGTTTTCCAGAATCTCGCGCGAAATGTCTGTGCGATTTCTTTGAGTTCTCTATTCCCCAAAAAAAGGAGCACTGTGATCCATGTGAAGAGCCCCGCTCCAAGCGCAAGGGCTCCTTGCAAGCCAACCCCAAACAATGTCTCGGTATCAAGGAACCTACTGACGGTTTGTAATGTTATGTATGCTATGTATCCTGCGAGTACTGACGAGCCAGATGAATGAAGTAACAGTGTGCGCGTTTGTCCAACGGCCTGTGGAAACATGCGCCGAAGATGAAGAAAGTAGAGCGTCATAGAGCACACCATTCCTAGTGCGTACGACATCGGAAGCATGAGCATTGAGGTTCCTGGGACTCCTTCAACACGGAAAAGTGTTTCAAAAAAGTACTGAAATGCGGGAGAGTGCGTATAAATAAAAAGAGAAAGAAAAGCAATCCCAACCATACTCAGCGCACCCGAGGTGTTAAATAGGAGTGGTGTTCGAGTGTTTCCCATCGCATAGTATCCACGAGCAAAAAGAAGGACGAGTGAGTGGGCAATAAGTGAAAACATCAAGAGTGCGAGTGCCGCAGCAGTGAGTCTCGTTGCAGTCCAGTCGAATGCCCCACTCCCAAGTACAGTGCGGACGATTTGGGCACGGACCACAATAAAGAGGACAATTGCTGGTGCTGACCAAAAAATGATATGTTTGACCGCCTGTATGAGTTGGGCAAGAAATTCGTCCTTAGATCCAGATCCATAGAGGCGTGCAAGTGTTGGGAACGCCGCTACAGCATAGCTGGATCCAACAATCATGAGCGGAATATTTTGAAGATTCGTTGCGAGAGTAAAGATGGCAATGCTTCCACTCTCTATTCTGGATGCAAGACCGATAAGAACAATCATGGCAATTTGATGCACAGCGAGTCCAATTGTTCGAGGGAGCGAGACTCCTATGAGCTCACGTATTTCATTCCAAGATAGCAACGCTGAAAATGTGGGGAGTAATCCGTGTCCAAAAAGTGTAAATACTTGTGTCCCCATGTGGAGAAGCGCACCAAGGATGACTCCGTAGACCAACCCTTGAAGACCGAACGTTGGCACAAATAAAAATATCCCAACGAGAATTCCCCCGTTATACAAAATAGGTGCAAAAGCGTAAGAAAAAAATCTTCGTGACGCTTGAGTGATTGATCCAAATAGGTTTGATAGTCCCAAGAAAAACGGAGAAAGTAAAAGAATACGAGCAAGAGTTGTGTATGTCTGCTGGGCGTCTTGTGCAAATCCTGGCACAAGAACCGGGGTAATGTATGGAAGGAGACACCAGACAACCCCACCAACAATGATCATGGAAAGCGAAAATGTTGTTAAGACACGGGAAAGATACGTTTTGGCATCTTCGTCACCTTCTCCCCGTTCCTTTGCATAAATGAGCGGAATAAGTGCCGTAGATGCAACAAGAGATGCAACCGAGACATAGAGAAGATCAGGGATTCTGAATGCAGCATAATAGAGATCTAACGATGTCCCAGCACCAAAGACGCTTGCTAGCAATCGATCCCGGATGAGTCCTGTTATTTGAGAGAGCAAGGCAAAAAAGCCCAGGAGAAAAGCGGCCTCATGGAGGCCGCTATGCTCGCGTGTCAAAAATCGAAGCGCCCGTTCAACCATTCTTTTTTATTGGTCTTGTAGGGGTTTACGTCCCTCAGTCATATTCTTGATGACTCGCTTGATTTCGGGGTTCTCTGGGTTCAGAGTACGGATTTCCTCAAACTGCTTCATTGCTGCCTCTCGATTCCCTTTTTCAGCGTATGCAACGCCAAGGAAATATTTTGCATCAGCATAGTATGGGTTGATTGCGATAGCATTTTCGAATGCTGCGATCGCACGATCAAAGTCGCTGTTCGTGTAGTAAAGGAATCCAAGTTGGAACAAAATGATGAAGTTTGATGGGTCATTCTGAAGTCCGGCAGTGGCGATCTCGATAGCTCTATCCATTTTTCCATCCTGACGGTTGAGTTCGGCAAGTGCGGCGATTGCTTCAGGGTACGCAGGTCGAAGTTCGCGCGCTTTTTCAAGATGGAGAATCGCCCCTTGTCGATCTCCCAAAAGGAGCGATGCGCGTCCGATGGCAAACTCAAGTCGAGGGCTTGATGGGTTGAGTCGAGAAGCTTCAATGTATGCATCTCGAGCTGCTGCAGCTGTTACAGTGCGGTCGATGTTGAGAGTGGCAAACAGGTCTCCAATACCCGCACGGCTTACATGATTGAGGTAGTTTGTTGGATCTAGTTGAATTGCCCGTGATGCAGCATCAGATGCATTTTTTGCAAGCTCCTGAACTTTCTTTTGTAGTGCCTCTTGTGAAGAAGGGGTTTCAGCAAGTACTCGTTGGAACTCGAGAAGATGGAGATCAGCGACAAGGCGGTACTGTGAGTCGCGGGGAGCGATGCTCGAAGCTTGCTCGGTGAGCGCAAGAGCATCACGGGTGTTCCCTTGGTTTGCAAGACTACGAGCCTCCTGATAAGCAGCTTCGGCTCGAAGTGCGCCTGTGACCTCAAAAGACCACACAGACACACCTATAGCGACAAGGACAAGGAGTGGGACAAATGCTACTCCCCATCCACGAGCGTTTGGTAGTGCGACACTGCATGTCTTCACCTTCCCTTCTGCTGAAAGAAATCCTGCAAGTGCACCAAGGAAGACAAAGAAGAGAGCGGTCGTTGAAAGATTTGGCAAGTACACACAAAGCACAACAAGAAGATAGAGTGTTGCGAGTGCTGTGCTATGAGCAAGGTATGCACGAACTCCCTCTGAGCGCTCTTTTAATGCACTGTAGACAAGGGAAAGTGCTGAGACGATCAAGAGCAACCAAGCCAGGAGTCCAAAGATACCATTTGTCGCAAACGCTGTCGTCACATGGCTAAATCCAGCGTCAAAGCTTGAGTCCCATAGCGGGGTGTTGTTAATTCCGTCTGGCTTGTGATTAAAGTATGCAGCAGAAAAACGATTTCCTCCGACTCCAAAGAGTGCTCTTGTTGTCCCCTCTTTCCATACCCCAGAAGCAATATTCCATGTTGGGCCAGGTGGTAGCACAATTTCAGCGTATGATTGTGGAGAGAGTTTGTTGACGATCGCTTGTACTGGCGTTGAATCACCTACAGGAAAACGGAAGAGATATCCAAAACCAAATCCGAGAACCACAACGACAAGTGCGAGGATCGACATCTTGCTCGCACGAGCTTTCCAAGAGAGTGGTGCCCCCTCGCTCCCCTGTGCTGTGTCAACAAGTGTACGAACAAGAAAGAGACCTACGACGATAGCAATGACAATCCACAAAATCCAAAAGTCGATCATCGCCACGAACACCGCTGCGATAAGTGCAAATGCTCGTGAAGCCCAAAGAATTTTCACGTTCGGTTTGAAGTAAAATTCAGAGACGGTTGCCAAAATAAGCGCAAGACCAGCGACGACAGCAAAATCATTCCACTTTCCTGAAAGTGAAAACACTGCGCTTTGGAAAACTCCAAACGACAACACATCAGCACCAGCAAGGAGGCGAATGATATGGAACAAAGAAAGAATGGCAAATCCACCAAAGAATGAAAGGAAAAGTCCAAACAATGCTTTCTTTTCTCTAAAGGCATAAGCAGAAAGGAGCCCTAAGAGGACAAGAAGTCCTGTTGTTGAGGCGGTTCCGATCTGTGACCCAGAAGAAAGGAAAGCGACAATTTTTTGAGGTGAGAAAAACGCAGAGAGCACAGCAGAAATCAGTACTCCGAAGAATGCATAGACAGTGAGTGTTCTTGGAAGGGAGACTTCTCCTCGAAGTAAGAGGTGAAGGATGGTCACAATCGTACCCAAGAATACTGCACCAAGGAGAATCCAGGTCTTCGAGGCATCAATCGCAATTGCAACGCTTGGGACGACGAAGATTGGTGCTAAAAAAACAAAGATCGAAAGAATCCATCCGAGTATGCTCGGAAGTTTTTTTGTGAGTGGTGACTGTGTTTGTGTGGTCACTGTCTCGCTTTGAATATGTTGCTGTTCTCCTTCCATAAAATTGTGGGTCAATAATAAAACTCCTAATTGAGTAATAGTTTCATTATTATAGGGCCCTACTTCTGAATGACAATGTGGACATTCTCTCTAGAATACATATGGCTAAAAAGGCAAACCGCCCTCTTGTAACGTTGACAAGAAGGCGGTTTTAGGGCTCTACGCGATAAGCCGAGTTCTGTA
>CAZUMX010000006.1:16059-34558 GCA_964622275.1 uncultured Candidatus Saccharibacteria bacterium
CACGGCCTTGCACACAAGTAAGGATTTAGCCGTTTCACCCTCTGATTTTACCTTGCGGTGTATACAGAGGTTTATCCATTTCTGGATACCGGATCACTTTCGCCACCGGCGTCACTGCTCGCACCTCTCGGATTGCTCCGTGCGGGTGTTACCCGCTACCCTCTCTCCGTCTGAGTCTAGGAGATATGTGCTCGGACTTTCCTCCCCGTGAGATAACTACGTACTATGTTTGATACGATTTTTTAGGTATCGTTTGCCCCAAGCAGTTTTTAAGTATTGTTCGCGAATCAGGGCATCCTTATGTGCAAGCGAAGATTCGTAATACACCAACTTCCACGGTCCACGTTTTTTTGTCGCAATAGATTCACCTCTCTGATGTTCAGCGAATCTTCGCTTCAAATCATTTGTGCTACCAATATAAAACTGCTTGGGGCCCCTAAGGACGTATACGTAATACATATCGCGCAATTATCTCACGGGGCGATTCCCTGCGTAGGGCAAGAGAATAATACAATATGAATATTTATGTGTCAAAACACACACTAGGCCTCCCATTTCCAGTTGAGAATCTCAGGCATGTCGGTGCCGTAGGTGCGGATGTAGTCACGATGCTCCACAAGCTTGTCTTGTGCCATTTGTTTGACGTACGCTCCACGTGACCCAAGTTGTGGAAGCCGATTGATCACATCAATCACGAGGTGATATCTGTCCAGCTCGTTGAGGACGGTCATGTCAAAGTTCGTTGTGATGGTCCCCTCCTCTTTGTATCCACGGACATGGATGTTGGAATGATTGCGATGTCGATATGTGAGCCGGTGAATGAGCCACGGGTATCCATGGAATCCAAAGATGACTGGCTTATCTGTGGTAAAGATTGATTCAAAATCTGTTTCAGAAAGTCCATGAGGGTGTTCGCTCTGGGGTTGGATCTTCATGAGGTCGACGACATTGACCATGCGAATCTTGAGCTCTGGAAGTTCTTTGCGAAGAATCATGATCGCTGCAAGGATTTCTCGCGTTGGGACATCGCCGCAGCTTGCCATGACCACGTCAGGCTCTCCTCCTTGATCGTTGCTCGCCCATCCCCAAATACCAATGCCTTCACTACAATGCTTCACTGCGGCATCCATCGAGAGCCATTGTGGCGCTAGGTACTTACTTGCAACAACCACGTTCACATAGTGGCGACTTCGTAGACAATGATCGTAAATAGAGAGAAGGCAGTTCGCATCAGGAGGAAGATAGACACGCACGACTTCAGCTTTTTTGTTCACGACATGATCGAGGAATCCTGGATCTTGGTGTGTGAATCCATTGTGTGCTTGTTGCCACACGTGTGATGCGAGAAGATAATTGAGCGACGCAATTTTCCTTCTCCACGGAAGCCCTGATGTCACTTTAAGCCATTTTGCATGTTGATTGAACATCGAGTCGACGATATGGATGAATGCCTCGTAGCTATTGAAGAGTCCATGGCGTCCAGTGAGCAGGTACCCCTCGAGCCACCCTTGGCATTGGTGTTCGCTCAGTATTTCCATGACACGGCCATCAGTCTCAAGAAATTCGTCACTCTCATATGTGCGGGCATTCCACTGACGCTTGGTGACATCAAAGACCGCATTGAGACGATTAGAAAGCGTCTCGTCGGGACCAAAAATACGGAAATTTCGGTGTTCTTTGTTGAGCTCAATGGTGTCGTGAAGGAAGTCTCCGAGACGTTGCGTGTCTGAGGCCATGACGCTCCCTGGAGTTTTTACATCGATGGAATAATCTCTAAAGTCAGGGAGTCGCAAATCTTTCATAAGGAGCCCTCCGTTTGCGTGTGGATTTGCACCCATGCGTCGATGTCCTGTCGGAGCGAGTTCCGCAAGATCTTGTCTGAGTTTGCCACTCTCGTCAAAGAGTTCCTCGGGACGATAGCTGCGCATCCACTCCTCAAGGAGTCCAAGGTGCGTTGGATGTTCTTTGTCGACTGAGAGTGGTACTTGGTGTGCTCGGAAGGAATTTTCGTTCGGGAGTCCATCGACTTCTTTGGGTCCTGTCCACCCCTTTGGAGAACGCAGAACAATCATTGGCCATCGTGGTCGTGACGGATCGTTTGTACTGCGTGCCTGCGTCTGGATGCGTGCGATCTCGTCCATCACACGATCAAGAGTCTCTGCCATGAGGCGATGCATCGTCATTGGGTCGTTCCCTTCAACATAATGTGGTGTCCATCCATATCCTCTGAGCAACTGATCAAGCTCTTCAGGTTCAATACGTGCAAGAACACTTGGGTTTGCGATCTTGTATCCATTGAGATGGAGGATTGGAAGAACTGCTCCGTCGGTGATGGGGTTGAGGAACTTATTTGAGTGCCAAGCGGTTGCAAGTGGTCCTGTCTCGGCCTCACCGTCACCCACCACACAAGCGACTACGAGATCGGGATTATCGAGCGCCGCACCAAACGAGTGGCTCAGCGAATATCCAAGCTCACCCCCTTCGTGGATTGACCCAGGGCACTCTGGCGAGACGTGGCTCGGAATGCCTCCAGGAAACGAAAATTGTGTAAAGAGTCTCCGCATCCCCTCTTCGTCCTGACTGATATCAGGATAAATCTCGCTGTATGTTCCTTCGAGATAGGTGTTTGCAACCATTGCCGGCCCACCATGGCCAGGACCTGAGACGTAGATCATATTGAGATCACGATCCTTGATCACACGATTGAGGTGCGCATAGATGAAGTTTTGCCCAGGAGTCGTGCCCCAGTGACCCAGGAGTGTGGGTTTGATATCAGCAAGCGTCAGTGCGCGTTTGAGGAGTGGGTTGTTGTAAAGGTAGATCTGTCCAACCGAAAGATAATTTGCTGCGCGCCAGTATGCATCGATGCGTGAGAGAAGTTCGTGTGAAAGATGTTTATGTGAATGCGACATACAAAAAAGAGCTAAAAATATTCTATCACATCATGCGAGCGACGATACGTGCCATCATGAGTTCTTCATTCGTATGCATGACGCGCACACGTGATGGATCTGACGCACTGATCCCCATCCATTCGAGACCTGCGCAAATCCGCTTTCGGATAAGCTCTGATCGTTCGCCGATTCCACCGACGAAGATGAGCGCATCCACACCCCCAAGCACACCCGCGTATCCAGCGATCCGTTTCTTCGCTTCATAACAAAACACATCAATGGCCTCCTTGGCACGAGTGTCTTCGCCTTCTTTCATAAGAAGATCATGCATGTCTGCGCTCACACCAGAGATTCCTAGGAGTCCTGATTGGTGGGAAATCATGGTCCCCACTTGCTCGTTGGTCATATGCTCGCTGCGAGCGATATGGAGCATTGTTCCAGGATCAAGATCTCCTGCGCGCGAGCTCATAGGGATTCCCCCGGTGGGCGTGAATCCCATTGTTGTGTCGATCGACTGCCCTCCACGCACAGCAGTAATACTCGATCCGCTCCCAAGGTGAGCGATAATGAGTCGGCCCGCTGCTGTCCTAGGGTCAACGAGACGGAGTTCTTCGACAATGTATTCACATGACAGTCCATGAAAACCATATTTTTTTATTCCTGCGTCAAAATATTTTCTCGGGATTGGAAGGATTGAGGCAACACGCGGGATTGATCGATGAAAGACCGTATCAAAGCAAGCGAATTGTGGAATAGATGGATACGCAGCAATACTCGCATCGATGAGGGCGTTTTCAAATGGGAGGTGCTCAGGATCGAGATGCTCTCGCCCACGGAGTTCTTCACGCAATGGTGGCGTAATGAGCTCGTGTTTTTCGTGATGCATACCATGGACAATCCGGTGGCCGATCGCTGAAATTGTTTTTGTCTCTGGCGCCGTTGAGATGGTTTGGAAAAGAAGTGCCATCGCAGCCTGGGTATCAGGAATCGGTATCTGGCGCTCCTCTTTCTCTTTCACATTCCGCATCAGTGTGATCATGGACCCATCGAGGCCTATACGTTCGATGCCGCCCGAGAGCAAGGGCCGCACACCTTCGCGGACAAAGAGTGCGAATTTGATACTTGAGGAACCTCCATTGATGACTAAGATCTGTGAATCCATAAACACACAAAACGCCGTACCCTATCGGCGGACTGAACGCTACCCGACCATTATCGCATATGTATGAAAAACAAGCGGTGGAAAACTTGTATTTAATTGGTAATGGGTAATGGGGATAAGTCCGATATTTTTCATATTTTCATGGCCTAATATGTTTCTTTCTTCGGTCTCCCTGGTCCACGGAGTGTTCCCTCTAAATGATACTCTTCCACCATGTCGTCGGTCCATCGTGGAGAACCGTAGGGAGTGCCTTTCACCACGGAATGGCGGATTCCCTCAATCTCGGCTTTGGGAAACACTGTATTCACGGAAGCGAGGTAATTCCTGGGGAGCATGGTGGGGAGATGCGCAAGAAGTTTCTTTGCTTTGGCAGTTCCCTTTGTCCTTCTGTAGAGACTCCCCCACTGCCAGTCTTCTGCTCGCTTCACAAGCTTTGCCCGCAGGGGGTTCTGCTCCACATATCGGATGACGTCGATAAGGTGCTTGTCCTCTTCGATCGGAAAGGACTTGTATGTGCCTTGATAGAGATGGCCGTCTCCTATACTTTCAGTCAGAACTCGAGTCTGCCGGACATGGGTCGTCGTGAGCCAACGCATGAAGCTGCTCATGTCGGTGTCTTTCTTTGGATAGAGGATGAGATGCCAATGATTCGGCATGATAGCGTATGCGAGGATCCGCATATCGGTGAGCTCCTTGGCTTCTTCCAGCAAGGACTCGAAGTGACGATAGTCATCCTCAGTATGAAAAATGGTTGCTCGTCCATTCGCACGATTAATCACGTGATAGACAGTATTACCAACGGCAACTCTGTTCATCCGGGGCATGAACAGTATTATACAACAAATTATTAATTTATATCGGACTCATCCCCATTTTCCCCAATGGAGTAGAGATCTTTTTTTGAGAGCGAAATGACAACTTTGTTGTGTTCAGGTTCCCTCATAAGGAATCAATCATGACTATCTCATCACTTATTGGTTGAGTAAAGTTCGTAAAAATGGCCTTTTGTCTTCTGATTCTCCGTACTTATTCTCCCCTTTAGTTCCCGGAAGAAAGAACACCAAGGCCAAGAGAGCGTACGAAGCAAAGGGAACGAATCGTGCCAAAAGGAATATAACTATCGTCCCAGAAGGAAGATTTATATCATGTAAACGTCTTACGTAAAGAGAAACTACAGAAAAAACCATAAATAAAATGGCCAGCCAAAAAATAGCGATCCATGGATAGTTACTCTGAGCCAATGTACTGATGAGTATATACACGCCCATCATCAACATATAGATTATAAATACAATGACCATGGACAGTAAAAACTGAACCCTCCCAAGCCTTCCTTGGAATAATTTTTTAATAGCGAAGTTTTTCATGTCATTTCTTAGGAGGCGTGGTCGAATTTTGCTGAACTTGCTAGTTGTACATTTAAAACATAATCGCCAGGGAATCCTTTTGTTTGAAGCCAGTGTTTCTCAGGAGAATCGCTATCGAGAATGTCTTGTGCAAGTCTACCAGCCTCAGTAAGACTCTCTTTGGTGTCTATATCAACTAATCTTTGCCATTTAAAAAGTCTGTTTTCGGGGTTCATTTCGCATGCTTTTTTAATCATTTCTTCTGCAACACTTAGGTCATCTTGGCCGAAGTAATACTCTGCAATATGCATAATCACTCCAATGAAGAAGAGATACTCGGGATTATTCGCAAATTCTTTTTGAGATTTATTAAAATAGACAAGCAAACGTTTGGCCAGATCATCGTGGTCAATGTTAGCAGGACGTTCTTCAAGGACTATATTATGAAATAAATATAGTAGACGAACCCATATTTCAGGATCACTAGAATGTAGTGGTAAGACGCGCTCGATATATTCGACCGCGTCTTTCCATTCCCCTGCTTTTTCGTATGATTCTAATTGTTGTTTCCAGTCCATAGTGACTATTCTCCAGCGATTATAATACCAGCGATAACGACAGTTCGTACGAATATTGTACCAACCTTATACAATCCATCCACTAGTGCACCTCGCATAGAGACCACCGTTCCCTCGACGGAGACACTCACCTCAGCCCCCGCGGCTCTCGAAAATGCTCCATTCGCTTTAGTGAGCACTTCCTTCACCACACCCTCCCTACTGCCTATCTTTTCGACAAGTGGTTCAAGCCCATGCTTTGCTTTGCCAAACAAGTGGTTCAGTTTATTTGACTTCGTTGCCCACTCAATGGATTCGTCGAGTGCTTGCTGACCTAATTTAACTCCACCCCCAAGAGTTCCTCCCATAACAAGGGGAGCACTCGCGGTGTACCCTCCGCCACTATATCCACCCGTAAATGCTGGCGTACTTACAGCGGTACTGCCAACCGACTTGGAAGGTATGTTTGAAGGAGCACTTGAGCCACCTCCCCCTCCCGAAGAAGCCCAAGAGTTCTCAAGAATATTGAGTTGATTGAAAAAGTAATTTGCTTGGGCAAGGGTAATATCTCCCGATTTATATGAGGAAGTGACGGCCACCCTTAAATTGGATGCTGCTGACACTTGTTGTGGTGTCGGACCTAATCCACTTGGATCGGAGAGTCTGATGGGATTGTTGATACTGTAACTATAGAAGTTCAGCATCTGCGGATTGAGGAGTACCGAGGTCTGGTCAATGGTATCGCCTGCCATTCCAAGGAGATACACGGGTATCTTCCCCATCGTGGCGATGTCACGGGAGACAGGATCCTGCCCCGTAAATTGTCCACGCGCGGCATCGTAATAGCGAGCCGAAAGATAATCGAGGTTGGTTGCCGCGTCATTGATCTGCCCAATATACTTCCGTTGGGTATCGAAGGAAGTTTGCTTCGCATTGACTCTCACATCCCCAAACGGGAAGTAGTCTAGTGTCTGGGTGGCAACGCCGCTACTGTTCGTGAGCATCGTCACACTCTGGATGTTGTCAGAGAGCGCATAGTATGGAGTGGATGATGCTGAGCCGGTCTTCTCGAAGGTCGCAATGAGCACTCCCCCAGCGTAGATATTCCGTGTCTTCTTATACCCCCCATTGGTCTGACTGTACATGTTTCCCCAGTATGAGGTGGTGGTGGCGCTGTCCGTCACCTGCACTCTCGCTCCTGTGTCATCGTATTTATAGATCTGGGTCCCACTGGCATTCGATGAAGACGCCAATCTATTGTTGTAGTCCCAGTTTAAAGTGGTAGCGCCATAGCTCGTGAGGTTGCCAGCTCTGTCATATGTGTATGTGGTGGTGGCCACAATAGTGGTGGTACTCGTGGTGCCACTATTGGTGACGCGGGGTTTAAAGGTGGCTAGAAGCGCAAGCCAGACTTCACTCGTGGGAACACTAAAGTCTGCGAAGGTGGTGGAAGCGCTCGTGAGCACACGATCTTCGGTAGCGTGACGCTCGACGGTAGCGTTGTTGATCTCAGTCTCCCTCAGTGTGTATCCGGATCCCGCAGTCCAGGTGTCACCGTCCTGCATACTGAAGGCAAGACCGAAATAGAGTTCGTTGCCTTGGGTGGTTGTGGTCGATCCAGAATTGGGCTTCGTGGAGGTGCCAAAGTTCACTGACCATTTGTCGAGAGGAGACGACGTGGAGACTCCGGAATACTCATGGACAGAGAATGTCCCCCCAAAAGAATTTGTTACTGTAAAATTAGTTCCCTCACTCACATTCTTTGCGTAAAAAATGGCTCCGCGGTCCTGTGCGTGAGCGACCTCGGCAATACGGGTATAAGTATTCCCCTTGTTGTCTGAGATGGCGTTTGAGGGGATAGTTCCAAGACAACATACCGTGAGTCCGACGACGATAAGACTTCCAGTAGCAACACTTGAAGGAAGAGTGATCTGACTTGTCGTACTTGTTTTTCTACTCTGAAGATATGCGGGAGTAGAGGTCGAGGGGCCACCAGTGACGATGGTCGTCGTAGCAAGGATTTGGGTTACAGCATCAGGATTCGTATAGCCAGTCTGTGCGTATCCATATGAGCCTGCGGGGCCGAGGAGGAGATTCCCGAGTGGGTCGTAGGTGTACGTTTGCTTATACCCGAGCGTCCCTGTCGCCACTGCGGTTGTCGATGCGCTTGTGAGGCGGTAGAGGGGGTCGTAGGCATAAGCCACGGTTTTTCTTGCACTCGTGGAGGCCTGCTCGTCGAGCGTCGTGATGTTCCCCACAAGGTCGTAGGTATAGGAAAGATTTTGGAGCGTCGTGGCACCTTTTTGAGAAAGCTTTTTTGTCAGCCGATACTTCTGTGCGCTGTCATACGTCGAGGTTGAGGTGACGCCGTTCCCGTAGTCGAGCGCTTCGGTCTGGCCGAGAGGAGTATACGTCATACGCGAGATGACTGTACTCGTCGCAGCGCCGGATTCTTTAGCAAAGACTTTATCGAGAAGACCAGCGTTGTCGTAGAGATAGACAACGAGAGTCCCGTCTGGATAAGTAATAATGTCTTGCGCCCCATTTCTGAGATACGTGAAGGAGGTCGTAGCGGTAGACTGGGATGAACCGAGACCAATAGTCTTCCCTTCCGCAGACACCCGTCCAAGCGGATCATAGAGATATGTGGTCGTAGCTTCACTCTGCTTCCTGACGCTGCAGAGGCGGGTCTTTCCGTTGGTGCAGGTGTCGTAGAAGTATTGGACCTCGGTACCTGGCTGGGCGGTGTAGTTTTCGCTTGTCGGACGATTCAATGCATCGTAAGCATAAGTAATAGTTTGTCCACGAGGATTCAGGATTTGCGTGACATTTCCCGCATCATCATACACCCTGGTCGTCGTACCAAATGTGGTGTCGACGGATGCATGGAGATCTTCAGACAGCGTGAGGCGGCCGAGGTTGTCATAGGTGAAGTTGCGGATATTTCCCACAGAATCAGTAAGCTTGGTGAGTTTCCCCAGACGGTTCCAAAGATACTGCGTGGTACGGGTTGCTACTCCGTCCTGCTCATTTACTTGCGCGATGTTTCCATACGCATCCTTTGTTACCTGCTTCACATTATTTAAGGGATCGCGTGTCATGATGCTCCAGCGATCATAGGTATTTGTTGTCACACCAAAAACATCAGTCAGGTGTGTTGAACGGCCTAGTGCGTCGTATTGATAGCTTGTATACAGCGCTGCTGTACTCGTGGGGATAGCATATGAACTCGTCGATGAGAAATACGGAAGTGAATCCATGTCCGTAAGTGACTGGGTGTTATAGATTGTGTCCAAAGCCATCCAAGCATTTCCAGGTTCTGCTTCTTTGCGCACAGTGATCACACGATCAAAGCCATCAATATAGTTGTAAGAATCCGTTGATGTTGCTCCCAAGAGGTAGTCGCGACGAAACACTGATGCCGGCTGTCTATATACTGTCGATATTGTACTTGATGCTGAGGTAATAAGGAGATCGTCCCAATAATTCGATACCTGGACATTATTATGACTATTCCCCAGTATGAGAACGAGGTTTGATATTGATGTTTTTGGATTACTGAATGTATACCACGGTGACCATGCTCCGCCACCAATCTTGACGCGATGTTGGTCCAACACACAATCAAATTCGATTTGAATGTTGTACCACTGTCCTGCGGCGTAGGTACCAAGGCTTGTGAATGTCCCTGCATTTTCTGTATAAATATTTCCATCATTTCCCATTTGAATCAGAAATGCACGTCCCACCCCCCTATCTGATGTAACTCCAAATACGATATTCGAGGTATCGTGGGAAGTGACCTCTCTCCTCATAGAAAATGTGACAGTTCCCGACACGAGTTCTGCAAAATCACGACGAATTTCCGGCTCATCCGCAGCGTCATCTGTGATGCTGACAGCTCCGCTTCCTTCCGCCACGACACCTGATTGCAGTCTGTAGTTTTGATGTTGTCCGTGTGTTCCGTGCCAAGCACCCATCCAGCCAGTTCCTCCCAGCGAGCCTCCAAGGAGTCCGGAGCCAGTATTAAAATTGTCACGCACTAGTCCAGGAAATGTGGCGGTTGCGTTACTCATCCAAGCGGTATCGTTGTACGCATACTCAGTCTTCAAGACGAGTGTGGTGGGTGTTATCGAATCTGGGATTTTTTCTCGTATCGGCCGATCGAGTCCGTCGAAATCAATGACACGCATGCGTGCATTCTCATCAGTACTCGTCGCAACCTTCCCGCTCGAATAGTCATAATTCATCGCAACAGTATGTCCAAGTGCGTTTGTGGTTGTTGCGACATAAAGATTATATTGGTCATATACATATGTTGTAGTTCCTCCTCGAGGGTCAGTTGAGAGAGTTACAAGTCCGTATGCATTGTATGTTTTTGTTGTTGATGCATATGTTGAACCGGAAACGAGACGCTCTTCTTTTGTGGGATTTCCTTTCGATACTTGGCCAAAGGAGAGCCCATCATATGTCCATCTTGTATCTGAAATTGTTGTCCCAAACTGATCTGTAACAAGAGCTCGAGAAGGGAGAGTCATCCCCACATTTGTTGAACTCGCTGCGTATGAATACGTTGTGGTCGCACCGTCAGTATCAATATCGGAAAAAGACCAGATCGATGTTCCTGTATCGGTCCCCACAACTTCTCCTAATGTGACACGCACAGAAGGGTTTCCAGTGCTATCATCAAAAAGGAATGTTTGAGCGGTTTCTCGATGAGAGGATGAGTTTTCTGGGGCATAAGAAAAAGTCATTAGTTGAATAGGCTTTACAAAATTTCTTCCATCACCATAATCTGCTCGGGCCCACTTCACAACTGAGGTTTGGATGGGACTTAGACCGTTTGTTGACGGACTCAAAATTTCTGTACGATACGCTCGACCAGTCTTCGCAATATGATCATTATACTCTCCTAGATGAGATTCAGTTGTTGAGGCATTTCCTTGATGAAAATATGTCTTAACCACTTCACCTTTATCATTCGTTTTTTTAATAATTCCAAATCCCGAGAATTTTCGATCGAGTATATTCGCGCCATAATAGGCTCCGTTCTGATACTCAAAGGTTGTCGTTGCTATTACTCGATGGCTTCCTAGTCCCACTCCAGAGTCAACTCCAATTCCAGATACGGCTTGGTAGACAAATGGTAACCGTTGGTTAAGCATCGTGGTCCCTGTAGCGTATTTTGGGCTTGCTTGATATGAAATGGTAATTATTCCGCCATGCTCATTAGTCATTTGACGTAATAGATCTGGAACTGCGCCATTTTTGAGATACACTTTTCTCACTACTCCTTGTTCCTCGGAAGTTCTGTCGTGAGCTCGAACGATATCAAGAAGCCCATTGCCATCAATGTCGTCAAAACGTACGCCATAATCTTTTCCGCTTCCATCATTGAAATCTTCGGGGATGGTTCCTGTGGCGTAGATCCAAGATTGACCTAGATTTGGTATGTCTGTTCTCCGGGTTATTCCAACCTGACCCTTCATGAGATCTGCTTGTCCGTCAGCATTCATGTCTGCGATTCGCACACCCATATCGGAAGAACTCAGTGCGACTGACGTATTTGCAAAATATTCTTGTGGGGTATATGCCGGATCGTATGTCCATCCATGTCCAATATTTACATACGCACGTTGGACGTTAGGGTTCTTTCCTGATCGAACAATATCAGTCAGGCCATCAGCATTATAGTCGAAGAGACGTACTCCGTAATCGTGCTGACCTCCTGGGGTGTCATCGATAAAAACTTCAGGAACAGCCCAAGAAGCATCGAGGACCCAGCCTACTCCTGTGTGAAGATAGACTTTTGTTGTCGTCCCCGATGTACTGCTGGCGTAAGCACGGAGGACATCTTGAAGTCCGTCACCGTTCACGTCGGCAATTTGGACACCTAGATCCTTACCTGAAGTACTAATGAAGCTTTCGGGGAAAATCCATGATGAACTTGCCGTCCATCCGCTTGTGCCGTTGTTCAAGTAGACTATCTTTGTTGAGCTCGCAGCGATAAGATCAACAAGTCCATCCGCATTTATGTCAGCAAACCTTACACCTTTTTCCCCACTGTTATCGGCAAGAACGATAGGAACAGTCCAACCATTGCTCCCGCTCCCCGCTGTATCCCATCCTGTCCCTATATTCAGAGCAACATAGCTTGTCCCGTTATTGCGAATCCAGTCGGGTAGCGCATCCCCGTTAATATCAACAAGGCGATTTCCAAAATCGAAACCATTTGAATCAGTGAAATCAGCCAGAGCCTGGTAACCAGAAGCCCCAACCTCGCTCCATGTGGTCGTGCTTGTTTGGTAAGAGAACGTAACAGCAGGAAGTGTTGTTGTCCCTACTCCTCCGCTCTCAGAGTAACCCACCTGCGTAATAGAAGAAAGCATAGTTCTTGATTGGTTATCTCCTGTACCGTACCCAAGTTGATATGTTCGCACGGTTTTTCCTCCCCATTTTGCACTAATCGTAGTAATGGCATAGCGGGTTTTTACAGGAAATCCATACGTAGACGATGTTGCTTGATCTGATGTCAGACGAAGAGTTCTAGCAAACTCCACGCGCCCCATTGCGCTGCCTCCAAAGTCCGTATACTCGATAGTGTTTGGGTAGATTTGTCCCCCATCTTTACTATACGTATAAAGTACTTTGTTTCCGTTTGGATCTCGTACTTCTGTCAACATCCACCTAAATATTTCAGTTGATGTAGCTACATTGTCGATACGGCTTCCTGTAGACGTCCCAAATATATACATCCAGCCACGCTTATCTCTTGCAACCCATGTTCCATCTAGTGCCTGTGTATACCGAAGAAATGATCCATCCTCCACTTTTGCCATATACTCGCCCATGTATCGCATTGTGAAATAGTCTGCCCCACTACTCCAGGGACCACCTGTTCCGTACTGGTCAAAAAATTGGATCCTCCAATAATACGTCGACCCGTTTGTCGGAAATGTGGTTGTTGCAAAGATGTTTGGAGAACGCATTCCGGGTGCAGTTGAACTTGCTAGAGTTTTTCTACCAGAGTCCCAATATATCGAAGATGTTGCGAACAATGAAGATGTTGCGATTTGGATTCGATAGTCGACAGCGATAATGGACGTCGAGGCATGCGTGAATGTTGCCGAAAAATATGGAGATGTTGTTGCCACAGAGACAGGATTCACAAGATCTGTCACTTGAAGGTCGACAGCGCTTGCCGAAGAGACATGTTCCACAACTAGTTTTGGGTCGCTAGCTGATCCACCGGTGTCTGACATGCGAATGTGGAGCCGGCAGCCAGAATTGGATGTTGTTGGAGGAGATGTCCCATCAATATCATAGACCATGGCAAAACCAAACTTGGTTGTCCCCGTCGCATTGATGTAGGTTGTCCCCGTCGCATTGAGGGTATAATCCGAATAATTTCCCTGCGTCATAGATGCAACGGATTTATCAGAAGACAATCGCGTGAATGTAAAGTTTTGATGGTCGGAGGTCGAAAGTGTGTTTGTTAAAGATGGATTGGCAACAATAATATTGTTTGAGGTATTCCATGTGTCTGAAATCGAGTCAGGAACAAGGGAGAGAGTGGCAGAAGTCAGTGCTTCTCCTGCAAGTGGAGATGTATCAAATATAAAGATTCCCCGCTGGATAGATTCATAGTTATTACTTGAAGTTACTGTCCCCGCTGCAGCACGAGGAGACGTTTCGGTTACACTCGCAATAACCCCAGCGTTTGTTCTTGCGGTCGTCCAAGATGGAACTCCACCGCCCGAACTCCATTCGGTGTGGCCATCCACAGGAGTAGTTGATCCAGTTGCTGGATAAAAAATAGAAGTCGTGTTTCCTACTTTCCCCTCAATGATTTTTTGAGAACCAAATTTTTCTTTTTTTATTTTGATAGTGTGTTCAAGAGAACGGAGGAGCGCCTCTTGCGCGTCTTCACGCAAGAGGACCTTCGTGATTCCTCTTTCGTGATCTGTTGTTGTCCGTATAATATCGCCAGTCGGGTCGTCCACAAGAATAGGCGGATTAAAGATTCTAAAACGCTCAATCTCGACTGTGCCATCAATACCAAATCCAATAGGAGAATCTTCGGCATCCCATGCTTTTGCGAACACCTGAATACCTCCAGGGATAATTTGCATATCAATAATTTCGATCGAAAAATCATTACGTTTAGTTTTTTGAATTCTTCCAATTTTTGAAATTGCTTCACTTTTGATAATGCTTGAGTTGTCCGCAGTTCGATCCATGAGAGAGTCCAGAATCGGGTGCGTGCTTGAAGCTCTTGTGGAAGAGGTCGGATCCACACCATTGCTTGATGATGCCGTCGATACAGAAGAAGCTATTTCATTATCCGAGGTGGAGGAAGCAAATTTGTCTGATAATGATGTCAATTCTTGCGTGCTCGATGCATCTGTTTCTCCGTCTGTCTTTACGAATTCTTCTGAGGATGTAGATACTGTAGATGTTTCACTAAAAGTAGAGAGAAGATCAAGTTGCGCAAGAGGAGTCGAAGAGCCTAGTGCACTTGAGAAGAACCCAAGTAACGAATTTGGTGTTGTTGTGCTTAGGGCAGGAAGAATTTCACCAGAAAGTGAGGAATAATAATATGAGTGTGAAGAATCCTGGTTGAATAACTTATCCAGTCCAATTTTATTCATTCGCTCAATGTACGGAATAGAAATTCCCCACCCGTATCCAAATAATGAGTCATTGCGTTTTGCATCGCTCGAATAATTAAGTTTAAGGTCTGGTTGAACCCCATTCCTTCCTGGAGGGATAGAGATTGGATATGTGTAGGTAAAAGGTCCACCATTAAAATTTCCGTAGAAGAAATTACTTGGACTCAGCGCCTCACGCGACAAACGGTAAGGATCGTCGCTCTGAGATGGCCCAGAAGGTCCAGCAGCAGAAGATTGACTTTCTGGAATCGCTGGCTCTTGTTGAACAGGAGACGCAATCGACTGGTTATCAACGGGTGACAATAACGAATTCGTTTCCTGTGTGGATTCTTCTGAAGAAGGAGTGACAGAGGCTTGAGCTTCAGAATCTAGGCTCGTTGTTTCTTCAGCAAAGGTAAGCAAAGGATACTGGAGAAGAATACTCACCAATAAAATAACAGATATTACTACAGGAAGAGAGCCTCCTCGATTGAATGCCACAAGCAAAGGTTGGGAACGACCTTGCGTAGTCATGCATTAATCGTACGCCTCTCCTCCCCTGATGTCTTTAGTGGGTGTGGAAAAGTCTGTGAAAAAACTGTGTGTAGAGAAACTTCTACCACTCAAGCTGGCCGCCGATCTTATACTCAGTCACGCGTGTTTCAAAGAAGTTCTTTTCCTTTGAAAGGTCGATCGCTTCACTCATCCATGGGAATGGGTTTTCGACATTGTAGATAGGCTTCAGACCAATGCGTTCCAGGCGACGGTCGGCAATGTGTTCGATATACTGGCGGAATCCTTGAGCATTCATGCCGAAGATCCCCTTAGGGAAGACTTCGGTCGCAAATGTGTACTCGAGCTTTGTTGCGCGTCGCACGAGATCGATCACATGCTCTTGGAAACTCTTCGACCACACTTCAGGCTGTTCTTCTTTGATGGCATTAATCATGTTGATGCCGAAGTTGAGGTGCTGGGTCTCGTCACGCATGATGTACTGGATCTGCTCGGCGCTTCCTGACATCTTATTTTGTCGCTGGAATCCAAAGATGACTGCAAACGAACTGTAGAAGAAGATACCTTCCATGATGAGCGAAAAGACGATCATGTTCTCGAGGAATTTCTGGTCATTCTCGAGCGTTCCCGTCTTGAACATGGGGTCGAAGATTCCTTCGTTGAGCGCAAGGACCATATTGTCTTTGTCATAAATCGCTTGCACTTCACGGTACATGTTGAAGATCTTGGACTCATCCATAGCGAGCGACTCCACGATGTACTGGTATGCATGTGTGTGGATGGCTTCCTCGTACCCCTGGCGCAAGAGATACATTCTGCACTCTGGGCTTGTGATGTGCTTGTAGAAGGCCAAGACAACGTTATTCGCAGCAATAGAGTCTGCTGTGGTGAAGAATCCGAGCACGGTTTCAAAGGCTTTGCGCTCATCTGCGGTGAGAATGGTCTGACTTCTCCACTGCTCGACATCCTTTTGCATGGAGATTTCTGTCGGAAGCCAGTGATTGGCGTTGCCTACCATGTACGCATCCCACGCAAACGTGTGGCGCATGGGGTACAGCTGCATCACATCAGCGTCACCGCCATTGATGATGCGGCGCTTATTGATGTCGACGGGACGGGCTCCTTTGGAGATAGGCATAGTGGGAGATGTTCGGGTGAATAATTATCCTTGGCACGATTCGCAAATACCTACCTCTTCGCCTGCGGCAACACGAGCAAGTGTGGCTTCGTCAGGGACAGTGGCTTCAACGACCTCAGGAAGCACTGCTGCGGCTGCGGCTTCGCTCTTCTGGTTCTTGCGAATATGTGTCGAGCCGAACTCTGCGGTTGAGACTGTGGACTTCTCGACTTGTGATGCACCGAGTGAACGAAGGTAATACGTCGTCTTCAGCCCCAGCTTCCATGCGTGGAAGTAAATGTCAGAGAGATCGCGGCCGCTTGTTCCTGCGTAGAAGATGTTGAGTGACTGAGACTGATCAATCCACTTTGAACGACGAGCAGCAGCTTCGATGAGCCAGCGAGACTCAATCTCGAAGACTTCTTTGTACTTTGCTTTGAGTGCGGTAGGAATATCCGTGATCTGCTGGATGCTTCCATCGTAATACTTGAGCTTCTTGAGCATGCCCGAGTTCCAGAGCCCAGCCTTCTTGAGGTCGTTGATGAGATAGTCGTTCACCACCACGAAGTCCCCTGCTTGATTACTCTTCACATAGAGGTTCTTGTAGATTGGCTCTGCGGTAGGAATAGCACCAACGATATTTGCGGTTGTTGCTGTCGGAGCTACAGCCATGGTGTTGGAATTGCGCATCCCGTGCTTCTTGATGTGCTCACGTACTGGTGCCCAGTCGAGGCGGCCACCACGAGGAATGGCAATTCTGTCTCCGCGCTCTTTCTCAAGAAGATCAATGGTGTCCTGAGGAAGGAGTCCACGCTCCCACTTCGAGCCTTTGTAGGTCTTGTAGGTTCCACGCTCTTTTGCGAGTTCTGAAGATCCAAGAATGGCATAGTAGGCGATGACTTCCATGCTCTCGTCAGAGAATTCGACAGCTTCTTGGGAGTCGAAGTTGATGTCGAGCATATAGAGTGCGTCGTGAAGACCGCGAAGTCCGAGTCCCACCGGACGATGGCGCATGTTTGAACGCTTGGCATCGTCTGTTGGGTAGAAGTTGATATCAATGACGTTGTCGAGCATGCGCATGGCAATGCGTGTGACTTGTGCAACATACTCATGGTCAAACTTTCCTTCACGAACGAATTTTGCCAGGTTGAGTGAACCGAGGTTACACACAGCCGTCTCGTCAGCAGAAGTGTTGAGGGTGATTTCGGTGCAGAGGTTTGAGTTATGGACAACTCCCACGTGGTCTTGTGGTGAGCGAATGTTCGATGGATCTTTCCAGGTAATCCATGGGTGGCCGGTCTCGAAGAGCATGGCGAGCATCTTCTTCCACAGGTCAATTGCGGGCATTTGCTTAAAGAGCTTGATCTGGCCCTTCTGTGCCATTGCCTCGTACTCTTCATAGCGCTTCTTGAAGGCTGCTCCATACAAATCATGAAGTTCAGGTGTCTCATCTGGAGAAAAGAGTGTCCACTGTCCTCCATCGCGCACGCGCTGCATGAAGAGATCGGGAATCCAGTTGGCAGTATCCATGTCGTGCGTACGGCGGCGTTCGTCACCAGTGTTCTTGCGGAGTTCAAGGAAGTCGAGCACGTCGTAGTGCCAGCACTCGAGGTACACACATGCAGCACCACGGCGGCGGCCGGAACGATTGATTGCGACTGTTACATCGTTTGCGATCTTGAGAAATGGAATGACCCCCTGGCTCTCGACGCCTGTTCCCTTAATGAATGCGCCAGTTCCTCGGAGCGAGGTCCAGTCTGTGCCAATGCCTCCTGACCACTTGGAGAGTTGAGCATTGTCGGCATAGCTCTTAAAGATGGCATCAAGCGAGTCTGGAACGGTGTTGAGGTAGCAGGATGACAGCTGAGGCTTCGGTGTCCCTGCGTGGAAGAGTGTTGGTGTCGATGGAGTGTACGAAAAATCTGCCATGACGGTATAAAACTTCTCGGTCCAGAATTCGCGGACCTTCTTGTCTTCGGCGAGTGCTGTCCCCATGGCAATACGCATCCAAAACATCTGCGGGGTCTCGAGTACTTTCTTGGTCTCTGTGTCACGGATAAAGTAGCGATCATAGAGTGTCTGAAGACCAAGGTAATCAAAGAGATGATCGTCTTTGAGATTCATCTTCTGTGCGAGCGCATCGACATTGAAATCAAGAAGCGCTGCATCCACGCGGCCAAGTTCGACACCACGCTCAAGCACTTTCTTGAATGCCTTCGCATGCTGCTCTTGGAGCTTCTTGTAATCGATATTTTTGTG
>CAZUMX010000007.1:0-31674 GCA_964622275.1 uncultured Candidatus Saccharibacteria bacterium
CTTATTGTACCTGATTGGGCGGCGTGCGTCCTTCAAAATACGCAATAAGATTTTCGGCTGCCAGACGCGCCATCTCCCCACGTGTTGTTTCGGTGGCAGAAGCAATGTGTGGAGTCAACACTGCGCTCTCGCATTCTGTGAGCCCCGGAGCAAGTCGAGGTTCGTTTTCGTAGACATCAAGCCCCGCTCCGGCAATCTTCCCTTTTTTCAGCGCATCAACAAGTGCAACTTCATCTACCACTGGTCCACGAGAAGTATTGATGAGATATGCTGACTTTTTCATGAGCGCAAGACGGTCGGCGTTAATAAGATGCTTCGTCGAATCAAGGAGTGGCACATGGATGGACACAACATCAGCATGCTCAAGCACCTCCTCTACTGAAGGATAAAATGTTGCTCCAGTCTCTTTTTCAAAATCGGGGTTTTGCTTTACATCATAGTAAATCACGTTCATATCAAAACCTTTTTGACAGTGATATGCGAGACGAGAGCCAATACGTCCCGCTCCCAGCACTCCTAGCGTTTTGCCTTTGAGGTCAGTCCCAAGAAGCATCATGGGGCCCCAGCCTTCGTATTTTCCAGCTCGAACGAGTCGATCTCCTTCAACACTACGTGTTGCAACAGCAAGAATGAGTGCCATTGCATGTTCAGCAACGGTATTGGTCAACGCCCCAGGAGTGTTGGTGATGGTGATGCCACGCTTCTTTGCCTCAGGCACATCAATGTTATTAAATCCTACCGCATAGTTTGCAAAGATTTTTGCAGATGGAACAGCATCAAAAACAGCACCGTTAATCGTATCAGTCAAGAGACACAACACTCCGTCATAAGGCTTTGCTTTAAGAGCTGCAAGAAGTTCAACTTGGGTGAGTACTCCATCCTTTTCACTCACATCAAGCGTAAAGCCCTTGTCTCGAAGCATCGAGAGGCCAATCTCTGGAATCCGTCGTGTCACATAGATATTCGGCATGTCAAAAAGAAATAGAAATAACGATTACCCCAATATCCTATCATAAAAGCACCCCCAGAAGAGGTGCTTTTAAAAAGTCCTGTGAATAAGAGACTACGGCATCGCCCCGATTTTCGTACGAGTCTTTGGCCCTGCAATACCCACTGGATCAAGCCCGTTTGCCTTTTGAAATGCAGTTACGGCGGCCTTTGTCATGACCCCAAAGTACCCAGTCGCTTTTACGGAAAGGTATCCTTTCTTTATGAGATACTCTTGAAGCACTGTCACGTCAGCACCACGAGAACCAATCATCAGTGTCTTGGACAGTGTTGGGCCACTGCCGAGAATAATTTCTGTGACAGGGACTTGAGTCAACGTCGTTGGGGTTGTTGTCGCACCCTGGGGCAACACGTGAGCGTTGATTGTTGCGCTCGACGGCACTCCTCCTGTCTTTGTGCACGTAATGGTATATGAACTATCCGTTGCAAGCTTTGTGAACGTTACACTTCCCGTAAGCGCGATTGGCGCTGTTTCCCAAGATGCGGTACATGAATTGGCATTCGTAACATTCCATGTCAGATGAATTGATCCTCCGAATGGAACAGCCTCTCCAGATGAGGTAAATGAAATTTGAGGCGTTGCTCCAGCGGGGATTGATGGTCCTTTTTGATTTGTCTCATTGTAGAGAGCTCTCGCATCATCAAGTGTGAGTGCGGTTCCAAAGATACGAACATCGTCAACAACCCCATCGAGCACCCCAGTAAAATCAGACGCATCAAGCGCCCCGAGTGTATAGCGGAGATTTCCAGTCGTAAAGTCTGAGACCCATTTCCCTGTGTTTGCGCCAGTCACGAGTACCTCTTCTCCGTTCACATATACACTATATTTGAGGGCATTTGCCGAGATAACGACGTGGTACCAAGTTGATTTATCAAAGATAGCAGATGAGTCGACTTTCTGAGCGCTGGACCCTGCTCCTGCGCGTGTTCGAAGAATAAGCCGTCCTTCATAATCAGTCCCGAGTGACCAAAAGATTTTATCATCAGATGGACTGCGTGCGGAGAAAAAGAAATTATTATTTGAAAGCGTATTGGCTTCTACCCACAAAGAGATACTCCCTTCTGTTCCTTGTGGAATAATATTTTCTCCAAGAGCAACGACTTCCCCATTTTTTCCATCAAAGCCAATAGCAGTACCAGATTTCCCCGACACCCATCCTGCTCCTCCTTGGATAAGCGCTTGACCAGAACCCACTGAAGGATTCGATGATGTTCCACTTCCTTCATCTAGAGGAAAGTAGAGCGTTGGAGTAGCAGCACTTGCAAGCAAAGGACTAAGAATAAAAAGAGTGCCAATAACGAGAGAGCGATGTTTCATACTTTTATAATACTATAAACTCTTAGAGCCCTGCAAAAAGTCGCAATTTATCCGTCACAACAAGTTTCATTGCTTCGACTGATGGTTTCATGATTTTGTATGGAGCAACTTCGTCAGGATGTTCAGCAATCTGCTTTTTTAGCGCATCGCGGTATGCAACTCGCACCTCTGTATTAATATGCACGATGGCAACTCCTGCATCGATACATGCTCGAACTTCTTCTTTTGTATTTCCTGATGCCCCATGAAGAACAAGAGGGACGCCCGTTGCTTCAGCAATCGCACGAGCAAGGTTCGGCTTGAGCTCTGGCTCTGGAGCATTCTTGAGCATGCCATGGATATTCCCAATCGCAGGAGCAAAAAGATCCACTCCCGTCTCCTTTACAAATTTCGTCGCATCTTCAACGGTTGTCATGGTGACACCCTCCGGCACAGCATCGAGTTCCTTAGACGACTGACCGATGTACCCTAGTTCCGCCTCAATGAGCACGTTCGGATTTTTACTTCGAGCATATTCGACCGCTTGTTTCGTGAGTGCAATATTCTCGTCGATGCCAAGTTTTGCATTGTCCATAATGACACTATCAAACCCCACATCAATGGCCTCTTTCACTCTCTCGAGTGAATACGTATGATCTGCATTAATAAAGATTGGGTATTGATGTTCATCACGTAGCGAACGCACTAATGCCACGACTTGTCTTACGCCAATAAAATCTCGCTCTCCTTCCGACACTCCAATAATGACAGGAAGATTGAGTGCTTTTGCAGACTGAAAGATCGCATTCAGTCCTTCGATGTTTGAAATATTAAAGTGCCCCACCGCTCGCTTATTCTTTTGCGCATCAAGAATAATATCTTTATATGTCATAGGTCTAAGTGTACTCCGTATGTATACTTCTATCCAGTATAAGAATTCGCAAACAAAACCCGCTCTATAGAGAGCGGGTGGAAACTGGGAGCGAAGACTGAATGAGCATCCAGATATTGTGAGGACTATTCTTTTTTGAGAGCGACAGGTGTCCAGGATGATGCTCGGTCAGAGCAATGTCACGAATGCGTGTGTCAGGAAATTCTCTCTTGATGATTTTCCTGAGCATCAACCGTTTGATGTGCCCTTTTGGAAAGAACACAAAACGTGTCCCATCGAGAAGATCCCCAACACAATAATGTTTGACGATATGCATTATTCATCTCCGCAAAAAAGAAAATCTTCCGCCACCACCCTACCCCCCTTCTCGATGAACGTCAATGTCGATATACTGTTTAGATGGATACACAACAACCGCCCTTTGATTTCGTCGCTATTGGAGACACTGTCACCGATGCATTTATTCGTATTAAGCAAGCAAGTGTCTTTCATATTGAAACCCCTTCGGGTGAAGAAGAGACGCAGTTGTGCCTCGTGAATGGCGCTAAGATTCCTTATGAGTTTGCAACAGTCCTCGCTGGCGTTGGGAACTCAGCGAACGCAGCAGTGTCCGCAACCCGCCTCGGTCTCCGGAGTGCTCTTATTGCTGACGTGGGCAATGATGAGCATGGAAAAGAAATTATTGAGACCCTGAAGAAACAGGGTGTGGATACGCGGTACATCCGCGTGCACGACGGAAAGGTGTCCAACTATCACTACGTCCTTTGGCATGGAGCAGAGCGCACCATCCTCATCAAACACGAAGCCTATGAGTATGCTCTTCCGGCTGACCTCGAGACGCACGAGCCCCGATGGATGTACTTTTCTTCTGTCGGAGAAAACTCACTCCCCTATCACGAAGCTATTGCAGACTATCTCGAGCGACATCCCAATGTACGTCTCGCATTCCAACCTGGAACATTCCAGATTAAACTCGGTGCAGAACGTCTCAAGCGTCTGTATGCCAGAACCGAAGTATTCTTCTGCAACACAGAAGAAGCGCGACTCATACTGAAAACTAACGAGCCCGACCCGTCAAAGCTCCCGAAGATGATGGCTGCACTCGGCCCCAAGATTCCCGTGATTACGGACGGACCAAAGGGTATGTATACCTACGATACAAAAACTGATACGACATTTTTCATGCCTCCATACCCAGACCCAAAACCACCACTCGAACGTACGGGTGCTGGTGATGCATGCGCATCAACATTCACTTCAGCCCTAGCACTCGGAAAATCCGTTGAGGAAGCATCACAGTGGGGACCAATCAACTCCATGTCTGTTGTCCAGTATGTTGGCGCTCAGGAAGGACTTCTCATAAGAGAGAAACTTGAAGAACATCTCAAAAACCGACCTCTTGATTACGTCCCGAGAAAAATCTCCTAAACATTGGACCTACAAAAACGCAGTATCACCTCGTCGACGACGAATAATGTTTCTGTACGCAACGTAAAGAAGTCCTGCGGCTCCACTAAGAAAGAAGACCGCAAGAACGCTCATTGCAGAATGAGAAAATATAGTATATCCACTGAATCGAGTTTGCTGAGGGGTGACTGAGACTTTTGCGCCATCAATAAAAAATGTTCGTGGTGTGCTTTTTGCGAGGATGCGCCCAACACTATCTGTCACTGCAACAAACGCATGATGTTCTCCATCAGAAAGTATTGAGGTGACAGGTGCCGTCCACTGCCCTTCTGCATTAGCGTTCACACGAATAATTGTGGGATCGCTAAACACGTAGATGGTGACCAAAGTATTTGGAAACGCCTTCCCCGAAATCACTAGTGGTGTAGAGGTGCTTAACTGAGACTCATCGGTCGCACGAACACTGTCAACAGAGAGATGTTCAATGTCATCGACTCCCCCGATAGATGGGTTTTCAAAACGAAGAGCGTCGCCCTTTGAAGACAATGGGTTTCTATTTTGTAACATCTCTATCTGATCAAGAACTCCATCTTTATCGGAATCTGCCTGATTCGCATTCGTGCCAAAAAAATGAGTTTCATCATAGTCACTTAACCCATCTTGGTCTGTGTCTACAGACAAGGGAGGACGTTCCGCAAATGCTCGGAGGATCTCGTTGCGCGCTTGCGCAATAATGTCCTCGGCCTCTTCACGAAGGTCATCAGGGAGGAGGCCTAAGCAAATATCATCGTGGTCAGCTGTTGCACAAAAAATCCTCAAGTCTTCTGGGCTACGAAGAGCGGGCGGAAGGTTTTCTCCAACGGAAAGAATTTCCTTTGTTGAGATGAGATCTGCGACACCCCGAACTGGGAGTGTGAGACCTGTGCTTTCATCAACTTGGATCTGGTGGAACAATGGCTCGTCTGGGAGCAAATCTAATGAAATGTCAGGAAATTCGATTGAAGACTTCACCGTAGGAATTGGAGGCGTTATCGCTGAAATTGATTGTAAGGTGAGATGTGATGGAAGAATCTTCACCAATCGACTTCCTGGTACAAAATCACCTTTTGCCTGCACTGCATGAGCGACGAGACTATATTCTCCAGGTACCGCAGCTCCAACATTCCAGACATAAAGCCAACGACTACTATTTCCATCGCGTGTCATCGCCCCAAGGACAAGACGATCGTCTTTCCCCACTCGCTCCAACGTCACTCCGGTCGCACCTCCTACATCAAGCCGAAGCGCGATAACTTCCCCTTGCTTCACAATTGGATCAACAAGTTTTCCATCACGAAAAAAAAGAATTGTTCCAGGTTTTGGTGGCACATATGCTCCTGTTGAGAGAGGGCACTGCGTAATAGTGAGAGCACCAGCTGTTGCACTTTTTATTTCAGTAATGATACCTGCCCTCGGAACAAAAGACCATGTATAGGACCCATTGCGAAGATATGCTACTCCAGGCTGAAGCTGTGTGACTTCACCCAAAGAAGTGTCCTTCACAGAAAAATATCCTGCGTCTTCTGGCGTCAATTCAAAGTTGACATCGACACCTTCCTCAATAGGGTCACAAACTTCCCCAATCTTAACCTTTGGTATCACTTCTGTCGCACACGATTGCAAAGTAAACGCCCCTGATGATTCTCCTGAAATACGGTACCCCGATTCCACATCAGCCTTCCATGTATATGCCCCATTTGGAAGATATGCCAATCCTTGCGTGATCGTCGTCACAACATTTCCATTGGCTTTCGAGATGATGACACGTGCGCCACGAGGTTCAATAGATACAGCGACAGGAGTCATACGCTTTGAGTCAAGACACGCACCGCCTGCACTCACTGTTACACGAACTGGGGAAAAGGAATTTGATGGCAGATCTTCTGTCCCTGTGCTTGGTGAAGATGGAGGGAGAATCGGATCAGTAGCAGTAGCTTGCGATAACGACGAACATGCGCCACTAATGGTGAACGTCCCCGCATATGTCCCCGATCTCATGTATCCTGCGCGAGGAATTCCCTCCCATGTATAGGTTCCCACTGGAAGCTCATAGAGCCCAGGCTCTTTGTCACCCAGATCGACTCCTCCCGCTCCATACATACTAAAATACCCACCTTCAACCGGCTGTGAAAAAAAACCGACAGTACGCTGAGGAGATGCTCCTGTACAAACAACATCAGAAGACACCGCAACTGCGTAGGTTACTGGGAGCGATGGTGTCCCTTGTGTTGAAGATACTACTTGTGCGACTTGCTCATCATTCTTTGTCGAGAACGACGAAACACCGAGCGTAAGCCCTACAAAAGCGATTGCAAGGATGAGTGGGGTGAGGAACGATTCCTTCATTCTCTATAGTATACCCCGAGCTACCGCAACAATACTGTCTTTATCCATATGGTACTCGCGGATAAGTTCATCTGGAGTTCCTGATTGTCCGAATTTATCATCGACGCCGATAAAGGAGATTTTTGTTGGCTTCTTTTGGGAGAGAAATTCTGCCACAGCTCCACCAAGTCCGCCCTTTCGCTGGTGTTCTTCCACAGTCACGATTCCCTTCACTTCTCCTGCAAGTTTAAGGAGTGCTTCTTCGTCGAGCGGTTTTACCGTAGCCATGTTCAGCATCACGACCCCCACTCCAGCGTCATCGAGCGCTTTTGCGGCAAAGAGCGCGTTGTGGACGACCGATCCAGTCGCGACAATTCCGACCTGGATTGGGTTCTTCGTTGAACGGAAAAATTCTTGTGCTTTCCCTATTTCAAACGGCGTCTCTTCGGTTGTAATGATTGGAGTCGCTTCACGTGCGAATCGAATATATGCAGGCCCGTCCCACTTGGCGACCGCAAGTGTGGCTTTCTTGGCTTCAATAGCATCACATGGAGCGACGACGATCATGCGTGGGATAAGGCGCATCAGTGCAATGTCCTCAATCGCTTGATGTGTGCCACCGTCAGGGCCTACCGAGATCCCCGCATGACTTCCAACGACTTTTGCATTCACGTTGTTGTAGCAGATCGTTGTGCGGATCTGTTCCCAGTTTCTTCCAGGAGAAAACATTGCGTAGGACGAGAAGAACGGAATCTTCCCCATTGCAGCCATACCGCTTGCGACCGACGCCATCGACTGCTCCATGATACCCATTTCCACAAAACGGTTTGGGAACTTATTCTTAAAGAGGTGAATCATTGTTGATTCAGTGAGGTCTGCCGAAAGTGCAACAACATTATGATCGAGCTCCCCTGCTTGGAGAAGCCCTTCCCCAAACCCCTTACGGATAGGAGCTTGTGTAACGTCTTTATCAAATATTTTTGGATTAAGTGGAATCATAAGATAATTACTGGTGCTCACTTTGAATCCGCCCTCCGAGCGTCCGCAGTTCTTCAAGTGCTACTGCTCCCTGCTTATCCTTTGGCACAATAGCATCAGATCCCTTCCCTGGTGGATTGCCGTGCCACTCAGGCCTACGCTCGGTGAACTCTACCCCTTTTCCTGGAATCGTGTGCGCAATGATCATCGATGGTTTGGAGAAAAATGCTTTCGCATCCTGAATCGCATTATTGATCGCTTCGATATTGTGTCCATCGATCTCCTGTACATGCCAACCAAAAGACTCCCACTTCTCGCGCAGCGGCTCAAGCGGCATCACATCTTCAGTGAACCCATCGATCTGGATATTATTGCGGTCAATGATCGCAACGAGATTGTGAAGCTTCTCTTTCCCTGCGAGCATTGCTGCTTCCCATACCTGGCCTTCGTTAGTCTCGCCATCACCCATAAGACAGTAGAAAAAGCGATTGGATGCTTTCCCACGGTCGATACGGTCGGCGAGTGCCATGCCCACAGCTTGTGAGAGCCCGGACCCGAGAGGCCCGGACGATGTCTCTATTCCTGGAAGCCATTCACGATGTGGATGCCCTTGGAGTCTTGAGCCGAATTTTCGGAGCGTTTTACACTCTTCAACTGGAAAGTATCCAGTATGCGCCATTGATGCATAGAGGACAGGGGCAATGTGACCATTGGAAAGCACAAGGCGATCTCGATCTGGCCATTCTGGGTTCTTAGGATCGTGTTTGAGAGCATGAAAATAGAGCGTCGCGAACACATCAGCCATCCCGAGTGGTCCTGCTGTGTGCCCAGAACCAGCAGCAAGAAGCATCTCGATAATCGTCTGGCGAATCTTGTTCGCAGCGATCTCAATCTCTTTTATCTTTGCGTCATGAAGGTGCTCCATTACTCACTTATTCTACTAGGCATTCTGAAGTGCAGCAATCGCAGCGTCCACATCACTTGCCCCAAAAATCGCTGACCCTGCGACAAGTCGTGTCGCCCCTGCGCCCACAAGATCATGTGCGGTCTTGAGACTCACACCCCCATCTACACTGATAGGCATATCAGGAAACTTCAGGCGAAGCGCATGAATATGCCTGAGGACACCTTCATCAAATGGCTGGCCCTGATATCCAATCTTCGCAATGCCCATGCACTGCACGAAATCAATCTTCGACATATACGGAAGGATACTCTCGAGTGACGTATCTGGATTAATCGCGAGTCCGAGCTCAATAACTTTTGTGGTACCAATAGATCGTGCTTCGGGACGAAAAATATCATGGCCAAAAAACATATCGATGTTCTTTACTGCCTCAATGTGAAATATGAGTCTCGAGGCTCCAAGAGGAAGCCATTCATCGATATGCTTCTCCGGCTCAGAAATCATGAGATCGATCTCATAATCGAGATCTTCCCACTCTGGGAGACCTTCGTCTTGTACTGAGAGTGCTTTGAAGTGCGTCTCGCCTTCGACTCCCCCATCTGTGTACGGCCAGCTACGAGATGCCACAAAGACACCGTCCATAATATCAATCTGTGCGAGCCCAACAATGCCTGATACTTTCTCTGCTTTTTCTTTTAAGTCATCAAAGGACACAGGCATGATGGCAGGGATAATTTCTCTCATAGATCAATTTTTTTAATACGACGATCATGTCTCTCATCTTCAGTAAAAGGTGTCGTAAGCCACAGATCAATGACGTGTTTTGCATCATCACCGGAAAGGAACCGAGCCCCAAGTGAGAGTATGTTTGCATTATTGTGTTCTCGTGAAAGCTTAATGATATCTGGGGAGCCCCCATAATAGACCGTTGCTCGGACACCACGGATACGGTTTGCGGCCATAGCCTCTCCTTGTCCGGATCCACCAAAGATAATTCCCCGATCAACTTCCCCACTGGCAACTTTTTCCGCCGCTGGTCGAATAAAATCAGGATAATCATCTCCACTTTGGAGGTCATAAGCACCGACATCAATAATTTCGTGACCCGCCCGCTCAAGATACGTCTTGATCTCCTCTTTCATCAAGAATCCCGCATGATCTGTTCCGAGTGCAATACGCATACCGTCTATGCTGTTGCATGCTTCCCCACAAGAAGAACATGCTTAACTAATGTGTTCGTGTATCCCATCTCATTATCGTACCATGCAAGGACTTTCACGAGATTTCCATCAACCACACGCGTCATATCGAGATCTGCGATAGATCCGAATGTCTGGCCAATAATATCCGCAGAAACAAGCGGCTCATCCGTACAGGTATAAATTCCTTCCCACTTTGGATCTTTGGCAGCATCTCGGAGAATCTGATTCACTTCATCTCGTGAGGTATTTCGTTTAGCAATAAACGTAATATCCGCAATAGACCCCGCAATCACCGGAACGCGAATAGAAATTCCGTCAAATTTCCCCGCAAGGTCAGGAATGGCTTCTGTCACAGCAATCGCTGCACCTGTTGATGCTGGGATCATGCTTTGAGCTGCTGCTCTCCCTCCACGAAAATCTTTTCCACCCGGACCGTCTACGATTTTTTGTGTTCCAGTATATGCGTGTGTGGTATTGAGAAGCGCTTTTTCAATACCGATCTTCTCATGAAGTATCGCCATAACCGGAGATGCTGCGTTTGTTGTACATGACGCATTCGAAGAAATCTGTGCGGCCTCAAGTCTATCTTCATTGAGTCCCATGAGGGCCGTCACTCCCGTTACACCTTCAACGGCTTGTCCCTTCACAGGAGCAGTGATCACCACACGCTTTGCTCCAGCATCAAGATGTACCTTCGCTTTATCATATGCTGTAAATAATCCAGTAGATTCAACAACCACATCAATATTCATGTCGCGCCACGGGAGTTTTGTTGCATCTTTTTCCTGCACGAGCGTAGTACGCTCACCATCAACAATAAATGTTGTTTTCCCGTCAACAAGCTCTGTTTTTACATCAAAATCCGCGCGCCCATATGCTGTATCGTATTTGAGGAGATACACCATGTTTTCTGGATCACCAAGATCATTAACCGCAACAATATTAAGCTCAGGATGCTTTCGAGCCAACTTAAAGAATGCTCTTCCAATACGACCAAAACCATTAATTGCAACGCGAATAGCCATGTAATTACAGGATTATGATTAGATACATGAAGTATACTCTAGATATACTTTTCCCTCCCGTGGATAGCCTCATTAGTACGACGAGAGAGCAAAGAGATCTTCTTTGAGGACGCCCTTACGCAGTTCCATGGATGGTGTTTCCAAGACCTTACGATATGTCGCATCTGGTTGTTTTTCTTCAACGGTGATTGTATACGACCCAGGAGGGACAAGAACATAGAATCTGCCTAATTCATCTGCAACAACCTTTTTGACCATTGTCTGAGTCCCAGCAAGAAACACCTTGATGAGAGCAAACGGAATTGGTTTTCCTTCTTTCGACAACACGCGAGCAATCTTATGTCTGCGCTTCCAAGTAATCTGAACAACAAAAATGATGCCGTAGACGATCGACATGACAATATTGAGTGTTGTTGGCTCAAGATACGCCGCAAAAAGTGAGAATAAGAATCCGACGAAAAAGAGGGTGTTAAACACAAGAAGACGGATACGTTCCCTGCGTGAATACACTTTAAATACCTGGTCCTTATTTTTTGCAAACTCATTCCAATCGAACTCGATGGGATCGAGTGGAATATTGTATCGAGCAACATCTCCTTCGTTGACACCAAATGATTCTCCAAAATAGAGATTATCATAAAACTCATCTCGGCTTTTCCCTTGAAGTTCTTTTGAAGGAAACCGATAGTGTGTTTTATTAGCAACAATAACATATTCTCCTGGCTTCAAAATAAAACCATATCTTCCATCAAGATCTGTAATCGCTTCTCCTGTTGAGCGTTTTGTAGACTGATCCTGCGCAATCACATATGCGGGATCAAGGGGACGCTTGGTAACAGAATCATATACCACCCCCCACGGCTCACGTCGTTTTTTTCTAAAGATACCAGTAACTAAACCTATAAGCTTCAGGAAAAACATATAGAGATCGTAAAATGATCTAATGTTTGTCGTCACAAGAACGAGTTCCGATGCTCCCACCGCAACACCGACTGGAGTCACAACGGGAGCAATATTTTTAATCGGCTCGCTTACTTGCTCGATCACTTGATCGACTTGCTCCAGAGCTGTAGGGGCTTCGGGATTTTTATAACTGACATCAAGCACACCGCTAACAATTCGTGCGGATCTACTTCCAACATCTAGCACCGATACAGTGAGTGGAAACTTTCCTTTTGCCAACAGCGCTCCAACAGAAGCATCGTAGGCGGTCCCTTCGGGGTTCAGAGAGAGAAGGAATGAGAAATCTCCTCCTTTAGGATGTCGAAGGGTTACTGCAATTGTCGTCAGAGTCTCAGGAATCTTCTCTCTTGGAACTGAAATCACAAAATTATCTTCCCCATTAATTTTTGCAACATTGCGAATTACAGGGACCCGCACGTTTCCATTTTGTGTAATCACAAAAACCTCAAAGTCATCAAAAGAAAGACCACGCAACTCTGAAGGCAGCTCTCCCATGGGGGGGAAGAGGTCAAATGGCGTTGTAGGAGGTTCTTCTGACGGTGGTGTCGTTGTCCCCTCTCCTCCTGGAGGTGGTGGGGGTGGCGTTGTTCCCCCTCCGCCTGGTGGTGGAGGTGGTGGTGGAGGTGGTTCTCCTCCTGGAGGAGGCGGTGGGGGGGGTGGAGTGACTCCCGAGGGAACAGTTCCCGAAACAATGGCACCAGAAGAATAATTTGAAGATATATCTCGTGCAAATACCGCATAGTAATATGTTGTAGATGTTGCGACCCCAGTATCAACAACACTTGTTCCTGCTCCATCATAAATAAGCGTTCCGTCGTTTGGATCAACTGGATACCCACTCACCTTTCGAAGCACACGGACAGCCGCAAAGTCTGGATCAGAAGGATTAACCCAAGAAAGTGCAATCTGGATGAGGCTCGGTGCGGCGATCAGATTTGAAACATTTGAGGGAGGCGTTGTGTCTGGGAGGCTTAAGGTAGTGAAAGACCCCGTACTTGTCGCAGTGTTACCAGAAGGATCCCGAGCGACAATACGATAGTAATAGACGGTTGAGGGAGAAAGTGCCGAAAACGTATTTGAGTGAACGTTAGTATAACCGCCCTCAACAAGAGTCCCATCATTATAATCTGTTGTTGTCCCCCACCGAAGAGTGCCTAAGGCAGATTCATTTGTAGTCCAAGATACTTGTGCGGTCGAAGTTGATGGTGTAAGAACAATTCCTGAAATAATTGGAGAAGTCCCATCTTGTGTGGTGAATCTCCATGTTCCATTTCCACTAAAACCCGCAAAAGGGTTTGACGATTGGTCATCAAACGTTGAAGCATCGACTTCGACATAGTACTGTGTTGCCTCGCTGAATATAACTGATGGTTGAATAATCGCTGAGGACCCAGCAATTGTTATTTGAATAGACCCTACTGAGATGGTCTCAAGCACAGTATCATCTGATACTTTTCGGATTCTTATATTTCCTGAAAGTTTTCTGATCGGCTCACTAAAGGTAATGATGAGTTGTGTTGAGGTAGAGACACCGGTCGCATTATGTGCCGGGGAAAACGATGAGACACTCGGAGGAGTGGTGTCTCCGCCACCGCCACCGCCACCGGATGACGCTGTTGTGGTTGCGTAGGTTGTTGAAGATTGTCCAGAATAGTTCGGGATTGAATCATACGCTTCAACAGTATATGAGTACTGGGTTGATGCTGAAAGACCTGTATCGCTATAGGTAATGCCTGATGTCGAAGCAATAAGGGTTCCATCTCTTCGAATGCGGTACCCTGCCACAGCAACATTGTCTGTTGACGCAGACCATGAAAGATTAATTTGCGAACTCGACATCGCTGTTGCGGATAGCCCGAGAGGAATGCTTGGCGCTACTGAATCACTGACAACTGTGACCCCAATAGGCGTATTTCCGCCTGCAGCAGTCAGGAGGTGTGCAGGGATGAGTATCGCACACACTCCAATCATCCATAGGAGCCCTCGAGAGAATGTGGTAGTAAAAACAGAATTCATACGTGATCTATCGAGCAAGGACAGTCACTGTTGCGGTCGCTGTATAGGACCCCGTAGGTTGAACATGCGACGCACCATTTTCTGCTCGAAATTTAATCACTGTTCCGGTTCCTAAGGGATGGTTTGCAACATTGGATTGTGCGATAAGGCGGTCTGTTGTTGTGAGTGCATCCCAACACCGATCACTCGTATCTCCACTTCCCGTATTGCATGTCGCTCCATCATCACGATATCGAGAGACAATGTGTGCGCCTTCTGGGGTAAATCCAAACTCAGACGTATTTGCAAGTATCGAAAAAGCAAAATCAGGGTTTGCTCCACTCGGAGTATAATTAAGAAAGTTGTTTGCTCCTGAAGAGAGTGCGGGTGATCCTGCTGCCTTAATAGACATCACATACCCCCCTGGATTATCTGTTATGACAGTCCAAGTTCCTTGCCCCGTTGCTGCTCCACCCGTATCGGGAATATTTGGAGAAAGCGTAATCGATCCTGGAACAGCGAGTGACAGTGACGAAAGAAGCATTTGCTGGTACCCAGCATTCATGCTGTAAATAGAAGAAGCCCCAACACCAGACCCCGCCTCCCCTGTTGTATCTTCAAGGCGATAACCACTTGAGGTCGAGAGTGTTCCAGCAGTATTAATACTATCAGCCTCAAGACGATAATTTGTACTCGTCGCCACAGCATGTGATAGGAGAGGCAGCGACAAGAGCACAATAATCATTGTAAGCGTCTTATTATTCATACATGGATTGTTTTCCCGCGGCGAATGAGTGCATACAAGAAGACACAGCACATCGCCAACAAAAGACCAATTGTTCGGAGAGAAGGAAAAATAAAGACATGGAGCACTCTTGTGTCTGTGTGATCATCATACCCGGCGTGGAGGGTTAAAGTAACTGACTGATATCCATACGAGAGAGATTCTCCTACTTCAAGATTCCGGCTGCGCGTACTTTTTGGGAGCACATACCACGGATCAATGGGAATATTCCGTTCTTCCCTCCAGAGAGGTTTGATTTGAATCTCTCCATATGGGTTCAGATGAACAGTCCCTGAATTTTCAAACAGTAGCGTCGCGGAAGCACGTGGTTCTGGTTTTCCAAACACAAAGCGTCCTCCTTCAAAAGAAAAATCTTTTACCCCCCCGCTCTCATCAAGAGTCCCGGCAACACGAAGGAATAGCAATACACCGAGTCGGGAGTCGGGCAAAACATTTCCATCGGTCTTTTGCCGCACAGGAGTAAAAATAACACTTCCATAGAGTCCTCCAGGGGACACATCAGATGGAATATCCACTGAAATAGGGATTCTTTTTTCTCCACCTACAGGAATGGAAACACTTTTGGGACCTCGCAAAAGATCTCGCAGTGGATATGGACCTCTTTTTGTTCCCAAAAGAGTAACAGCATCATCTGGGTTTTCACTCCCAGCAATATCCTCAAATGAAACAGAGAACGTCGCCGAGGTGCCGAGGTGATTCTCAACAGTAATATATGTCTCTATCGTCTCTCCTGGATTACCAACCAGCTCCACCTTTGCGGGCCTTACAGTAAAACTCCCTGATTGTGCTGATGCCACGAAAGGTCCTCCCCACACAAAGAATCCCGTGGACAGTACAGCGATTGTTGTAAATAGTCGATAAGTGGTCATATGATAGTTAATTTCTGAACGGGACCAATACATAAATAAATCCGCTGGGATTGTTTTTTTGAAACACAGGTTTAATAATTCCTGTTTTCCCTTCAGCACTGTCTGGAATAACTTGGACAGGACTTGAGAATGTTTGCTGGATAGCGTCTTTAATCGCTGCGTTCCGTGCGGTACTTGTAGATGCTGGAGTGATGACAATACCCTGCTGAGTCGCTGAGGTTCCCGCTGCGCCTGACGCAGAGAGAAGCTGGCTTGTTTCTAGAAGGTGCGGAAATTTTTCAGTCTCTCGGTTTGGATCAATGAGTCCCACTGCAGCCATCGTTGTTCGGGCGCCCGAACGCAAAGAAGAGCCAAACACTGTGAGCGTGTCATTGAGAAATGATCCGATACCAAGGGCTGTGGGAGCGACAAAAAGTCCGAGCGCTAATACCGCAAGAGCGATTTTTGCTGGAAACGAAGTTATTTCTGGAACCATGGGGAGTTTTGATTCGTAAGTTTCAATCGAATGCGGAGATGGTTCCACTGGATGTGATTCTGCTGAGACAATAGGCACCTGAACTTGAGACTGAGCGATAGAGGGTGCTGCGGGAACAAAATTTTCTGGCAGCGTCTTTGGCATAACCATAATCCGCTTCACTGTCGAGCGCTCTGGTGCCATGTGTTGTGCTTCTGGGGGAACCACCGGAATATTCCTCGACGTGGCGATGTTCGCACCACCAGAAACAGGAATATGGAAACCTGTTTTTTTTGCTCCAAGTGCGGATGAGAAAAATGGGAGCGCATTAGAGGGAAAATGATCTTTTTTTTCAGGAGAAAGTTCCTCTCCTTCGTGATGAGTCTGTCCAATGACTGCAATATGTGCAAGACGAGAGATCGAAGGCGTATCTTCGATCTGTGGCTGAGAAGACGGAGCATCTGCTTGAATTGGGTAAGGTGTATCCCCCTGGAGCTCGATAAAAGAAATATGTTCACTCCCCAAAAGAATCGTCCCTGTCTGTGAAAGCAGAGTATCGAGCTCAACCACAGTCTTATCTCCCATCACTCGACATGGCATTTTCCCTATCCGACACAATCGGTCAATATACTCTCGGGTATATCCCGAAATACGTGACGCCTCCGAAAGGAGGACATAGCGTTTTTTCGACAGTGTGGGCTCTGCCATAGTTACCTTCTATTGTACCCTGAAAAACGGAATATTTGTCCCGTTTTATACACATTTTACTTCAATGCTGTTTTAAAGAGTTCTGCCAAGATTTGAGGGTTTGCACTTCCCTTTGAAGCACGCATACCCTGACCAACCAAGAACTGGAGTGAGGCCTCCTTCCCACTCTTAAACTCAACTACCGCCTTTGGGTTTGCAGAAATAATCTCTTGAATAATCTTTTTAAGGGCTTCTGGATCACTTTTTTGGATAAGACCTTTTGTTTGAGCAATACTCTCGGGCTCCCCTCCCTCAGCAAAGAGGTAGCTGATAAGATCTTTTGCTCCTCGAGAAGATAGGTCCCCTTTCTTGAGCATCTGGATAACGACAGCAAACGCAGTGGCCGTGAGCTTGCCGACCCCACCACTATTTTTTGCTAAACCAACAATGTCTGAAGAAATATAATTCGACGAAAGCTTGAGGAGATCTTTGTTTCCACCAAGCACTTTGGCTGCTTCATCAAAAAACTCACCAAAAAGTGCATCTGCAACAAAAATTTCAGTTGTTTCTGGGGTGAGGCCAATCTCTTCGATGAGTCTTTTGCGCTTTTGCCATGGAAGTTCAGGGAGAGTTGCCTCCAGATTCTTTAGCTCAGGCACTTCAGAGATTTTCATCTTTGGAATATCTGGCTCCGGGAAGTACCGGTAGTCGTGCGCATTTTCCTTTTTTCTCTGACTAAAGGTCGACTGAGTATCTTCGTTCCATCCGCGAGTTTCCTGCACAATGACTTCACCTTCCTCAAGGACCTCCTCGTGTCTGGCAATTTCATAGCGAATCGCTCCTTCGACAGCTCGAAATGAGTTAAGATTCTTCACTTCGACTTTCGTCCCAAATTTATCTGTCGCAGAAATCGAAATATTCGCCTCAACACGCATCTGGCCCTCCTCCATATTGGCATCACTCGCACCAAGAGTTCGAAGAAGAAGCTGCAGCTCTTTTGCAAACCGTACAGCATCTTCAGCAGAGTGGATCACGGGTTCAGTGACAAGCTCCATGAGAGGAACGCCAGCACGATTGTAATCAACGAGCGTCATTTCATTCTTGTCGTGCACTGAACTTGCGGTGTCTTCTTCCAAATGAATGCGAGTGAGCGCAACCCCGGCAATAGACCCCCCACTGACAAAAGGATATTTATACTGGGTGATTTGATATCCTTTTGGGATATCTGGATAAAAATAATTCTTTCTATCAAACTCTGAAAAGTCCGCTATTGTCCCGCCAACCGCGTGACCAATACGAATCATCTGGCGTATAGCATCTTTGTTTGGCACGGGAAGCGTTCCTGGTTGAGCGGTACACACAGGACAAATATTGGTGTTCGGAGCTTCTTTGGGGGCATTTTTGCACCCACAAAACATCTTTGTGTGTGTTTTTAGTTCAGCATGAACTTCAAGTCCAATGGTTGGTTTATTCTTCCCTGACATAGGAGCATTATACAGAAACTCGCCAAAGAAAAAACCCCTCACGCTATAATTTTGTGCTCAAATTATAGCCCACATAAACCAGGCTGTGCAGATTGAGCAAGGCCTATGACTTCTGAAGCAGTTTTGTCAGGCCGTCTCTAAAATCCTTCATCTGGGTGTCGTTAATGACAGAGATGGTAAATACAGGATTCCCGAGTTTTTCCATTTTCTTTTTTGCTTTTACTACAGTGTCTTCGTCAACCATATCGGTCTTGGTGAGCACGATGATCTCGTCCTTTTTAGCGAGCTCATCACTGTACGTCTCGAGCTCCTTTCTGACCGTTTTATATGTCGCCATGACATCCTCATTTTCTAGTGAGATTAGGTGCGCGAGCATTTTGGTCCGCGTAATGTGGCGAAGAAACTTATGTCCAAGTCCCCTCCCCTCTGAAGCCCCTTCGATAAGCCCAGGAATATCTGCAAGAATATATCCATAGAACGCACCAAGGTTGGGTTCGAGTGTAGTGAATTGATACGCACCAATTTTTGCGCTTGCATTTGTGATGGTATTGAGCAGCGAAGACTTCCCTGCGTTAGGAAGCCCCACGAACCCCACATCAACCACAAGACGAAGTTCAACATGAAAATCTCCTTCTTCTCCTGATGTCCCTCGTGTAAATTCCTGTGGGGTTTGATTCGTCGAACTTTTAAAATGCTCGTTCCCAACACCTCCTTCGCCTCCTTTAAGTAAAAGAATATGCTCCCCTTCATGCAAAATTTCTACCGTCTTCCCAGTATGCATGTTGGTAATCACTGACCCGACGGGGAAAGGAATCATCAGATCCTCTCCACTTTTTCCATGGAGACTCTTTGATCCTCCGGACTCTCCATGCTCTGCGATAAAATCTTTTTTGTGTATATATTTTCCAAGGAGTGAAATATCGCGGCTACCGACGACATACACACTCCCCCCACGCCCACCATCTCCACCTGACGGACCCCCAAATTCTACAAATTTTTCACGACGCCACCTGACGACCCCATCACCGCCGTTTCCCGCCTTAATACGTATACGAAGCTCATCAACAAAAGCCATAGATATCCAATAGCTACTCGAGAAGTGCTTTTTTTGCAAGTGCAATCGCCCCTTCCCTTGACCCCGCAGCTGCAACAAAACGCTTGTTGTGACAAAAGAGAGCATCAGAAACTCCACTAATACGAGCAAGATCTTCTTTATTTTTCCCTGCCCAAGCCTCCGGAAGATCTTTCCGATTTTTGAATCTCATATCATCATCACGCGTCGCATTCAGTTTCCACGTTGACCCCGTGCGCTCAGGGGTAACCACAAAAAGTACTTCTGGGAGTGTCGAAACAACACCTTGCCACTGTAAGACCTCTGGGAGAACCAGGAGTCTTTTATCTTCGGTGCTGTTATATTGGGCAAGAACTTTCTCTTCGCTCAATAGCCGTTCTTGCTCAGCATGGAGTGTGTGCTTGAGAAGTTTTTGACAAAACTCTACAAGTTCAACAAATCGCTCATCTTCTTTCCCAATATCTGACCCAACGGGGCGAAATGCCGCAACAACATTGTGCCAAAGATACGGATGGATGCCATATGATGTGACTGTGTAAGATTCTAAACCATTATCTCCGAGGTCAAGTGGCTGAACGAGAGAGGCGTCAATGCGTTCCCAAATTTTCTCATGACCACAAAACTCCATCCCAAAATGCTTCCACACAAGTCCAATTGAAGAATATGGGACCCCGTTTGCTCGTGTGCCCGCACCCCCCTCTTGGTGGTGGTCATAGCGATTGGCCGCAGCGTCGTAGATCCCTCCTACATCAACAACGAAATCTCCTGTCAAAAAAACTTGTTCGTCGCGCGTGCGGACAATCTCGTATTGCTCCTTCTTTTCTTTCAACACGAGTACGAGAAGAGCGACCGCCATGACATCGTCAGCGTGAAATGCGCCGCTGTGAGTAACGATCCGTTTCATAGACTAATCAATTTTTTCATTCGCGCCCATGAGAAGCTTATTGCCAATAGTCGATACAATCGAAATAAGGAGTGACGCAATAATGGCAGCAAGAAGACCGTTCACTGAAAAACCAGTGACAACACGATCTGCAAGAAGGAGCATGACTCCATTCAGAACAAAGCTAAAGAGCCCAAGGGTGATAATAGTAATTGGGAGGGTTAATACCCAAAGGATTGGGCGAACAAGTGCATTCAGGAGGCCAAGCGCAAGTGCAGTAATCGCCGCTGCCTCGATCCCTGTTACGCTTATGCCTGGGTAGTATCGCGCAACGAGAAACACTGTCGCAGTAAGAACAACCCATTTCACAAAAAGTGTTTTCATCCGTCAATTATAACACACATCTATGGGAGTTTATAGAAAGATTTTTCCCTTACTATAAGATGCTCGGAGAGGAGTTTTTGGAGAAGTGTCTGTGTTTTCTGTATGGAGCGTTGGGTATATTGTGAAAGCGACCTTAACGGAAGCCCTTTATGTACCCTGCGAAGCTCAGCAATGATCCGTCCCCGGGCGTATCGATCTGTGTCCTCAAAGCGTACACGCTTTTTCTTTGGAATATGTTCGTCTAATTTCCCGTGGAGAATCGAAAGTGGACAATCATGCGCATGGTTGCGGGCAGTGCATTTCATTGCGGCAAGATCAAGAAGTGCGTAATTCCATATTCTCCCTTTTCCTTTCGGGATGATATTCTTTGCAAAAAGATAGAGTTCTTGGTCTGTTTTCTTTTCTAGAGAGAAAAACACCCGACGGAGCACACGACGAACATTGGTATCTATCATAGGTTCAGGGAAATTCCACGCAAATGCCATAACCCCCGCAGCGGTTGACCTTCCGATTCCTGGCAATGACGTAAGACCTTCCATCGTCTGGGGAAACGCGACATCGGATTCATACACTGCCACTGCTGCCTGGTGAAGATATTTTGCGCGACGGTTATACCCAAGTCCTGACCAAGCCCGCAAGACATCCCCAAGGGATGCCTGGGCAAGGTCTTCCACTGCAGGAAATTGTTTTAAAAATTCCTTATACTTTTCTCTCACACGATCTACTTGCGTCTGCTGGAGCATGATCTCAGAAACAAGAATTCGGTACGGATCTCGTGTTTCCCTCCAAGGCATCACTCTTCCACTTCTGCGATAGTAGGCAAAAAGAATGTGGTTGAATTTTTGGATTTTTTTGGAGGAAATCCTACTGCTCTGTTTTGCCATTCTGGTCAGGTTCAGGAATTGCTGTCCCTTTCATGATATTTGGGTAGATTTCTGCAAGAGCAAAGAAGAGTGCCATTAAGACCGGTCCAGCAATGAAGCCAATGGGACCGAAGAATGCAAGCCCGCCAAGCACCGACAACAGAATAATGAAGGGGTGCATGTGGATTCCCCGCTCAATAAGGATTGGGCGAAGGAAGTTATCGATGGTGCCAACAATACCTAGCGCCCACACAAGGAGCCCAATTGCTTGAGGAATATGGCTGGTTGTAAACAAATAAATGACTGCGGGAATATTGACGATCGTTGTACCGACCGAAGGAATGAGCGCAGTAAACATTGCTATAGTCCCCCACAACACAGGATTAGGAATACCTGCAAAAAAGAGTCCGACACCAGTAAGAACACCCTGGAGAATGGCGATCAAGAGACTCCCCTTTACCACTGAACCAACCGCACGCGAAATTCGCTCAAGAATATTTTCGTCTCGCTTATCTGCAAGAGGACTCCATCGAATAAGCGAAGCTCGCAGTGAATCTCCATCACGGAAAAAGAAAAAGAGTGCGACAAGGATAATAAAGAAATTCAGAATACCCCCGACTAATCCCGAGAAGAGTGCATTGAGATTCTGTGCCACCCACCGTAGCGCATTCCCCACATATGCCTCACCATCAATAGAGAGTGTAAATCCAGGAACGCGTGTTTGAACAAATGATTCAAATTGATGCGTGTAGGTATTCACGAGCCCCATTCCACTACCATCCCCAGCAATGGAATAATACGCATCAGCAACTTCCCCAAAGAGAAGCACACTCGCAAAAATAAGAGGAGTAAGGATAAACACCGCAACAAGAATGGTCGAAAGGAGTGCAGCTACCGTTTCTTTCATGTGGAAAAAGCGAGAAAGCCATGTATGAACTGGGGCAAACATAATGGCAAGCACGAGCGCAAGAAACAGCGCCGTCAAATACGGACTAAAAATAAAAAACGCAAGGACCCCCGTGAGAGCAAAGAGGACCCAGAAGAATGCAATTTCTGTTCCAGCAGGTTTATTCATAGATCTAGTATACCATCATCCATAGGATGAGAGAGGTCGATCTTCCCCTGACGATATCAGCGGCAATCAATGAGGAGTTGAGGAAATCGCATCTTGAGTCGTTTAGCTATACCTACAACATCGAGGGCTTTTGTTTGGTCAAGATCTTTCTTTAGTGTCACACGGTAATTCATTGTTTGTAGATAATATTGTTCTCCAGGTAAAAACCCTTCAGCAATAGCAACCACATCTTCTTCTGTGTGCACACCAGGAAGCAGCGTTGTGCGCCACTCATACGGGACTCCAGACGCACGTATCATGTCGAATGCCTCTTTGCATCGTGAGAGCATGGATTGTTTTTCTTCTTTGATGTTTGCGATTGTTTGATAATTTCTCCACTGATGCTTAATATCCATAGCAACATAATCAATAAGATGATTATCAAACATCCGTGCCAGCATACGAGGAGTGATCCCGTTCGTATCAAGCTTCACGGCAAATCCCATGTCTTTGATCTTTGCGATGAATTCAGGCAAATCTTCATGGAGGGTCGGCTCCCCTCCCGACACAACAACACCATCTATAAATTCTTGCCTCCTCCTGAGATGCTCCCACCACTCTTCCTCAGGAATGCCTGAGTAATCTTTTGGGACAACCAGATCTGGGTTGTGGCAATATGGGCAGCGGAAAACACACCCTTTGGTAAAGACAATGGTTGCGACTCTTCCTGGAAAGTCAACGAGTGTTAATTTTTGTATTCCGCCGATGATCATACCGATCCCCGTTCGGTGGCTGGCAGCCCTGTTTGGAGAGAGTTGTCTCCCTTCGAAACCACATATTCTGTGCGATCAGTATATTCACTCTTCTTTCCTGTATTCCACTCTGACACTGGCCGGAAGTACCCAACGATACGTGACCAGACCTCGCATGCAGCACGACATGTTGGACAATGAGGATTTTCTCCCACAAGGTATCCGTGCGTTGGACAGATGGAGAACGTCGGAGTGACGGTAAAATACGGAAGACGGTATCTCATAGCAACTTTTTTTACAAACTCACGACATGTTTTCCAATCCCGAACTCTCTCACCAAGAAAAAGATGTAGCACAGTCCCACCAGTATAGCGTGTCTGGAGTTCATCCTGATGATCAAGTGCCTCAAGTGGATCGTCAGTATACCCAACCGGTAAATGTGTCGAATTTGTGTAGTATGGGGCAGACTTTGGACCATGTTGTTTCATGTCAGGAAATCGCTTCTGATCTTCTTTGGCAAAACGATATGTTGTCCCTTCCGCTGGAGTCGCCTCAAGATTATAGAGATTACCTGTTTCCTCCTGGACATCTGAGAGTGTTTTTCGCATGAAGTCCAATACCTCGAGCGTAAATGCTCTCCCTTCCTTTGAAGCAATGTCTTTCTTCAAAAAATTCTCACACGCTTCATTCATTCCATTGAGCCCTATCGTTGCAAAATGATTGTGGAGTGATGGGAGATAGCGTTTTGTGTATGGAAGAAGCCCCCGCTCAATATTTTCCTCCACAACCTTGCGTTTTACTTCAAGAGATTCTTTTGCAATTTCCATTAGCTTCCCGAGACGTTCGAGGAATTCATGTTTCGTCTTAGCCAGAAACCCAATTCGTGCCAAATTAATCGTCACAACACCCACTGACCCTGTCATCTCTGCCGATCCGAAGAGCCCGCCACCACGCGCTCGAAGCTCGCGCAAATCAAGCTGGAGGCGGCAACACATACTCCGCACGTCAGATGGGTTCAGGGGAGAGTTGATAAAGTTCTGAAAATACGGTGTGCCAAATTTTGCAGTCATCTCAAATAGTGCTTGAGCATTCTGTGAATCCCAGTCAAATTCTTTTGTAATGTTGTATGTGGGAATTGGGAAAGTAAAAATACGGCCCTTGGCATCCCCCGCTGTCATGACTTCAATATATGCGCGGTTGATCATGTCCATTTCTTTTTGGCATTCACCATAAGTAAATGGCATATCTTCACCACCTATCACTGGGTATTTCTCTTTCATATCGGGTGGACACACCCAATCAAGAGTGATGTTCGTAAAGGGCGTTTGAGTCCCCCATCGAGATGGAACATTGAGATTAAAGACAAACTGCTGGACGCACTGTTTTACTTCTCGGTACGAGAGATGATCTTTCTTAATGAATGGAGCTAGATATGTATCAAATGATGAAAATGCTTGTGCCCCCGCCCATTCATTTTGGAGTGTTCCGAGAAAATTGACCATTTGGGAAACAGCCGTCTCGAGATGTTTTGGTGGAGCTGATTCTGTTTTTCCAGGAACACCATTGAACCCTTCTTCAAGGAGTTGCCTGAGACTCCAACCAGCACAGTACCCCGAAAACATGTCAAGATCGTGAATATGCATGTCGCCACTCCTGTGCGCTTCACGAACCCGTTCGCTATACACAGCATTGAGCCAGTAATTCGCAATGAGTTTTCCTGATGCGTTGAGAATAAGACCGCCAAGTGAATACCCCTGATTTGCATTTGCATTCACGCGCCAGTCTGAACGGTCAAGATATTCACGAATTGTTTTCTGAACATCGACCACCACAGAACTACTTTCTCTCGCTGAGCGACGTTTTTCACGATACAAAATATACGCCTTTGCGGTTTTAAAATACCCCTCTGCCATAAGAGTACGTTCCACAACATCTTGAATCTCCTCAATCGGAATGATGTCTTTCCCTTCCGATAGGCTGCAAATCACATTAGCAACATGCTTCGTCACAGAGCGTATTTCTGTTACACCGAATTCGCCCGTTGCATGAGCAGCTTTTTCAATCGCACGGAGTATTTTTTCTTCTTCAAAACGCATGGACCGGCCATCACGTTTTTTTACATTCAATGTTCCTCGGGTCATAGGTACAACAAAATAAAGACGCACATGATAATAAAAACACCCACCGCAAAGTGAGCTTCAAGAGCTTCGAGGAGATATATGGGCCGCGTAAACCGCGAATATTTAAGAGTGAGCAACAACGCGATTCACGCAGGGGTACTTCAAACAGACAAATTTGTCTTTCGAAACCCCGACAATGGTTACGATCTTGTCACACCGTTTACACTTCACTTCAATTTCACTATCAACAAGAAGTCCTTTGAATAAGAGCTTATCGCAGTTCTTACATCGGTATTCTTGATGCATTGAAGGAGGAAGCATATGCCAAGTATACGCCTATCCTTCGGGAACCAATTCACTTATCCACCTCGAAAAATAGATCAATGAAAAATATAGCTCTTTTGACAATTTTGAACACGGGAACCAAAGTCTCGTAAAGGTGCTGTCAGAGTGAGGTGTAGTGAGACTGATACATGTGCCAGATTTTTTCACCTAGTGGAGTCCAGTGTGTTTGGAAATCATGTGTCGCCCATGTGCACTCAATGATTTCCCTTCCATCTATCACCACCTCGCCGTCAGCCTTGGCAAGAAAAACATGCACATGGTCATATTTATACTCATTCTGGGCAACAAAGTTCCCAATGAAGGTTATATGCGTAACCCGCACTCCAACTTCTTCTTTTGCCTCGCGTATCGCTGCTTCTTCAAACGTTTCTTTTTGTTTTTTTCCACCACCAGGGAAACTCCATGCAGCTGGGCCATATGAATGTTTTACCAATAACACTTTGCCGTCACGCTCAATGACCACTTTTGACCCAAATGTATGTGGACGGAATATAAACCAAAAGATTCGAAGTATGTGGTAAACAAACACGTACCAAATCCCTATGAGTAGTCGCTGAATACTTATGCTTCGATGCCGTGGCATTTCTTGTATTTTTTTCCGCTTCCACATGGGCATGGATCATTTCGTCCTACCTTATCATCTTTTTGTGGAGAGGTATGTGATGCCCCATCTCCAGATGTCTCAGATCCTCCCCCAGCAAATGTCATTTGCTGTTCGACGTGTCGCTGTTCCTCTTCGGCCTTCTTGAATGCACCAGTATCAATCATGGGAATAAGTTCTGCAATTTTCCCCTCAATAGACTGTTCAAGTTCCTTGTAGAGTCGGAGTGCCTCATTCTTATACTCAACAAGCGGATCACGCTGTCCCCACCCACGAAGATTGACCGAGCTGCGGGCATAATCCATAAGCTCAAGGTGCTCGATCCAGTACATGTCCATGGTTTGAAGAATAAGGCGGCGCATCACAGCATAAAACTCTTTCTCCCCCATTGCGCCAATCTTGGCCTCAATCACCGACCGAAGTTCTTCATTCCCTTCGCTGTACTCAGCAACAAGACTCACAATCGTCTCATGATCACCATGAAGCACTTTTCCGCGGCGCTCGTAGATTGTTCGCCTTTGGTGATTAATCACGTCATCAAACTGAAGAACGTGCTTGCGTGCGTCAAAGTGGAATCCTTCGATCTTTTCTTGAGCACTCTCTAGTGCTCGTGAGATCATTTTGTTTTCAATAGGTTGATCTTCGGGAATACCAAAACGACCCATCATGTTTTTGATCGTATCAGACGCAAACACCCGCATGAGATTATCGTCAAGCGAAACAAAAAATTGTGTCATTCCAGGATCTCCCTGGCGCCCAGAACGACCTCTGAGCTGATTATCAATACGTCGAGCTTCGTGGCGTTCTGTTCCAAGGACAGCAAGCCCGCCAAGATTTTTGACTTCTTGATAGACTTCATCTGTAGACGGATTACCTCCGAGTTTAATATCGACTCCACGACCAGCCATATTTGTCGCAATCACCACCGACCCCTTTCGACCTGCCTGTGCAATGATTTCTCCTTCGCGCTCATGATTCTTTGCATTGAGAACCTCATGTGGTACGCCTTCTTTCGTCAAAAATGCTGACAATAATTCATTCTTCTCGATTGATACAGTACCAATGAGCACTGGCTGTCCTTTTTGATGCATCTCTTTCACTTGGCGAGCAAGTGCAGCGAACTTCCCTTGCTCAGTTTGGAAAATAAGATCGTCAACATCTTTTCGGAGTGACGGACGATTTGGAGGAACAGGAACGACATCGAGCTGGTAGATGCGCAAAAACTCCTCAGCACTTGTCAGTGCCGTCCCTGTCATCCCAGCAAGCTTCTCATACATACGAAAATAATTTTGGTATGTAATTGACGCCATCGTGCGTGACTCTTTTTGAATATTTACTCCTTCTTTCGCTTCAATTGCTTGATGAAGCCCATCGGACCACCGCCGTCCTGGCTGGAGTCTCCCTGTGAATTCATCAACGATGACCACTTCTCCGTTTCGAACAACATACTCCCGATCTTTCACGAAGAGTGCTTTTGCGCGAACAGCGGTTTCTAAATGATGGACATATTTGATTCCCTTTTCGGTATAAATATTTTCAATTCCAAGAAGTTCCTCGGCACGGGAAATCCCTGCGTCCGTAAGTTGAATGGCCTTATGTTTCTCGTCAATCGTAAAATGCTCAGGAGCCTCAAGCTTTCGAGCAATGGAGGCAAATGTTTCGTATAATTTTTCGCTGTCGGTGGATGGAGCAGAGATAATCAACGGAGTTCGTGCTTCATCAATCAAAATGGAATCAATTTCATCAACAATAGCATAGGCGTGTGACCACTGACGAAGATCTTTAACGTCATACGTAATATTATCTCTCAGGTAATCAAAGCCAAATTCACTATTTGTCCCGTAGGTGATATCAGCACGATATGCTTCTTGTCGTGTACATGGCCTTAAAAACTCATACTCAACCTTAAATGATTCAGTTTCAACCGAAAGATCTGGTTTCGTTGTGACATGCGCATCATAGAGGAATGATGTATCGTGATTAATCACCGCAGTTGAAAGTCCGAGATACGCATAAATCTGTCCCATCCATGTTGCGTCGCGTCGCGAAAGATAATCGTTCACAGTCACAATGTGAACACCTTTTCCTGTAAGGGCATTCAGGTATGCAGGAAGTGTTGCAACGAGTGTTTTTCCTTCTCCGGTACGCATTTCGGCGATTCCTCTTCGATGCAGAACAATGCCTCCCATCATCTGAACATCATAATGACGTTGCCCGAGTGTCCGCTTCCCTGCTTCACGCACGAGCGCAAACGCCTCAGGAAGAAGATCGTCGAGAGTCTCCCCATTTCCCAGACGAGCACGGAACTCTTGAGTCTTCTTTTGGAACTCTTCTTGAGTAAATTTTTCAAACGCAGGTTCAAAAGACGCGATCTTTTCAACGACCGGCTTCATTGCCTGAATATCTTTTTCGTGCTGTGCTCCAAAAAGCGAGGTCCACAATCCCATAAAGAACCACTATATAGAGTGGCCGCATAAAAGGCAACAGAAGCAGTGCAAAGAAAAAACTAAACACCACGAGAGGTGGTGTTTAGAAAGAGAGCACTCTTTTTTTGAAAACCTTAGGCGCGCTTTTTCTTTGCTGCCTTTTTCTTGCCGGTCTTCTTTGCTGCCTTACGCTTCTTTGCTGCCATGTTTTTTCTTTGATCAAAGAACTTTTAAAAGGGTCGACCTTTGCAAACGAGTGGGATTTGACTCCACTGCAACAATTATCTCAAGTATGTGCGCTCGCTCAATGCTCAAACAAAAAAAACTGTGGATAACTTTCTTGAGAATTTTTTTTGATCTTCGATTTGAAAAATTATTTTTTCCAAGAACATCCAACAAATTGGACTTCTGGATCTAACACAACATCTATTTCTTTGAACACGCGATCAGCAATCATGTGCGCAAAGATAAGAACATCATGTGCTTTTGCTCCTCGCTCTGTCACAATAACCAAAGCTTGTTGCGCATAGGTTCCCACTTTTTCCACTTTAACTCCTCGCATGAGTGCGACATGATCAATAATCCATGCTGCAGAAACTTTCACTCCACCAGATGGGGCATCGTACACTGGGAGAAGTGGAAACCGTTTTTGAAGTGCGATACCACGTTCCTTTGCGAGAATTGGATTTTTAAAAAATGAACCCGCTGTTCCGAACTGTTCTAGTGAAGGAAATTTTTTTGAACGAATTTCCAAAACAGCTTGGCGTACCTCTCTCGGTGTCGGTGTCGTGTGATGAGATCCGAAATAATTTTTAAGATCAATATATCCGATTGCAGCTTCCCCTCTCGTACTGAGACGAAACGCAACACGTGTCACGATGAATGACTTACCCATTGGTCGCTTCCAAATACTGTCTCGGTATCCAAAATGACACTCTGTGGGATCAAGGCGCCGCACTTTTTTTGTGACTCGATCATAGACTTCAACCCACTCGATGAGTGAGCCAACTTCCCGACCATACGCACCAATATTCTGGATTGGCGATGCCCCCACAGTACCAGGAATACCCGAGAGATTTTCTAGACCAGAGAGACCACGTAAGACACTTTCTTCAACGAGAGCGTCCCAAGAAACACCGGCACCTGCAACAACAAGCACGCTCCCTTGATCAGACTTGAAATCAATACCTGGAATATGCATGTTGAGCACCGCACCATCAACCCCCTCATCTCCAAAAAGGGTGTTTGACCCACCACCAAGAATAAAGGGGGTCTCTTGAGTATCTTCACAATATCGAACCGCCTCTTTAACATCATCAATAGAATCAAGAGTCAGTAGCGCATTCGCTGGTCCACCAATATGAAACGACGAAAACGGGGCAAGCATCACTCCATTCTCGATCTTCATAAAGAGATTAACTCCCCATTGGCACGCCCTTTTGAATATCTTGAATCATACCTTCTGCGGTATCTTTGATGTCTGGGAATTTCTCGATACCTTTCTTCAGTGTCTCGATCGCTTTCGTCTTATCTTTCATTTCGTTATAAGCACCAGCAAGAGCAACATATGTTTGACCATCTGCAAGTTCACTTTCTGACTTTTCAGTCAACAGACGAACAACAATATCAAACCGCTTTGCTCTCGCATATCCAAGAACAAGGCGATTGTCCCACCGTTCTGCTCCCTTAATTGAAGCGAGAATCTCGTCTGCTTTTACATTATCCCCTGTTGCGAGGAGTGAAATAATGTAGAACGATGCTGCTTCAGAATATCGAGTATCAAGCTCGTACGCTGTCTTGAAAACCTCCCGAGCTGAAGCATTATCTCCACGGTTGAGGTGAAGGATACCCATTTGAATGAGAGTAAGCTGGCGTTTTGGCGAGAGCGCAATTGCGTGATTGAGTGTAGCCAACGCTTTATCATACTGCTGGTATCGCTCGTAAAACGTCCCGAGGAAGAACTGTGTGCGGAGATTGTTTGGGTCATTCTTTGCCTCATCTTCAAGTTCAGCAAGCGCAATACTCACAATCTTATCTCTCACAGATTGATCGATTTTTGGATCTTGAGCTTGAAGAGCAATTTGGCCAAGTTGTTCTCTTGCTTCTCCGTTCCCAAATCCTCCACGATCAATGACTTTTTTGAGTGCAACCTCTATTGTTCCATCCAGAGATCGCGTAATGGGGTTTCGCAACCCATTGATTAATCCACGATTGGCCTGGATATTTGCAATGTTGGCAGTGTAGAGAACAAAGACAAAGAGCACTGCTGCAATAATGGAGACAGCAGCAACTCCTTCGGGCGTAGGGGTCCATTTTTCTTTTTCGGATTTTCCATCGCTCTGTTCGCGTGTCACCATCGTGTGGATATATGCCAATACTGTAAAGAAGAGGATGTAGCTAATGAGATTATCGAACACAAAGACATTGTGAATAAAATACGTAACCAGCATACCCACGAGAATACTACGCTCGATAACTGAGAGATCGTGCTTTCCAAACCAGATGAGCCAGAGAAGTGACCCAAAAAGAGAGAGGTACGCAAGTAATCCCAGGGCCCCAGCTGCGATCAACCAGTCAAAAAATACATTGTGTGATCGGTCAAACCATGGCTCCTGAGCCCACATGCGTGGATCAAAGTGCTTTGCAAAGACATAAATGAAATTATCTTGACCCCATCCAAGAATTGGACGCTCCTTGAATCCCTGCCACGACATATTCCAAATCAAAAAACGTGATTGTACCGTTCCATCGTTCAAGGAGATGTGTGCAAGACGGTTGAGGGTGTTTGAATTCTTTACAAATTCACTATCTCGTACAGCGTAGAAAACTCCAACGAG
>CAZUMX010000008.1:0-30369 GCA_964622275.1 uncultured Candidatus Saccharibacteria bacterium
TCGGTAAACACGAAGTGCCAAAAACAACACTTCAGGCATTGCGTCTCCGTACGCATTCGCCCCTGCTTACGCCTAAGCGCTGAGCACATCTCCCCTACTACTCCTGATCGGTAGGCTCGAGGTGTAACCCATTCAGGATAGGACGTGTGTGGTCTCTTCACTCTTCCAAAACTCTACGAGACTAACTTCACTGTGCTTTCGTTCGCTTTGATACAGTGAGGCGAAAACCTACCAAGCGTTCTCAGCATTCCAAACCTACGGTCCTTCTTCCTTTGGACGGGGGTTCAATTCCCCCCATCTCCACCAGTTGAAAAACCCGCTCGTCGAAAGACGGGCGGTTTTTCTTTGGTGGAGATGCGTGATGTGCTTGAGCACATCACGTGGGGGAATTGAAGACCGCAGCAATGTTTCGTCAGCAGACGAAACTGCGAGGGGCGGCCTGCGAGCCTATCGAGCGACGGCGAGATAGGACTTGTAGGCGATTCCCCCATCTCCACTTTCTGACTCGTGACCGATTCCCCCATGGGGATTTCGAAAAGCGGAGCCATGTTTTGTCAGCAGACAAAACAGGCGAGCTGGGGTGAGAAGCGAATACTTGGAGCTTCGCAAGACCTTCTTGAGCGATTTTCTTAAATCGCCAAAAGGTGTACTGCTCCCGTAGGGAGGTGAAAATTTATTTGCGACGGCAACAGAAATATTCGTGACTCGATCTCCCCATTTACCAGCATTCTGCCGCAGAATAGCATCGGGCCAGCTGGGCATTAAAATCAAACCACAGATTCATCTAAAATATTAGATCTATTCCCCATTTTCCTTCAATCTTGGTACCAAAAATTAGAAATGTGTGTAGGACAGGAATACCAGTGTTAATTTACAATCTAGTTCTGTAACGCACTGGTTAAACAAAAAACCGCACAACCGAAGCTGTGCGGTTTTCGGTAGGAGGTAGGATTGTCGTCTTTACTCGACGACTGCGTAGAACCGTTCACGTGCGAGTGCCACGTCGTGAGGACAGGCGATACCCTCCTCTGCGTGGTAATAGCAACCACACCTAGCGATAGCGACAACGCTTTTGTCGTTATTGATGAGCTTTCGAGCAAGCTCCCGATTCTTCTCGTTCGTGAGTGAATCGAGATTCTCGTTCGTGAGCTCAAAAGCGTGGTCTTCTCCGCATTGCGGACAGAAAACATAGTCACCATCACCCCTGAACTCGCATTGACCATGTCCGATAAACCCGCATCCACCATATTTGGTGGAACAAATAAGAATTGACATGCTCTGCCTCCTTCTTTGTGTACTTGAAAAGTGCGTGGAGGATAATTTCTCCGTAGAGATTATATCACTTATATTCTATATGTCAATATATGAAAACAACCTCCAAAATATGCGATTTTGCGAATTTATATAACTTTTTTTGAGTTATCACCACAAAACTTGTTCGTGGTGTTTTTAGAACACCTACTCCTCCTGTAAAACCGCGACCTTGAGGCCGATTTCTGCGAGGACCGAGGCGACGGATTCGCAATACAGTTTGGAGCCTTGGCAGACGGTGGCTTCGCCTGTGGTGTGGACGGTGTTCGCGATACGCTCCCCTGTCGTGGCACTGCAGCCGATGGCGCGCATGAGCGCCCCGATCACCTCGTCGAAGCTGTGGCAATTGCAGTTATAGAGCTTGGTCTTCCAGCCGTATGTGTCACCGATGGGTCCTGCGGTGCGGACTTGTGTGACCGGCCTCTCGATCGTCTTGGTGGCCATGGTGGGAGGATTATACCCCATGAGGGCGGCATTCCTGGCATTCTATTTTTTTGGGGGCTTCGAAGGCTACCTTAAATCTCTCACTTCTCTATCCCCTCCCGAGGAGCATGAGCAGGAGCCCAACGACACGGTCTTTGTCTTTTGGATCGCTTTCTGCCACAAGGAGCGTGACGGCCGTGAGCGCCTGAGGGCTCATCTGTCTTATCTCGAGGATCCCGGCTTTCTTGAGGAACCACACGAAGGAGAACGCGCCACTGCGTTTGTTGCCATCGGCGAACGGATGATTCTTCACGATGAAATAGAGAAAGTGGACTGCCTTCTCCTCGACACTGGCATACAGATCCTTCCCGCCGAATGACTGGAGGACGTTTCCCACGATGCCGGTGATGCTGTCACGCTCACGCTCGGAGCCAAAGAGGTCTGTCGCCTCACCTTTTCGCATGAGCTCCTGCTTGAACTCAAGGATCGCACCTGTGAGCTCTTCGCCTGTGAGTTTGACCTGCTTCTTCGTCGCACCGACAGTGGGAAGCTCGGACCGGTCATATGCGTCCAGAGACACCCATGTGCTGGCAAAGGTCTTCACGAGTTCGAGCACACTCTGTGTATCAAGGAGGCTTCGTGCCGGAAGGAGTTTGCCCGCCTCTTCGACGGCCCTGAGGAGCGCATCATAATTTTTGCCGATTCGAGAACGGTTGATGGTGTATCCATCGACGATATGCGAGCGAAGGGTCTTTGTGGCCCACTGACGGAATTGCGTTGCTGTCTTGGAATTCACACGATAGCCAATAGAGAGGATTGCGTCGAGATTGTAGTGCATAACCTCACGCTCAACATCTCTTTTGCCTTCATGTTGAACTATCCGGAATTTCCGGATAGTTGAACCCTTCGCCAATTCCTTAGTCCTATAAATATTGGTGATATGCTCGTTCACAGTCCTCACGTCCACCGAGAAAGCCTCGGCGATCTGAGCTTGGGTTGCCCAGAGGGTGTCTTTGCTGTAATCCCCGCGCAACTCAATAGCCCCAGACTTCGCCTGGTAGATGACCGTTCCCTTAGTGGTCTTTCTGGTCAGTTTCTTGGCCATATTATGACTAGTATACCCCATGAGGATGGAACTCCTGACCTCCTGTTTTTTTTGGGGGTCTTTAACTAGATTCTGTCTGCGTCCTTCACTACTTCAAAATCATTCATTCCTATTGACGCAAAGTGTCTTTCTCCACAAATAATTTTTTGATTTTCAAATTCTCTTTGTTTTGATTCTTCAAGTGTCCCCTTCGTTTCGCGAACGAGATACACCTTCTCGTCTCCGTGCTTCACGACTGCCCAATCCGGGTTGTATTTACCAACCGGAGTCTCAATGGTAAACCACGACGGGAGTTTCACGTAGAGCTTGATGTGCTCTTTTTTCTCTAATTCCTGCGCAAAACGTTTCTCAATATCTGAATCATAAGAAATACGTTCATACACCGACTTCTTGGACGGGAGAAGGTCGTTTAGATATGCAGAAAATTCATGATCCTCAAAGAGGGTCATTTCGTATTCCTCGCCCGCCAGTCGTTCGTATTGAATGCCCTCTACTGAGAGGCGACGAAGCTCAGCACGAATGGTCTCTGCCGCTGTATCCATGAATTTCTGGGGGTTTTTGGTGAAATCAGCGAGTCTTCCGGACCGGGTAAGTACTTCAACAAGAGTCTTTCTCCTAAGGTGTGTAGAGCGTTGGAGATACGAAAGAATGTCCGGGAGCTGCGCATTGTCTTGCCTTATCTCCTCGGTTCTATTTCGCACCTCTCGCGTCGTCACACCACGATCATCCAGTGAAAATTCTGCCTTCACATATTGGACCTTCGGAAGAGCAATTGCTGGCATTGTTCGTAGGCGATCTGAAACTGTTGCAATAAGTTGTTCGTCAGAAAACTTCACCGCATATGTAGTTCTTGCTTTGATGCGATCCCACAACTCCTTAAAGTCGGGGCTCAAGAAAACTTCCTTGTTGATCTTCACCCGCTCCTTCGCCTGGTGTCGTACGATGTGGCGCTCAAGTTGGTATTCCTTGATCCGATCCACAATCTCAAGTTCCATCTCTTTCAGATCCCCAGTGAGCCCCAGAGTGAATCCCGCTCGTTCGGGCTCAAACGCATCGGTGAGCTTGTTGTTTTCATCAATCATTCCCTGAGTACGGAGGGCCTGGAGGATCGTCGCAATCGCCGCGTCATCAAGGAGAACTTCTTTCCCATCTTTTTCGTACGTGAGTCCCGCAAATGTTTTCTCGGTAATTTTCCCAAATGTTACACCACAATCCTCTTCATATTCAGTTTGGAGCTTTCGCGCAAAGTCCTTATAGCTCTCGTTCGCAACGACAACAAGCTTGTTGATTGATTCATCAAACACGCGGACCCCGCTTTGATCCACGGGGAGGCGCATCCCGCGCCCGATCTCCTGACGCTTCTTAATTGCTGTATTCGTTTGATTCAGTGTACAAATCTGAAAGACATTTGGGTTGTCCCATCCCTCACGCAGCGCAGAGTGTGAAAAGATAAACTTCAGTGGCTCTTCAAAAGAAAGGAGTCGCTCTTTTTCTTTCATGATCTTGTTGTATGCAGATTCATCATCGGCAGTATCACCCTCCCCGCGTGAATCCTTGAGCTTCCCACTTTTATCTTCTGCAAAATAGCCGTCGTGGACCTTCTCCGCGGAAGGTTGATTCAGGCTCTTGTATTTTTCCGTCTTGCGCAGTCGCACATATTCCTCCTCAAACCACTTGGCGTATTGACCCTTCTCTGCTTCTCCTTCTTCGGGATAAAGGCGATAGTTTGCCACACGATCCAGGAAAAAGAGTGAAAGCACCTTGATGCCACGGCCTTCCAGTTCCAGTTCCTTATCAAAATGCTCTTCAATGGTTTTTCTGATTTGGAGGCGTTTTATCGCCTCATCGTCGCCACCGAGCGCCTCGCCAATATGGAGCGTAATTCCACTTGGTTCAAAGGAGATAAACTCCTTTCCTGACTCAGCCCCGATCTCGCCCACAAGAAATCCGTTCTGGTATGCATCACGGTTTTTTGACTTCGCAAAAAGATCATCGCCACCTTTTACCTTAATCTTCTTCCTCTTCGGGCCACTCTCAGTGTCTTCGTCTATCTCAATCTGCGCCTTGATCCCGCCATCGTTCGTGACAGAAAGAAGTTTTACGTATGCTCCAGCACCTGCTTCTTGTGATCCCAGGACTTCAGCTACCGCGACCTTCTTCACCAGCCGCATTTCATATGCACGGATAGGGTCCAAGCGATAGATAAGATTGTACGGATTGCGGTGTGTTGCAGAGTAGCGGAGGGTAAAAAGCGGATTCAGTAACGAGATAGACTTTTTTGCTATCGGGGAATTGTCCACGCTCTGTGGCTCATCAATAATCACAATCGGGTGCACTGCTTGTACAAATTCACGCGGTGAACGACCGGAGAGCTTTTCACTAGGGCGATGGAAAAGCACGCCTCTCTCTGGATCCATATTCTCATCATCAAAATCCTTACGAAATGCCTCAATATTAATGATCAAAATTGAGAGCCCGCGCGACACGGCAAAATCACGCACCGTACTCATGTTCTTGGAATCATATACGGCATACGAAAACGGGGTGTTCCCATAGAGGGCGCGGAAGTGATCTCCCGTGATCTCCAGATTCTTTAGTGTTCCTTCGCGAATTGCCTTACCGGGGACCACGATCACAAACTTGCTGTATCCATACTTCACTTGGAGTTCGTGGATCGTGCGCAGGTACACATAGGTTTTCCCGGTCCCCGTTTCCATCTCAACTGAGAATTGTGGGTACCCCATTGTCTTCTGAAGTGTCTCGGCGACCTCAATCCCATTTCGCCCTTGCACTGATTGAAGATTTTTTAATAGTTCATCGTCGGGAAGTGTAGTGTGGTTACCAAACGCGAGCACATCTTCGGTTTGCGCATCAAACATTCCTGGCAAATTTTCTTTTGCAACAGAAACAGAAAAACTGTCTTCCTCTATTGGCAGTCCCTCAAAGAGGTCAACCGCTGCGCGGACTGCGTCCATCTGGTACTCCTGGTTTGGATCAAATTGCAGTTTCATGACTAGAGTACACGGAAATCAATTCCCTTATCTTTCATAATCTGCGCGGTATTAGTGAGGATATCGTCACTCGCAAAGCCTACTTCGCGCGTCACAAATTGCGCAGGCTTCCTTTCAGCAATCGCACGGACCTGTTCCAGTGTGAGCCCCGACTCTAGCGAAACGATAAGTTTTCCGCCTGCAACTGAGTGAAACTTCTTTCCTGAGACAACAATCTCTTCTGTCTTTTCTGCAAGTCCGTATCCACTCTTCAGAATGAGCTCGGTAAGCACGTCTTCTTCTTTTGCATCACCCTTAATGAGCGACGTTGAGTCAACGAGTTTCTGCTGAAGATCATCTTCTGCTTTTACGTTCCACACATTAAAGGTGCTGGGCATAAGACGGTACACCTTAAATCCGGTATCTAGCGGGGTCTCCCTTGCTGCAATCTTTTCCGCTTGTTCCTCGCGAACTTTATTAGCCGCACGTTTGATTCGTTCACGTCCAATTTCTGCAATGTTGTTAAATCCTGCCTTTTTCGCTTCGCTATCTTCTGGTGCTGTCTCCTGAAGTTGAGTAAGAATAAAACGGCGGCTTCCCCCATCCTCAGCATTTAGATTTAAAATCGCATGAGCTGTTGTTGCCGAACCGGAAAAGAAATCTAGAATAATATCTGACTCTTTGGTACACGCAGAAAGTAATTCTTTTATTAAGCTGACTGGTTTAGGAAAATCAAACACCTCTTTGAGGTTCAGTAAATCCAAATCATCTTGGGAAGATTTAAATTTATTATCAACCAATAATGAGCGGACCTTCCTCCCCTCAGCGGGTCTTGTCTTTATTTGAACTGACCAAGAGTCATCCGATTTCTTAATAAACCTAATATCCCCAAAAGAATAATCTCTTTCGAAACTTTCTTTGCTCTTAAACCATGACCCGGTAAGGACAGTGCCATCCGGTGCAGTTATGGTATAAGGCTTGGTTGCTGTGTATGATCTTTCAAAAGTATCCCAGTAGAATCGACTAGAGCTGTCAACTTCTTTAAACCTTGTGAGGTATTCCTCATCGTAGGGTGCAAAGAATTCCTGCGCCCTACTGTAGTTTCTTAAATATACAATTACGTAATCGTTCTCAATCGCAAACCACTTTGCAGCACTTCCACCACCAACCTTTGTTCTTCTTGAGATGCATGCAACGAAATTCTCTGGACCATATATCTCATCCATTATTCTTCGCAAATTATGCACTTCGTGATCATCAATTGAGACAAAGATCACACCATCCTCTTTGAGTAGATTCCGTGCAAGCATAAGGCGAGGATACATCATGTTGAGCCACTTAGAATGGTAGCGTCCATCTGTCTCTGTGTTTGTTGTGAGCTTCTTTCCTTCGCCATCAATTTGTCCGGTGTACTCAAGATATGTCTTGAGTCCTTCGCCGTATTTGTCGGGGTACACAAAGTCTTTTCCGGTGTTATACGGCGGGTCAATGTAGATCATCTTTACCTTTCCTGTGTAAGACTTCTGCAAGAGCTTCAGGATCTCCAGGTTGTCTCCCTCAAGATACAGATTCTCTGTGGTGTCCCAGTCCACCGACGATGCTTTGTCTGGAACGAGCATGCCCATGCTTGTTGCCTGCGCTGCGCGAATCGCCTCGGTTTTGCCTGGCCAAGTAAAAGAATAGCGCTCAGGTCCGGTTTCCACTGCTTCACCCAAAAGCGTCTTCAATCGGTCAAAGTCAATTCCCTGCTCAGTGAAAGCCCCCGGGAAGAGCTTTTTGAGCTCTGCTTTCTGTTCTTCTGTGATGTTGTGTGATGTGGGGTCAAATTTGTTCATAATGGGATTATATCTTGAAGCTCTTATATTTCTCTCCGCTGGTCAATGCATAGAGCATTTCGGAGAGTCGGATCATGCGTTCTGGGGGAATCAGTCTGCGGAAACGCCTTCTTTCCTTTGGGTTTTCGTCTTTGATGAGCTTCTGTATCACCCCAACAAAAGCCTTCCACTTCGCACTAAGATCCTTCGGTGGTTCAAATTTTTCCATCATAAGCCCATCAGCAGAGATGGCCCCACAGTTGAGCGAGAGTACTGCAAGAAATTTTGGTGGCGGCAGAGAGAGAACCTTCTTCGCTTTGTCGTAGTTTGCAAGTTTCAGTGCGTTAAACACATCGTTATAGAGCTTCACGAACACCAGCTTGTCTTCATCTAAGAGATCAAGATTTTGTGTGCGCGGATTTTTAATCCCGATTTTCTTTTTCTGAAGATTTTGGATATAAGAAAGTTTGTCTTTGTTTGAGAGTGGACCATTAATCACGCGGAGAAGAGCCTGCTTTTCTTTTGGAGGAAGAATGTACTTTGGATTATCAAAAAATGGCATAGCCTCACGAAAATGGTTTGTCGCAGAAAGTCTTGGGAGTTGTTTTATTATCTCACTCTTTGTCTTGAACATGCGCTTCACACGATAGCTTCTACTCAAAAACTCGCGCGCGATATAACTGCGCTGTTTGATATTCTGTGCTCCTTCACTTTTGCCGTATACCTGGCGATAGAGAGCATGTGGGGGGACATTGTGTTCCTTCACGTGCTTCTCAATCGCCGCGCCAATATCCCACATGAGCATAATGAGCTCAGTGGGAGTAAGGGTGCCCTGACCCTTCTGGTATGCGTTATATGAAGGCGTAATAGCCTCAATGAGGGCTTGGGTACTCATGAAGAGAGTTCTGAGAGGTTCTTCCCTGAAAGCGCGGAGAGGGCATCCTCAAGCTGATAAATGAACTCTGCCATGCTCACAAACATATTCTTGCTGTATTCGGGCTGGCCATTTTGGCGCTTATTGTAGAACTCATCTTTGTAGTGCACGGTAATTTCGCCTGCGATGTACGCAAGGAGCCTGTCGGTGATCTTTGATCCACCTTGACGATTGTGGCTCAAACGCGCTTGAAAGTCTGGGTGCTTCTTGAAAATCACAATTTGTTCACCCGAAAGGAGTGAGCGTAATTGCTTCCCCGTCTCCGCATCCACCTGCGGCTCTGCATCAGAAATGTGAATATTGAATCCGCTCTTCTTGCGCTCCTTGCCCTTGAACTCACTATCAGCAAATAGCTCTTCGTTCTTCGCCTGATCACCCGATGCGGCACCACCGGGAAGATCCTCGCCACCTTCATGGGTGCCCAGCCCCTCGCCCTCGTCTTCTCCAACCCCCTCTCTGGGATTCTCAATTTCACCGTCACCAAAGTCATGTGCCCCAACCCCTTCCACATACTCCGTCCCAGCGGATCCGCCAGAGAGATTCTTCTCGCCACCCTTAAGAAAAGAAGTGCGGAAATTCATTGCATCAACGCGAGCAAGCTTTGAGAGGGCACGATTGAGCGCGTCTTCAAGCTGCTGGTAGTGTTTCTCATCGGTGTGCTCATTGGCGCGCTTCACGTACTCAAGCGCAAGTTCCTCTATCTCAATAAGTTGTTCAAAAAGGGCCTTTGAGTACTTGTCAGTTTTGAAATCGTTTCTCGCTATCGTTGGCCCAAGAATGTCTCCGACGTCCACAAATCCAGTTACTATGGCGTGACCCCAGATATCATTCTTGTGCTTTGACTTGAACGAGCGGACATCTTTTATCTCACAAATTCGCCGCCCTTTTGCAACAAATACCGCAGGCTTGCTGAGTGAGACACCCTTAGTCATCTTGAGATAGATATGAACCGGGGGTTTTATATTAATAGTTTCTTTTGTTTTGTATCTACGCCCACCCTCAAGATAGAGGTGATATATGTGGTCCTCATATACTTCACCCTCGTATTGATCGTAGTCAAAAGGCCTGCAAATTTCCTCACTACCGTCTTCATCCTCAATGGCTATCGTCAGATTCCCCCTTCGCAGGATAAGTTCAAAGTGTTTTTCAATTTCTTCCTTGAGGGTCTTCGCATCAATGGATTTCCATATCTCCTTATCAAATCCACTAAGCCGCATGATTGTTCCGAACTCTGTGGGAAATTTTATGAGCGTGTTTGGGTCTGATATCTTCACGTCTTCAGTTCTTTTTTCGTCAAACATGGCACGATTCAGTTCAAGATTCCGTCCTTCTTTGTTTTTTTCTTTTGAAGAAACTTCCAGCGTCTCGCAGGCGGCCATAAAGGAGAAGATTCCAAAACCAAATTGTCCGTTGGTGAATCTTTGATTCTTTTTATCTGAATCCCCAATACTCTCAACCACCTTTGTAAAATTTGTAATACCAAAACAATTGTCACTGATCGTAATTGTTGCATCTTTTGCGCTGTGTCCGGAAATCTTCACCCGAATTTCAATCTGACGAGAGTATGAATTCTTTCCTGGTTCATACCAGTGCTGGTCAGCGCTATCAATGGAGTTGTCAACGTACTCCATGAAGATGCGATTCACATCATTGTAGAGGGAGGCGATAGAAGGAATGATCCTTGGCGAAATGTGGAGTTTTATCATGGGGGGTCAGAATTTAAATTCTTTCGTCTTCGGAAAATGAAATTTTGCCTTCGCCTCGCGTACACGCCGCTCAATCTCGGAGAAGATCTTGTTTACCTCTTCCTCGGTGTACTCATAGGCGCTCCGATTTGCGCAGTTGCTGAGCACTTTAATCTTTTGAAGCACGGCGTTTGTGCGCTGTGCACCCAGGCGTTTAAAGCGGTTTCGTTTCTCTTCTTGTTTCATACATAATAGCCTATATTTTTATGTAAGGATTGTCAATCTGTACGCTATATCTTAAAATTGCTCTAGTCTACCCCCTTTCCCCCCATATTTCTAGCCAAGAAAAAATGAGCCCTCAATGCCCCCGTGGGCTCCTCCATTGGCAAAGGAGGGCCACTTGAGTACACAGCTGTGTGATATACGCCTAATCTGCCCCTCCCCCGTCTTATGTCGGAACCGAGTGGAATACAAACATGTCCACCCTGCTGTTGCAGGGTGGACATGTAGGTAACTCCATCACCAAAGGAGTAGATCAATCTCACATCACCATATTCCCCATATTCTGTGCAGGCGATGAATCCCAACCAAAGAGAGACGGGTCTACCATACCAAAGATCATCGCCACATGTGCGAGCACAAGGAACACTGCGACGAAGATCGCATGGAGTCTTCGCTTTTCAGCTTCATCCTTTCCACGAGCCAACAGCCCAAACTCCAGCGCACTGATCGCAATCAAGGGAATCGCTGAGAGCAAATACCCTCCAACAGCGACGAGGTCGATTGGTCCGCGCCACCCACCCTCCAGTGTGAGGGGGATCGCTGCGGTCCACAAGAGATACACGAGGACCCCGAGCATGTATGGACCAATAAGCATGCCAGCATATCGACTGATTGCTTTCACTCGCCCATCGTATCTCTGTGTGAAGAGAAGATAGAGTTCAGTGATCGCAATAGTCTCGGCAAAAATGACAGGAATAGCCATAAAGAAGATGAGGTTCCATGGCTGATGGCTAGCCAAAAGCCCCATATAATGAGTCATGTTCATATGAAGAATTCATGCTTCGCAAAACAAAGCGCAAGAGTGTGCGGCGAAGCTAACGGAACATTCTTACGCAAATGCGAATCGCAAATTAGGGCTGTTGGTGTGAAAGCGAGACCATGCCCAAGTTCCCCATAATGCAGAGAGGAGCACAGAAGGGCCCCCCAAAGGACGAAATCGTGTGTGAGAGACACTGGAAGATGTGGCAAAAAGACCTCGACGACCAAGAAGAATGCAAACGACGAGTGCGAGGATGCTGAGCATGACAGAAAACCACGTCTCAGACATTGAAACGCCTACCGAAGTCACGTGTTCATACATTCCTATGTGTTCCGAGAGAGCACGGAGAGGATCGTTTGCACAAGTATCTCCCTGAGCACAGTTCCCATTTTTTTCGACTCCGTGAGACTGATGATGCCCTTGAGCATGATTCATCGCATGATAGTCAGATTCGAGCATGCTCGAGAAACACACTGGCGCAAATGCGGCATAGAAAATAATGACAGATGCAGCAATGAGGCGTTGCATATCCCCTTAAGCATACATCCACCTCTCACATGCGCAAACACACATCTCCTCATGCGCACACCACCCTTTGCTTGGCATCATTCTGCGCCTTAGTTCAAAAGTTTCTCTAAGACATCAGGGCGGAATCCCACAACGATCTCCCCTCCTACATCAATTACCGGAACGCCCATCTGGCCGCTCTTTTGTACCATCTCCATGGCGGCCGTACGGTCACGACCCACATCAACGTCTTTAAACGAAACGCCTTTCTCAATAAGAAAATCTTTGACCATATAGCAATATGGGCACGAGGTGGTGGAATAGACTGTGACAGTTTTTTGTGTGTTGTTCATAACATGAATGCTGATTGAATAATGGTGCTCATGTGGTGTGTCATGCGCGGAGTCATGCGTTCGGTCTTTGCACAACTCTTCGCATACTCATCCATATACGCTTTTGCAAAAGCCTTCATGGCGGCATGAGCGGCCTTGATCTGAAGGATGTCCTTTGCACAATCCTGTTGTCCTGATAAAAGCGAAGAACGAAGCCCTTCGATCTGTCCTTCGATGCGATTGAGCCGGTGAAGGAGTGCTTCGGAGGCAGGCCGCTGTGTGTGTTTTTGGGTAGCCATAGATTTAGTGCATCATTCCGCCACCCATACCACGACCTCCTCCCATCATCCCGCCCATACCACTCATCCCTTCCGCTTGGACCTGATCAAACTCCTCTTTGGAAAGAATTTGTGGAGTATATGTGCCCCCCACTTCGCTAAGTCGCATCAAAAAGTGGTGGAGGTGCATGTATGATCCGTTGAGAAGATACTCATAGACTGCGAGAATGTCTTTGTTGTCAGTGCGAGCCATGCGAGTCTTGAGATCATGAATATCGAACTCTTCGACATAGAGCCCTACCTTGATCGCAGCCTCCGCAGATGGGCGACCTTCAGCAACAAGGCGATCATAGAGGGCCTGAATATCCTTGTCGGCGAAACGTCCCGCGGTGGAAGTGTCTTTAGGCTCAGGGATGCCGTAACTCTCAAGAAGCCCCCCAACAGCAGTCATATGCATCTGTTCGCTCCGTGACACGTGGCCGATGGTGCGCCACCCCCAAGCCTCGCCAAGCGCCCCATAGATATCACGAGCCATCTTTTCTTCTTCAAAGACAAAGAGGAGATCAGCACGCTCCGAGTCAGTGAGTGTGGAGGTTGCGATATCCCCCACCTGCATCATCATGGCAGCTCCGTGCTGAGATGTACTCACGAGTGGAGCTTGCTCCTCAACTACTTGCCCACGCATGTCTCGAAACATTCCACTTTCGTGTGGAGCAAAGACTCTCCAAGAAACGCCCAGGAGCACAAGAAACCCGATGACGAGGAATAATGGTGTGAACGATTTATAAGAATTCATATAGCATGAGTATATACCCCCATGGGTATATAGCAAGGACGACAATCTAGCAGAATAAAAAACACCCACGAAGGGTGTCTTTTTCTATATCTGGAGAGCGCTATCTGGGAGTCGTCGTCCCCATCATCGGTGTTCCTGTCCCCATCATAGGCATCATGCGGCCACTACCCTGATACCCCTTGTACATACCAGGGACTGCTCGTGGATCGAACTGTTGCGTTCGATCATGTCGATCGAATCCTCCCCGATAGTCTCGATGACTGCCAAACTGCGCTCCGAGGCAAAATGCCCCAAGAAGAAGGATGGCTGCAACGGCCACTCTGACCCACGAAGCCCTCCCGTGCCAGCCGTGACCATGACACGCTCCCCCGCAACCACCGCCCCCATGCCCACACGCACAGGTGTGTGACGGTTGTTCTGTGCTCGCGCTCCCCACTGTCTTTGTATTCTTTGTATCGCCCTGTTCCATATAGCTCTGTGATTGAGATAGTAATGGGCCCCCTCGCATTGCACGTACTGCCACTTATATAGTACACCCTTCCCTCATTTTTCTTTCACAATTCCATGTGTCACACACACGAAATATTTGACATAAATGTAATTAATTATTATTGTACAAAAAGATCTGCACCCATTCTTCAAATAGACTAAGGAGTCAACCAGTGAAAGATGAAAAAAACAACGATCTCATTGACCCAATCTTTGAAGGACTCATGGATCGTCGAACGGTCGTCATGAGCGGAGAAATGACAAGCGAAAGCACCAGTCGTCTGGGACAACGTCTTCTCTCCCTACAGATGAAGTCGTCTGATCCTATCAATCTCATCATCGATAGTGGAGGGGGCTCAACGTTTGCAGCATTGCAACTCTGTGACCTTATCACGACCATGTTGACCGCTCCAGTACGCGGAATTGCGCTCGGTTCGTGTGGTTCCGCTGCGACATTCATCATGCTCCATTGCCATGAGCGCATCGGTACACCGTATTCTCAGTTTTTGATTCATTCAGGAACAAAGAGTAGGATTTCTATTCCAGTAAATCAAACATCGTCTGAGCATCTCGAGCAGCTGCTCAAGGATGTAAGAACGACGGAGGAGACTGTCCTTCAGCTGTATGTCAAACAGCTGACTCCTCGGGAGTGGAAAGAAAAAAATCTCAGCAACGAGGAACGACGTGCATACGTTCGCAAGCTCATTGCCAGAGGTGACCAGAATTTCAACGCCTGGATCACCGCTGAAGAAGCAGTAGAAGTTGGACTCATTGAGTCCATCACTACGGAAAAACTGAATATCTTCTCCAAATAGAGAAGACAAAGCCCCGCTTAAACTGCGGGGCTTTTCTTTTTGACTGAACGTGATCCTTCCTTATCTTTGAGGTACTCCTTCCCCTTGAGTTTCTCTGGCAAATAGCTTTCTTCATCATATTTCTCATACCCTTTGCCGTACCCAAGGTCCTTCATGAGTGTTGTCGGAGCATTCCGAATATGGAGTGGGACCGGAAGATTCCCGTGCCGCTTTACGTCCTCAAGTGCCATGCCAATCGCATCGTATGCACGTCGCTCCTTCTTACACTCTGAAAGATACGCGACACCATGCGCAAGGTTGATGCGACATTCCGGGTATCCGATATTACGGCATGCTTCAAAGACGGCATTGGCGACAACGAGTGCCGTGGGCTGTGCGAGGCCAATATCTTCACTTGCAAAGATCACCATCCGGCGTGCGATAAAGAGTGGGTCTTCCCCCGCATCGATCATCCGCGCAAGGTAGTAGAGTGCCGCATCAGGCTGACTTGCCCGCATCGACTTAATGAATGCACTGATGGTGTTGTAATGCTCTTCGCCTTTTTTGTCATAGCGAAGATGCTTGGACTGCACAGCATCCTTGAGGTGCTCTAGGGTGATGTCTCCGTAGAGTTTGTGTGTAGCATCAAGGACCGTCAGTGCTTGGCGTGCATCTCCATCAGCGATGGCGATGAGCCACTCTTTTGCATCCTCTGGGATTGCGATCTTTGCATGATCGAGAATTTCCGCCATCTGCTTTTCCGAAAAACTCTCGAGGACAAATACTCTCGCACGAGAGAGGAGTGCGGGAATCACTTCGAAGCTCGGGTTCTCTGTCGTCGCACCAATGAGCGTGAGCTTCCCCGACTCGACGAACGGGAGGAGAAAATCCTGCTGCGCTTTATTGAAGCGATGGATCTCGTCAAGAAAGAGGATCGTGGGCCGCACCTCTGTCACAGTATTCACGATTTCACGGATGTCATCTTTCCCAGCAGAAACAGCAGAGAGCTCGTGGAAGTCCGCATCCAGTGCCAAAGCATAGATACGTGCGAGTGTTGTCTTCCCCACTCCAGGAGGACCCCAGAGGATGAAGGAAAAAAGATGCTTACCCTCGATCGCTACACGAAGAGGCTTTCCAGAGCCAACCAAATGCTCTTGCCCCACAAACTCGTCGAGAGATGTTGGTCTCAGTTGTGCCGGAAGCGGTTCCATAGACTAATAGTACTCCCAACACACCAGATCACCATAGGTGATAGCAGCTCAGGACTTTGCCTTCTTGAGAAGCGGGAGAAGGACTGGGAGAATGTTTTCCTCGGCAATAATGCGCGCACCAGCCGCATTGGGATGAATACCGTCAGATTGGTTGAGTGCCGGATCTAGAGCAACTCCATCAAGAAGGAACGGAACGAGAGGGATGTTGAATTTTTTTGCGAGTGCAGGATATATGGCATTAAAGGTGTTCACATATTTGAATCCGAGGTTGAGTGGAGCTTTCATACCAACGAGGACAACACTGATCCCTGCGTTTTGAAACGCTGTCAGCATACCCTCGAGGCTCGACTGAGAGGTCGCAGGATCGATCCCCCGAAGCACATCATTTCCTCCAAGCGCCAGGATGATGATGTCTGGCTCCTGCGAAATGGCAAACTCAACTCGCCGGAGACCACCTGAGGTCGTTTCGCCAGAGACACCCGCATTGATGACTCGAACAGCATACCCCTTGTCCTTAAGTATCTGCTCGAGCTGTGCCGGATACGCCTCTGAAAGAGAGAGCCCATACCCTGCTGTGACACTATCGCCAAAAGCCATAACCGTGAGTGTTGGCGGGGCATCTGTGGGCGTCTCGGGAGAGCTTGGTCTTGCGTCGGGTTCAGCTTGGCCATTCGGGATTCCGACATACACACCAGCAAAAACGATAATGAGTGTGACACTCACGAAGATGAGCCAGGGAGAGATGCGTGATGTTGGTCCATTCATAGCGGGATGATACCATGAGGGCCATGATCGAACTTACACATGTATCAAAAACATACCATCAAGGCGATTCAGTCATCACTGTTCTTAAAGACGTGACTCTTTCTATCAAAGAGGGCGAACGTGTTGCGATTGTCGGTGCATCTGGATCTGGAAAATCAACACTCTTGTCGCTCATGAGTGGAATGGACACTCCTGACAGTGGATCTGTAAAAATTGACGGGCAGGAACTGGGATCGCTTTCCGAAACAGATCTTTCACTTCTGCGAAACAAGACTATCGCGATCATCTTCCAATCATTCGAGCTTGTTCCATCTTTTTCTGCACTCGAAAATGTCATGCTCCCTATCGATATTCGTCGTGAGCACGGGAGAACAAAAGCAACACAAGCGCTCACAGATGTCGGACTAGAACACAGAATGGAGCATCTTCCCTCAATGCTGTCCGGTGGCGAAGAGCAACGTGTGGCGATCGCACGCGCTCTGGTCGGTGATCCAAAAATCATCTTTGCAGATGAGCCCACGGGCAACCTCGACCGCACGACAGGCGAACAAGTGCTGTCCCTCATTACCCGTGCGACAGACAAGAGGACAAAGACTCTCGTGATGATCACGCACGATCGAGAGATCGCAAAACAGATGGACCGCATCCTCGAAATCCGTGATGGAGAAGTGCACGACCTTCCTCTATGAGTATGCTCACTCTCCTTCTTCGCTTACTCCGTCGAAACACTGGGCGATTCTTGCTTACGTTTGGAAGTCTTGTCGTTGGAGCGATGACACTGGCAACAGTGCTCGCACTTATCGGAAGTGTCCAGCGTTTCTTCGACCAAGAATCACGTTCACTGCTCGGTGGAGATATCACGATCGAACACGACGAACCTATCGACCGCTCAGCGCCTCTCTTCCAAGACCTCGAAAGGCAGGGGTCTCGTCTTTCGACTCGGATCGATACACTGATAGTCGTTCAAAACGACGTACCCTCAGACACGAATGGGCTTGAAAGTCTTTTGGTCTCACTGAAGGTCGTCGACCAAGCGTACCCACTCTACGGAACCCTCGAGAGCAGCATCGGTACACGCACTCCATCTGCCGAAGAAGTCTTTGTCGCTCCAGATGTGTTGTCACGTATGGGTGTCAGCGTTGGTGACTCGCTCACAATCGGAAACACGCGCCTGCGCATTGCGGCAACAATCACACGTGAGCCAGACAATATTGGGGGAGGATTCCGCCTTGGTCCACTTGTGATCATTTCATCTGACGCATGGAAACGGATAGGGATAGATGGAAAACAAAGCCGTATGGATTACACGCTCTCCCTGACATACCCAAGCACAGCAGATCCAGAGACCATACAGACACTCACCACAATGATCAGAGACGCATACCCACGACCTACGTATCGTGTCTCTGTTGCCGAAGACGGGCCGGGATCACTGGTACGCATTCTCGACGCAGCAGAACGCTTCTTTTTTACGACAATTGTTCTTGCGTTGTTCCTCGTCATCGTCAACATCAGACTGAACCTTGTGTATGTTCTTGCGTCTTTCCAAAAGACTATCGCGATCATGCGTTCACTTGGCATGAGGCGTTCGCAACTGTTCCTCCTCTTCCTCACACTTCTTCTCTCGATTGCCACCATTGCTGGCGCTATCGGAGGCATGCTTGGGAATGCTCTTGCAGAACTTGGTCGACCACTCATCGAAGGATATGTGAATGCGTCACTCCCTGCCATCCCTCTCTCTGGAGAACTGTGGGTGGTCACGCTGTTTACTGGGGTTCTATGCCTCTTTGCAGCAACAGGATTCATTGCGCGTGTCCTCTCGATCGAACCCAAAATGCTTCTCTTAGGATATGGCAGTGAGCATGGTCGACTTGCGCAGATCCTCAGAGAACTTCCGACACTCATCCTGACACTCCTTGGACTGTATGGAGGCGTGTACTATCTGACCGAGCGTGCGCTCGTCGCACTCTATGCTGTTGGGAGTATTGCGGGAATTTTTGCGCTTTTGTTTTTCTTCGCACGTGCCGGGATCGCGGTCGGTTATCGATCTCGTTTTTCTCTTCCGTTCACACTACGAAGTATCATGAACTTTCTCAAACACCAGGGCCTTGTAGGAACGACAGCGATCGCATCGCTCACTATTGCCTTAGCGAGTATTTTTTCTATCGCACTCATCGAGCGCAACGTGCTAGGAAACCTGAGTGCTGAATTCAAGGCAGATGCCCCAAATCTCTACCTTATCGATATTCAAGAGGACCAGCTCGAAGGCGTACGATCGATCATGGGGCCCACATGGAAAGAGTTCTCTGTCATTCGTGCACGATTCATCGAGCGTGATGGGTATGACATCCAGGCAAACCTGGCAACAGAAGATCCAGAACTGCGTCGCGAATTCAACATCACTTCTGGAACAGAACTCATCGAAGGAGAACGTGTCATCGATGGGACATGGCATGGGAATCAAGGAATCAAAGAAGTCTCGGTGGAGAGAGATTTTGCAGAGCGTGCAAAGCTCAAACTTGGTTCTTCGATACGATTCTTTGCTCAAGGCGTCATACTTGAAGCACGAGTCACATCGATTCGTGAGGTCACCACTACAAATGGTCTTCCTTTTTTCTTTCTGGTCTTTAGTCCTGATGTTCTTGAAGGGCTCCCCCGCTCTAGCTTTGGATATGCGTATGTAAGCAATGAGAGAATCCCTGAACTTCAGAACGAGCTCGCTCGGACATACCCGAATATCTCATCCGTTCCGACAACGCAGATTATCGAAACGGTCGGACGTGCAGTCGGGGCTCTTTCTGGTGCGGTTGTGGCAACGACCATCCCTGCACTAATACTTGGATTCTTGCTCATTATTGCCATGCTCGCCATCTCTGTGCGAGAACGAGGGAATGACATGCGTGTATTTACTGCGTTTGGCGCACAGACCCCACTGCTGTTTCTGATGTTCGTTCTTGAATCAACCATTGTCGTGATCCTTTCGGGAATCTTTGCGGGGATCATTGCACACGCGAGCGCATACGTACTCGGACGTCATCTCTTTGACTTTACGAAATTCTACTTCTCTCTGACGACCCTGGGGATCTTCGTGACGATCCTTGCTCTCACTATCGTGCTCGCATACCTCTTTGCAAGACGATTTGTCAGACTCTCACCAATGGATCTCCTGCGAGAGAGACGCTAAGGCAAAAAAAGAGGTATACTTGTCATATTAGCAGGTAATCAATATCGAAATCTTTATGTTCAAAAAGAATGTGGGCGGAATCGATCGTGTGCTCCGTGCAGTGATCGGCGTGGCGATCATCGCTGCGGGCGTGTACTACTCTTCGTGGTGGGGACTCCTCGGTGTAGCACTCCTTGGAACCGCAATCTTCAAGACCTGCTTCCTCTATAATCTCATCGGCGTCTCGACATGCCCGGTAGAAGAGACGAAGAATACTCCTTCAACATAGACCAGTAATCCTCGTGTGTACAAAAAAGCGGGACACGAAGTCCCGCTTTTGTATGTTAGTGTGCCGAAATGTTGGAGCTCATCAGAGAAGCAGTCCCGCAAGGAGAGCAGAGTTGACCTCCACCTTCCACATAGTAGGCCCCTGACGCATAGCGCACAGGATGGTCGATATGTGTACGTGCAGGAAATCCTACCCCCTTAAGACAAGAGACACAGAACTCTTCTCCTGTCTCTTGCATACGCTTGGTCGCCTCTTCGAATGTACTCTGAGATCGATTCGCTTCCATCAGACACCTCTTTTGCGCATCATCCATTCAAGAGACTATCAATCTTTTGTAAAAGCGCAACCATTCTTTGCAGAAAATGAAAAGGGGGGTTGAATGCTTTAGCGTAGAGTATCGGCAAATAGCAAAATCACCCTAGCTGCTATATTTCATTATGGGTGTGCACCAGAAAGACGCTTCTTTCTTCTTTTGGTTGATATCTTCTTAAAGATCAACGCAGTGATTGACGCAAGGAGAGTGAGAGAAAGTGCATACCCAAGCTTTGTCAGAGGTTCCCCCAAAAGATGAAATACATAAACAAAAAGCCCATGAAATACTTCATCCCAAGCAAAAGCTGCTAGCAAACCGAGCGCTGTTGCAATAACAAACATGAGTCTGTCCAAGAAATCATAATGGAGATTCTTGAGTTCGTATTTTTTAATGAATTCTTCTGTCGTGGTCGGAATTGTTTCGTGTTCATTCATGGTATTAAGTATACTTTTTTGTTATTGCTTCACGACAGCAACAATTTTTCCGTTCACCACCCAATTATCTCCCTCCATGACAAAGATAGGCTTGAACTTTTCTGTCGACTCAGAGACGAGCATGACTTGCCCCTTCTCTACAGTATATTTCTTGAGATTTGCCGCACCGTCAATAATGGAAAGTACGTAGTCGCCATGGCGAGCAGCACGGTCTTCACCATCAATAAGCACAATGTCGCCTTCTTCGATATTCTTCCCCTTCACGTTGGCGCGATTGAGGGACTTCCCAACTGCGCGCACTGCAAAGATGCCGCTCTTTTTATGCACAAGAGATTTGCGAACAGATACATATCCAAGAATGTTGTCCTCTGCAAGAAGCTCAGCAGGACCACAGTTGGCTGACCCAAGAAGTGGGATCGAGACAAACTCAACACCTAGCATGTCCCCCGAAACAGACATACCGACAAAGTCAAAAGGCTGGAGCTCGATCGCACGTGCGCGGCCAATCGCTCGGTCAAGAAAGCCTCCTGCTTTTAATTTTTCAAGATGGTAGTGCGCTGTAGAAACAGAGACAAAGCCAAAATGTTTGCGTATCTCGTCGAGCGAAGGAGCGATGGTGTTCTGTGACATATACTCTTTCACATAATCGAGTACGTCTTTCTGTTTTTTTGTTAATGTTGCGGAGATCATATATTTTGGAGATAAATATTGATTCTAGTAATATTCTAACTATGTCGTTAGTATAGAAAATAATTAGAAAATCAGGAAGTCCGCAATTCACACCCCAAAATCCCCTTCTTTGTGACCATTTCCTGGTCGTCATGTAACAATTTTATATAAAGACTGAATACACCCCACATATGGACAAACAGATTATTGAAAAAGCAAAGCGAAATTATTTTCTTATTGGAAGCATCCTTACCTTCTTCGTCGTTGGTGGAATGACGCTCTATGCGAAGACCGGTGGAGAAGGCAACTCGATCTCACAACTACTAGGAATTGAGAGATCTGCGACATCCGGTCTCGAACAAGAAGTCGAGGTTGAACATGGGGTCGTCACGACATTATTGAAACCACACAGTGGAAGTGGCGACACTGTTTCTGCCGAAACAAAAGATTCATCATCACACGAAGGACTCGAGCAAGAAGTGGAGTTCGAACATGGAGTCATGACCATCACCACGAAACCACACGGTGACGATGACGAAGAAGATGCGGATGGCGATAGACATCGTGGACGCGGACGAGATGACGATGATGAAGATGAGGATTGGGGCGATGATCATTCATGGAATAGCGGATCAGCACCAACAACTCCTACACCTTCCTCCCCCACCCCAACCCCATCACAGCCCGTGACAACATTCACGATGGCTGAAGTCGCAACTCATGCGAACGCACAAAGCTGCTATACAACAATCAGCGGCGGAGTCTACGATGTGACAAGTTATATCCCTGTTCACAAAGGCGGATCGGCAGCGATTCTGGCAATTTGTGGCAAGGACGGATCATCACTCTTTGCGGGCCAGCACGCAGGTGCACCAAAACCAGAGCAAGCGCTCGCAAGTTTCAAGATTGGGACACTCATTCAATAGCATTTGTCTCCACTTCTGACAAAAACACCCGAAAGGGTGTTTTATGTTTTCTCGAATTCCTCTGGAACTTGATCTCGATCCAATCGCCCATAATGTTTCCCATCCACACAATCGCATGGAGTGAGTGGGTCACCGTGTTTTGGACATGTTACGGCCTGACACGTCCCCACTTTATCAGAGACTCCCCCGCACCCGCCCGTACAAATGTAGTGTTCCATATATCTTTCAGTATACACCCACATGACAGTGTATACTTGGCGTTAATGACAAAAAGAAAACACCATGATATTCACGCCCGCACACTGGCAAAGGCAGTGACGTGGAAGCTCCTCGCAACGATTCTTGCATTCAGCACGACGTACTACTACACAGGAAGTGCTGAGATAGCAGGACGCATGGCTGGGACAACCTTTTTCCTAGGCCTCCTTGCGTATTATGCCCACGAGCGTGTGTGGAACGCAGTTCATTGGGGACGGGAGACCAGCGACAACTGACCTAGAGCTCTTCAATCCCATCTAAAAGAGTTTCAAACATTGATGAGGTTGCCTCTTCCTGAGAAAGGAGCGAGAGGAGAATTGTTCCATCTCGACTTTCGACAAAGGCCCAATCAAAATATTTCCTCTCAACAATCCCACTTGCGTGTTTAACGGTGGTAAATGTCACACCATGAGGGTTCGTGTATTCACCTACTGTTGCAGAGGTAAGAAATCCACCACTGGAAAGCGCAACCATGACAGAAGAGATGGTCCTCCCTTCAGTCGTTCGTTCAAACAGTATTGACCCTCGAGAGGCCATAGCAACTGTTCCTTTGATGTATTCACTAAGAACAAAATAAAATTTCTTTGGAACAATTTGAATACTTGAATCTTCTGGAAAGATACGGTGCGGGAGAATGCAATATTCTGATGGCACCGAAAAACGAAATCCGTATGTTGGGGTTTCAAACACTGGGTCACCGAACGTACATGCTCGCAGGGATTGCACTTGCCGATCAAACATGATCCAAGGATAGGAGAGTGTTTCTGTGTGCCACATCCACCCAACACAGACGAGAATCAATAGAATACTTGCACTCACCCATGGATGTGTTTTTGCATATGTAACCATAACACAATCGTAACATATCCATTGGATAGCCGTATCCCAGCGGTGTATCTGCTATACTTACATACACATAGGACAATATATGGATAGTGATAATACACTTCGAGGCATTATTTTTTTTCTCTCAACGCTCCTTATCTTCAGTATCGGGACAACAGTGTGGGTCGTTCAAACGAATAAACGTGAGTCGAAAAGGCTTGAATCCTTGATTGCAAAAAGCTCTCAAGCACCAGAAGCATCACAGAGCGCAAACACAGAAACGACACCATCCGGATTGGCTGAGGTCGTCTCACCAACACCATCATCACCTTCGACAAATCCCCCAGCAGCACCAAAAAACGGGACTGGTACGACAAAACCCTCTGGGAGTGCGTCGTTTCTTAGCATGACGGACGTCGCCAAGCACTCAAGCGCGTCATCGTGCTGGTTTGTCATTTCAGGAAAAGTCTACGATGTCACAGCGTTTGCAAGCAAACATCCTGGCGGAAAGAGTCCCATTACCGATTCATGCGGCACCGATGTGACAAAGCTCTACCAAACAAAAGGCGGAAATCCAGGTCGCCCACATTCCGGTGCAGCAGATAGCATGCTCCCCACATACTATGTCGGAGAGATTGGAAAAACTCTCGCAACCACCCCCACACCAGCACCATCCAAGAATCCGTCCCCTTCTCCCGTACAACCCCAATCATCCGATACCACTCTTCCAACAGTGAGCATTACTTCGCCGGTACAAAATAGTTCTTTTCCATCAAATCAAACTGTAACGATTTCTGTAAGCGCATCGGATGCATCAGGAATTGCATATGTTGAGCTCTCAATCGATAACATTGTTGTCGGGAAAGATGCTGTGAGTCCTTTTGTGTTTACTTCGACCTTTACAACAGGTGCACATAGCGTAAGTGCACGCGCTGTTGACCCAAGTGGAAATTCAAAGACCTCTACTATCTCGATCAACGCAACAGCACCAACCACAGAGACTCCCACTACCCCCACCCCTTCTCCAACCTCAACGTCACAGAATACATATACGCTCACTCAAGTCGCCACACATAATTCTCAAGGAAATTGTTGGCTTGTGATTTCTGGAAATATTTACAACGTCACCTCCTTCCTCTCAAGCCACCCAGGAGGAGTCTCCACCATCACGCCACACTGTGGCACAGATGCAACGACTGCGTTTCAAACAAAGGGATATGGGAACAACCACTCAAACTATGCGTATTCTCTGTTGCCGACATATTTTGTTGCCAGCGTCGGTTCAGCAAGTCCTTCTCCGGCACCGACTCCAACACCAAATCCTCAAGCTGACACTACCCCGCCCACAGTGACGATGCTTACCCCTGTCAACAATGCGTCTTTCCCAGCAAATCAAAGCATAACAATCAGCGCTTCTGCTTCTGATGCTTCTGGGGTGTCCTATGTCGAATTTTCTGTCGATGGAACGGTGGTGTCGACAGATTATTCAAGTCCTTACTCAGCTGTAACAACAGTTGCAATAGGCTCGCACACAGTGACCGCACGTGCGGTAGATACGAGCGGACATTATGCGCTTGCAGCAATCACTGTTATTGCAACGGTTCCTCCGACTCCTACACCTACTCCAACACCTACACCGACTCCAAGCACAACAACATACACAGCATCACAAGTTGCTACACATAATTCTCAATCAAATTGCTGGCTGACGATCTCTGGCAAGGTGTACAACGTCACCTCCTTCCTCTCAAGTCACCCAGGAGGAGTCTCCACCATCACGCCACACTGTGGCACAGATGCAACGACTGCGTTTCAAACGAAAGGCGGTGGAGGAAACAATCACTCGACCTTCGCATATTCTCTGTTGCCAACGTACTATGTCGGTGACCTCTCGACGACTGTCACACCAACCCCGTCTCCTACTCCTACTCCAACACCTACACCTACACCCACACCAACTCCGACACCATCGGGGACAACATATACTGCAGCAGATGTTGCGACACACAATACTTCTGGAAACTGCTGGCTCATTATTCTTTCAAAGGTGTATAACGTATCTTCATTTATCAGTGCACACCCAGGAGGACAGTCCGCAATTACAACACGTTGTGGAACTGATTCCACAACAGCATTCACCACCAGTGGTGCTGGTGGTCACGCTCACAAAACCTCTGCTTACAACATGCTTCCCACATACTACGTTGGAGACCTTTCGACGACTGTCACACCAACGCCATCCCCGACTCCTACACCTACTCCGACACCAAGTGGCGCACCAACAACGGCAACTATTTCTGTGAATAGCTCTGGTGTCTTAAGTCCCACAAGCGCAACTATCGCATCTGGGGGTTCAGTCACCTTCCAGTACACCTCAGGGTCTGGGGAAGCAAAAGTGCGATTTTCTCCAACGACCATTACCGGCTTCACTCTTGATGAAGAAAACTCCTCTCGAACACGCACATTCACATCTGTAGGCATATGGACCGTCAGTGTTCAAGATAAGGCTTCTGGCAATACCGCAACGATCACCGTTCAATAGTGGGCGTTCGTGATAGAATGTGCCCATGTCACGAAACACATCACAAAAAAAGAAGAAAGATTTTGCTGCTCTCGCACTCAATATCCACAAAAAACTGAATGGAAAGATCTCTATTACACCAAAGAAAAAAGTAGGTTCACGCGATGACCTCGCTGTCTTTTACACCCCGGGCGTTGGTGCAGTCTCAACATTTCTCTCAAAAAACAAAGACAAAACAAAAGCATATACACTCAAAGGAAATTCTGTTGCGGTCATCTCTGATGGATCGGCAGTTTTGGGCCTTGGCAATATCGGTCCAGAAGGCGCCTACCCTGTCATGGAAGGTAAAGCAATGCTCTTTAAAGCCCTTGCGGATATTGATGCTGTACCCATTCTTCTTTCAACACAACACCCTGATGAAATTGTCGCTGCGGTGAAGGCCATTGCGCCCACATTTGGTGGAATTAATCTTGAGGATATAGCTGCACCAAAATGCTTTGAGATTGAGCGAAAGCTTCAGGATGCTCTGGATATCCCTGTTCTTCATGATGACCAGCATGGAACCGCCATGGTCGTACTTGCAGGACTCATCAATGCGCTCAAGGTAGTAAAGAAATCTCCTAAGCATATTCGCATCGCAATTTCTGGAGCGGGTGCGGCGGGAGCAGCAATCGCATTCTTTTTGAAAGCGTATGGCATCACCGAAATACTTGTTGTGGATCGACTTGGCGTCATCTACAAAACTCGCCCCGACCTTTCGCCTGAAAAACGTAAGCTTGCTGAAGAGACGAACCCTCACAATGTTGGTGGCGGCCTCGCAGATGCTATGCGTGGTGCAGATGTCTTTATTGGTGTATCTTCAGCCGGGCTCGTGACCGAAGAGATGGTGCGAGGAATGGCCCCACGTGCAATTGTCTTCTCACTCGCAAATCCCGTACCAGAAATCATGCCGGATATTGCCCTCAAAGCTGGGGCTATGGTCGTAGCAACGGGGCGCTCTGACTTCCCGAATCAAGTCAATAACTCTCTCGGCTTCCCAGGTATCTTTCGTGGCGCCCTCGATCATGGGGTAATGAGGATTACTGACCTCATGCTCGTTCAAGCAGCGAAAAATCTTGCTGCATTAGTAAAGAAGCCCACGGCGACAAATATCATGCCGGGACCTCTCGATAAAAAAGCAGTGAGCGCAGTTGCTCGTGCGATGAAACAATAAAACTATTCCTGTGACTCGCCAGCACGGATGCGGTCTGCGGCCTCTTCTTCCTCGATCTGAATCCCTTTCATAGGATGCTCAAGGACATCTTCCTTAAGTTGATTCAGAGTTTCCACACAACCCTCATTGAGGAGAGGTTCGTCGTGTTGTTGTAGTTCTGAAGTCATCATCGCTATCCGCGAAAGGAGATCGTCTTTGACATCAGGAGTAATCGGACCCTGGCTTAATGCAACAAAAATATCCTCCTCTAACTGTTCAACTCTCTTCTCGAGTTCTCCTACCTCTTGATATGACTCATGGTGTTTCATATGTTTCTAGTGTACTCGCGCAAGTATTCCTTGCAAGCGGTGTATCTCTGCTTTTACTTCTTGATATTTGAGATTAACTAAAGGGCCCAATTCCCCCGCATCATGGAGCGCCGCCTCAACACTGTGTAATCGTCCTAAAATCTCGCGAATCATACCAAACTCTTCAGAAGAGTCGTCGACCTCAGCAGCCTCTTCAAGGACCTCATCTGCGGCATTCATATTGATCGCGAAACCTTCAGGATTAAGTGATGACTCCATCCCCTTCATACCCCTTTATTGTACGCCCCAAAAAAAGAAAAAGAAAAGAGCCTAGATTCCGTAGAATCTAGGCTCCCGATTAGCGAAGGAACATATTATTGTTTTTGTATACCCTTTTCCATCGTAGCAAACGAGTTCGAGGTGACCCCCGTTCCCGCTTTCTGGCGAAGGAACACGACAGTGAGTTCTGGCGTCCAGTCGTTTGTGGCGGTGCCACTTGACCTACCCAGAGTCCCTGTCACAGACCCGATCGCCTCTCCCAGAGGACCACCCGCACCCGGAGCAATACTCCAGCCTCGACCTGTCGTCGCAAGGGTCGCATGCATGATGGTTGCCTTGCGGCTCATGACCATCAGAAGCGTCTCATCCGTCCGGAGATACTGACCGACCTGCGCTGCACGAATGCGGAGCTCATCGACGGTAACCGTATGAGCTTCCTTGCCTGCTGCTTGAACACTCAACGAGGCGATGCACTCATAGGTTCCCTGGTCGGGGACCCTATTAGCAACGGCTGCGACGATCTTGGCACGTCCACGTTCCTTGCGGATACCAGGAAAACCAGACATCGTCGTCATTGTCGGGTATACATCTTTGGCCACAAAGAGCTGCTTGCCTTTGTAGACTTCGATGTCCCCTGTGGTAGATCCACACGACTCCAGGATGGAGTACAAGTAGTCCACGAAACAGGTGGCGCATTCAGCAATGACTGGTGCTGGAGCAAGCGACGGCGTCGACGGCGGGACGAGCATGACATTCAAATTCTTGTCATGACTGTCGATCTTGAGGTCGACATTTCCCGCATTCGAGACATTGCCAGTGTTGGAGACATTGCCACTCGAATTATTCGTCGAGTTGCCACTCCCCGAGACACTCTGCGACTGGCTCGAATTTCCGCTTCCATTCATGGATTGGGACTGATTCGAGTTTCCGCTCCCCGTAATAGACTGTGTTTGGTCCTGGTTGGAATTCCCACTACCAGTCACTGCCGCTGAGGAATTGGAAGTCTGCTGCTGAGTCTGCCCTTGATGCTGACTCGCAGAGGAATTCGAAGACGAATTCCCGCTATTGTGAACAGACCCACCTGTCGCTGATGCATTGCCCCCTCCACCACCATAAGCCACAGGATTGGCTGTAACAGTAGTGGTATTCGAAGCGTTCCCCCCAGCACCACCTTGTCCGCCTTGCGGCTGATTGATGGTCTGACTCGGAATCGTCGTGCAGTTGAAACAACTGCCCGACTGGTCGATGACCTGAGTTGTTGGTTGGCTTCCTCCTGTCGCTTGTGCAACAGAAGCACCACACATGAGTACGGCCACAAGGACCGCTTTTCCCATCGTCATTTTCATCATCATCCCCTATTCATTTTAGAGTTTAAAAAGATTGAAGAAGATGGATTACTCCCTCTTCTTCACCGTTCCATCAGGAAGGCATACGAGTGCCATCCCTTTATACTCAACATCCGGTGTTTGCCGGCAAATGTCTTCTGGCGAAGATGCTGTGACCATTGCTCCACCAAGGACCGTGAAGGTTGCCTCGGGGGTGAGATTTCGCATTCTTTCGTCGATAGGACATAATCCATCACACGCGAGAGTCCTCCTTCCATCGGAAGGTGAACCAGAATTCGGTTGAGTGGGCGCGCAAGAGGCGTCACACGAGGGACTTGCGTCGGAGAGTGGAACTCCCGAGACGCAGCCGGTCGTGGCGCAGTCTTGGGGCAGACTCATTGGGACGCAGGGTCCTCTGTTGCATGTGGGTGGATCTGGTGGGGGGTTCACCTTTGCCTCAATAGGCACTGGTGGAGGTCCCTCCACTTTCCTTTCGACAAGAAGTGCGTAGTTACAACACACTTGGGGCATGTTGAGCGTCATTCGGATGCGTGTAGGCACTCCGTTGACGACCTCAACACGCTCGTGCGTGTACACCGTCATGACATCTCCGTCATCTGGAGTGAATGCGATTCGGGTATTGGGATAGATCTTACGACCCCCCAACATATCGCCAATCACCATTCCCTTTTTCATATCAACAGTCTTCGCTCCATCAACCTCAGCGATCTTTCGGAGGAATTCCTTGCGGTCCTCTTCCGTAAGCGCCGGAAAGCGCTTGAGCGCCTCTTCGGGTCTAGTATCGCACCCGAGAGGATCAGTGCCCCGATATCTCCACTCAGTGTATTCACCCTGGGAGGCGACACCCTGGTTGGAGTGAAATACCGGAACTACGCCATTGACCTCAGTACGAGAAGCTAAGCGAACTGATGGAGAGATCTGCTCTCCGCAAGCATCAGTCAGTTCAAGTCTCTGCCCAGGAAAAATGAGGTCAGGATTCTTGATGTCGTTTTTGGCCGCAACGTTCTGCCAATCGTTAGGACAAACCGTCGACAACCAATCGCCTTCTTCCACAACGTACGTAAGAGCACTGTCGTTCTTAAGTCCAACCGGAGTGACTTGCGCCACCTCCAACTTCTTCGAAGGAGGCTTGGTGCTTCCCTCGTTTGTAGTCATCTCTTCCGAGACGACAGCGAGTGCAGGAACACGCAAGGTCTTCTGAACAGAAAGCCAAACAAACGTTAAAGCCAGAAACACCAGAAGAGTAAAAGCGATGATGGCCTTTGGACCAATCACAACCCTCTCAACTGGAACATCACGAAGTTCGGGATCGATATCAGGAATGACATCTCCGAGTTTCTCTGTCTTTGGAACTTTTTCGTTTTCCACGA
>CAZUMX010000009.1:0-6262 GCA_964622275.1 uncultured Candidatus Saccharibacteria bacterium
GTATCTGCTCCATAGCGCTTCACGATGTCGTCAGGATTGATCACGTTACCTTTAGACTTCGACATCTTCTCCCCTCCTTCAGCAAGAATCATGCCATGACTCGTGCGCTTCATGTATGGCTCGGATGTGGGGACGACGCCAATGTCGAAGAGAAACTTGTGCCAAAAACGCGAGTACAGGAGGTGAAGTGTTGTATGTTCCATTCCACCGTTATACCAATCAACGGGAGTGAAATACTTCAGTGCCTCTTCTGAAGCAAACTCTTGATCATTGGACGGATCAGCGTAGCGGAGGTAGTACCATGATGACCCCGCCCAGTTTGGCATCACATCAGTCTCACGCCTCCCGGGCTTTCCACACGCAGGGCACGTGGTATTCACCCACTCGGTGATATTCGCCAATGGTGATTCTCCAGTGTCCGTGGGCTCATACCGATCGACCTTTGGAAGCATCACGGGAAGGTCCTTCTCGGGCACAGGAACCCATTTGCAAGATTCACAAAAAATCATCGGGATTGGCTCTCCCCAGTATCGCTGACGAGAGAAAACCCAATCACGGAGCTTAAACGTAGTCATCTTCTTCCCTCCCACCGCTTCAGTGATCTTCCATTTCGCATCAGTATTTTTTGTCCCAGTAAATGTTCCAGAGTTCATCAGTGTCCCTTCGCCAGGATATGCGCCAGAAGATACATCTCCTCCAGAAACCACTTCAATAATTGAAAGCGAGAACTTCTTGGCAAATTCAAAGTCTCGTTCGTCGTGAGCAGGAACAGCCATAATCGCACCAGTGCCAACGTCACCAAGCACGTAGTTCACCACCCAGACAGGAATCTGCTTTTTTGTCGCAGGGTTTTCGGCGGTGATTCCCGCATCCACGCCCCGCTTGTCAGTCTCATTCGCATACTTATCATCAGAACGACGTTTGAGTTCTTCGTCCACGAAACTCTTGATGTTCTCTGTTGCCTTCCATCCGATTGCCATCCACTTTTTCGCAAGCTCGGGAGAGATTGCCAAAAATGTCGCTCCAAACAATGTGTCAGGACGAGTGGTGAATACTTTAACTTTGTGCGTGCCATCTTTTTGCCCCTCGATTCCAGAGAGTGTAAAGTCGATTTCTGCTCCTTCTGATGGTCCAATCCAATTGCGCTGCTGAATTTTCGCCTGAGGAATGTACTCAAGGGCTTCAACATCATCATGGAGTCGTTGTGCATACTTCGTGATTGCGAGCATCCACTGCTCTTTCTCGCGCTTCTCGACGGGAGAGTACCCGCATCGCTCACATGCTCCTGCGACGACTTCTTCATTCGCAAGCCCAATCTTGCACTTCGGACACCAATTGATCGTGGTCTTAGCCTTGTACGCGAGCCCCTTTTTATACATTTGTAAAAAGATCCACTGCGTCCACTTGTAGTACTTCGGATCCGTAGTGTTGACCTCACGTGACCAATCAAACGATATCCCAAGTGCTTTGAGCTGACGGCGAAAATTGCCAGAATTTCTTTCTGTCACCTTCTGTGGTGCTTCCCCAACCTTGATCGCATAGTTCTCGGTCGGAAGACCAAAAGCGTCCCAGCCTATAGGGTAAAGCACATTTTCGCCCTGCCTGCGTCGTTTTCTCGCAAGCACGTCCATTGCAGTGTAGCTACGAACATGGCCCACATGAAGCCCGTCTCCTGATGGAAATGGAAACTCAACGAGAAGATACGTTTTTTTCTTACGCTGGTCTATGTCTACCCTCCCTTCTGGATGCCCCTCCCATACAGACTGCCATTTCTGCTCTACCTCCTTGTGATCGTATTCTTGCGCCATAACCATTATCATACCTACTCCTTTCAAAAAGAAAACTCCTGACCGAATGGTCAGGAGTTGAGGTTATGACCTCTTGGTGAATTGTCGGGTGGCTGGTGAATACCAATATCTTTTTGGACAAGACGCACAACCTCGGTCACTTCTTTGGGAGCCAAGACTTTGTCAGCTTGTGCTGACTGAATGAGCGCAATTGCTCTATAGTTCGTAGACTCAGCTTCCTCTTTTGTATCAAATACAGACGCAACATAATACTGGCCATCGCAACACGGGAGAACCGAGTTACACACGAGATGTGATATATCGTTGAGGAACACTACTGAAGCATACCCCTCGCTCCGATATGTCCTCTTGCAATTCGGACACTGATACTGAGAAGTCACTTCTGGAGTAGCAACTCCGTAGAAATCAATCTCAAAGACCGTTATTCCCATACAAGACTCCTTTGAATGGCAAAAGAGATAGGTACAGGACACCCTGCGCTTATCCTTTCATTCTTTTGTCTCTTCGGCAAGGAGATACTAGACAGAATGTCTGTTTATGTAATGATTGTGAGTAGCCAAAAAGTTCTGTGTCAACATAGGAGGAGCACATGACGGTCGCTGCTGTGATCATCATCGTTGTCGTCTGCCTCATCTGGTGGATGACCCAGCCGAAAGCCCACTATCCGCTTCGAGAGTGTCCGAAATGCCATGGAATGAGCGAAACGCCATTCTTCGCACCGAGCTACGAGACCCCGGGTCTCAAAATCTGCCATGGATGCGCAGATGACGAAGAAAATCGGGGGTACACTTCCCTACATGTATAACACTCAACTACTTTAGCCCCCAAAAACTTTATCGTTTAGGGGGTATTCTTTTGGGCTCATGGTGCGGAGAATTGAGTTTAGATTTTAAACTCAATGACATCTCCGTCTTTGACAATATATTCTTTTCCTTCAGTACGGACTAACCCTTTCTCTCTGGCAGTCGCAAAACTTCCCGCATCTAGAAGTGTTTTCCAATTGATGATTTCCGCACGGACAAATTTATCCTTAAAGTCTGTGTGGATTGCCATCCCAGCCTCTGGCGCAGTCGAACCCACCTTAATAGTCCATGCTCGTGTTTCGTCTTCTCCTGTGGTGAAATACGTTTCAAGACCAAGCAAGTGGTACGCCCCGCGAATAAGATCGTCGACTCCATCTGAGGTAACCCCCATCTCACTTCTCATCATGACACGCTCTTCTCCTTCAAAAGCCGCAAGCTCATCTTGAATCTTGGCATCTACCACGACATACTCTGCTCCCTCGGATTTCAAAAATTCAAGAAGTTTTTGGAAACGTGTATCTTTCAGTTCATCCAAATTTTGTCCCCCGTGTTTTTTATTCAACACATAGAGGATAGGTTTCATACTAATGAGACCGAGTTGCTTAATCTTTGCTTTTTCATCATCGGTCAACTGAACACTTCTCGCACGTTTGCCTTCTTTGAGTCCTGCTTCGATCTTTCGCAATGCTGCGTCTTCTGCCACAGCTTCCTTATCACCACGCTTTACCTCCCGCCCAATTGACTGAATACGTTTCTCGACAGTCTGGAGATCTGCAAGGGCAAGTTCGAGGTTGATCACACCAATATCTCCCACGGGATCGATGGCTCCCGCAACATGGTGGATATCTCCGTCTTCAAAAATTCGCACGACTTGTGCAATGGCATCCGTCTCTCGAATATGAGTAAGAAACTGATTCCCCAATCCCTCACCTTCTGATGCTCCTTTCACAAGTCCTGCGATATCCACGAATTCAATGCTTGCAGGGATAGTCTTTGCTGAATGAGAAAACACTGAAAGTTTTTGAAGTCGCTCATCAGGGACAGCAACGACTCCGACCGATGGGTCAATCGTTGCAAAGGGATAATTCGCGATGAGCACACTCTTTCGTGTAAGTGCTTGGAAGAGTGTGGATTTGCCCACATTTGGAAGCCCGACAATACCAATCTGAAGTGCCATAGAAAAGAACTATAGCCTGAATGGTAACTTTTTACGAGGTATTGACAAATGATATAAATTATATAAATATAATTCGGTCTATGTAGTTCACACAAATTTCTTGGAGGACATATGGCGATTGTTCTTGCTGGCTTAAGTTTTACAGTAGCATTATCCATTGCAGCATCAGCTAACGATTACGGCGATGGATTGCAAAGTTTTTTATATTTTCTAATAGCAATTGCGTGTTTTATATTCTTTTTCTATATAGCGGCATCATAGGGCACAAGAATTCTTTCATGGCAGGTACCGTCTGGTACCTGCCATCTCTTTTATGATACTTACAACATCATTTTCTTAGACAAGATTCTCCCTCACTGAAGGATGCTCGCATTTACTTTGGGCCGAGAATACCTTGAAGTTGATCTTTGTAATCCATCATGACAGTCATTGCGGCTTTCATCTGATCTTCTCCGTTGTCCATACGTGACTTAATCTTTGTTGCAATCTCCGTAAATAATTCCGGGTGTTCAGAAACTGCTTTAATCAAAGCTTCTTGCTGTTCCTTTGGAACATCCTTCATCTGCTTTTCAAGCATCTTTCGCATCAAAAATTCTTTAAACATATGAAGGGAGTATATAAGAACTGTTAATGAACACAAGTCATATGTTGACGATGTGTTTTTTTAAAGTAGGATGTTAAAAGACTACATCTCATAAGGAGAGTGCGCGTGGATACAAAAGACATCCCAACAAGTCTTGCCGCGTTGATGATGGTCATCCTCACAGTCCATCAGTGGAAACATGGTCATCGTGGTTGGGCAGCGTGTTATGCTTTTTTGGCGATCTTGCTGGTTTTCGTTCGCTTTGCGTAAAGAAAGACCCTCTCTTGCCCTTACATTACAAAACCCGACAGCTGTCGGGTTTTCTGTTGATCGGTCAACAAGATTCACACCATAAGTGTTGGGGGGTTACGCAATCCCCAACTTCCCCTTAATCTTCTTGACCACGTCTTCAATGTGCCAATTATATTTGACATATTGTCTAGATTATGTTTATATATCCTCGGAGTTTTAAACTAGGAGATGTCATGGGCATCAAGCCATTTTCGATCATTGTCTTTCTGATTTTCCTATTTGCACCCACTATCACCCACGCAACAGCACCCGAAGATCCCACAGGCTCAAACATGGTCAGTGTCAATGGAGCGCTCTGCCTCCGTAAACCTAGAAGGTATGGGATCATACTGACAATCAACGAGCAAGCAGCGATCAAAGGGTTCGCGGACTCAAGAGGGCTGTCTTGGAACGGCGAATGCTTAGCAGGAAAGCCCGTGCGTGGGGATTATCCTCAGATGGAAGTCCCCAGGGAGTTCCTCGATATCAGGGGCTTCGTGATCAAAGTCGACGCTCCGATGAGTATCGGAGAAAAAGTATTCATCGGCGTGGCATTCTTTATGGGTCTATGTCTATGTCTATTCATTCTAGTGGACGCAACCTACCCATATTGAGTCCCTCTACAAGACCATGCGAAACCTAAATCGCATGGTCTTTTCCTTTTGATGCGCTGATTACGCAATCCCCAACTTCCCCTTAATCTTCTTGACCACGTCTTCAATGTGCCAGTCACTCTTCACCAAAAAATCATAGCTCCCCGCATCAGTGGCTTGCGCAACTTTGTCTGGATCGTTGATGTTCGTAAGGAGAATCACCGCGGCGTTCTTTCCATAGGCAGGATCTTGCCGGAGCTTCTCGAGCATCGTAAGCCCGTCCATAATTGGCATCACAATATCCAAAAGAATAATTGCGGGATGTTCTCTGAGGGCGATATCGAGTCCTTCTTGGCCATTCTTCGCCTGAAAAACAGCGAACCCCTCAAAGGTCAGAATATCGCTCATTGCGTTTCGGAGCGGAGCTTCATCTTCAACAATCAAAATTTTAATGCCATTTGGTGTGTTTGCCATAGATAGTTATATCTTCCCTTGTGGATGCGAAAGCGCATATTCCACATCACTGATAATTTGATTGATATCGTAATCAGCTTTTGTGTAGTAATTATGCACTCCGAGTTGAATATATGAACGAATGTTTGTCGTCGAAGCTGTATTGGAAACCACAAAAATGGGGATGGATTTCCATTCTTCTTTCCCTTTCACTTCAACAACAAAATCAAGACCATTCCCACTTCCAAGGAGATAGTGGTCGAGCCAAATCGCATCAACGCCTCCAAGGTTTTTCATTTGTTGAAGACCATCTTGGACATTATTCACAAGAGCGACTTCAAACCCACGATTCGCAAGAGCATCACGGACAGCCTTTGCAAGCGTTCGTTCATCTTCTAACACTAAAATGGTCTTTTTCTTCCCTTCCATATACATCCCAATAGTACCACAATCCTTTATGCCGTCAGTCCTTTAATCCCCGTCTTTTTGGGCATCCCTGCCATAGGAAGTGTGACGTAGAATGTTGTCCCCTTGTCTTCTTCTGAATCAAACCA